>PGZT01000006.1 GCA_002841455.1 Firmicutes bacterium HGW-Firmicutes-21 | reverse complement strand
GCAGTTTAACACCACTCCGGATCATGTAGATTTATTTTAGGTTTTCTTTACCCCAACTATTGACATAGAGCCTAATTTTATCAATCATTATATGTGCAAATTGCTCGTTCTATAGTTTTATTTCTTTTTTTCTTGTTCCATATCCTTACTGTCCTTGGCACTGCTGCTGTAGGAAGAGTAAGAATAATTATATCCCTGACCGTAACCGTAGCCATATCCGTATTTATTCTTACCGTATTTTCCGTATCTACCGCCCTTATACCTTTTTCCCGTCTCCTCCAACGCGTCGTTGAGTATAATTCCGAGTATTTTAGCGTTTATAAATTGCAAGGATTTAATCGTTTTCTCAAGCTCGGTATGGGTAGTAACCTTTCTTCTTACAACAATAGCAACTCCGTCCGCAAGCCTTGCCAAGGGCAGTGCATCCGAAACTATGTTAATAGGTGGGGTATCCATTATAATATAATCGAAGTTCTTCTCGAGACTAATAATTAATTCCTGCATCTTTGAGCTTGCAAGCATCTCGGAAGGGTTGGGGGCGGTAATTCCGGCAGGCAAAACAAACAGATTCTCAAACTTTGTCGCCTGTATGGATTCATCAACAGACGCCAGTCCGCTTAAAATATTGGAAACACCCGGGTCCCTCGCAATACCCAGCGCCTTATGCACCTTTGAAAGACGAAGGTCGCAGTCGATAAACAACACCTTGTTAAACGCCTGTGCGAGAGAAATCGCAATGTTTACGGAGGTGGTGGATTTACCCTCCGCCTGCAGCGGGCTGGTGATAACTATCTTTTTACAGCCATCCTTTATTACCGAAAGAATAATGTTTGTTCTTATTGCCTTATATGCTTCCTGTACTCCGAAAAGCTCCGAATTGCTGTATGTGTAATCAAAAGCAACTCTTCCGCTCGTTCTGCGTTCCTCAGACATTTATACCTTCCTCCTTTTTTATTTTTTTGCCCTTGAAGGTCGGTATCGCTCCGAGAACAGGCATATCATATCTCTCCACAATATCCTTTACACTCTTAACTCTTATGTCAAGCACCTCTCGTATTACCGCTATTACAAAGATTATTGCCATTCCGATTATAAAGCCAACAATAGAAAACAACTTTGTCCTGTCGCCGGATACCCTGGCATCCCTTGCCGTCTCAATGACTAACACACTGGTGTCGTAATCGGTAAAATACTCGAAGTGCGAATTAATGTTTTCGATAATTTTTTCCGTTACAGGTTTTGCATATTTGCTATCCGGACATTTAAAATACACTCTTATGATCTCTGTGTTGTTTCTCGGCGAAAGAGAGGTCCAGCTTTTTATTTGTGATATGCTATATCTTGACTTTATATCAGCATCCAAGCTCTGATGTACTTTTTCGTAAAAATCATACGAGTCAAGAATTACAAGGTATGAGTCAACAAGCATCCTCGCCGCATTTATGTCTCCTACTGTAGCCGACGGGTTTTGAACGTTAGATTGGATTTTAATATTTGACTCCGAATAATAAACCGGATCTACTAAAAACTTTGAATACGCAAATGCTATACCAAAGCACAGAACACCGCCGGCAAGTATCAAAAGGAGGTTATCCTTTAATATCTTAAAGAACTTCTCATAGGTAAAATTCATTTTTTTCTCCTGTTTTATTATATGAATGTTTTGATTATATCCCACTTTATACAGATTGTCAATATATTATATCACAATTGGAAGAATTTTTATTATTGCAATAAAAAACCGTTATTTGTCCTATAATAACCTTTTGTACATTTATTCGACAAGGAAAATCGTTCTTTTTTCCTCCGCCGACTTATAAATCGCCAAAATAATATCAACCGACTTTCTGCCCTCGTTAACATCTATAAGGGGCTTTGTCTTTGTTTTAATAGCTCTGATAACATCCAATATCTGTCTTGTATGCCCATCCGTGGAAATTGCGGTTGGGGTAGATGCCGACGAGGACATAGCAGGCTGTAAAACAATATCCTCGTATTTGCTGTTGTCAATGTCCCAACGGACAATAGAGGTCTCCTCAAGAGCGATCGAACCCTTATCTCCGTTAATCTCAAGCCTTCTCGGGTAACCCGGAAAGACCGAGGTTGTAGCCTGAATAACACCGGTTGCACCGCTCTCAAAATCCACCACAGCGGACAGTGTGTCCTCCACTTCTATCTTTCTTACAAGCGTCTTTGAAACGGCATAAACGCTTTTTATCGGCCCTGCGATATATTGGAGAAGGTCGACACCGTGTATACCTTGGTTCATCAGTGCGCCGCCGCCGTCGATGCGTTTAGTTCCCCTCCAGCTTCCGCTGTCGTAATATTCCTGTGTTCTGTTATACTTCATATATATATCGGCACATACTATTCTGCCGAGCATGCCGTCCTCAACAGCCTTTTTGGTCATTCTGACCCCTCTGGAGAAACGGTTCTGTGAAATTGAGGACAATATTATGCCGTTCTCCTCGCAGGCTTGCTCGATAGAATCAAGCTGCTCCTTGGTAATAGCCATCGGTTTTTCTACTATAATATGCTTTTTTGCCCTTGCTGCTTTTATTACAACCTCCGCATGGTATCCGCTCGGAGTGCAAATGTTTACTACATCTATATCCTTTGATGAGAGCATTTCATCAAGCGTGGCAAATGCCTTTATACCATGTCTTTTGGAGAACTTCTCCGCCGCATCATATATAACATCCGTTACTCCCACCAGCTCCGCTTCGTTAGGTATCTCCATTATTGCGTTGGCATGGAAATCCGCTATTACTCCGCAGCCGATTATACCGAATTTTATTCTTTTCTTCATCCGTTTGTTGTCCCCTTATTTTATAACCTTTTAATGTCGCCACAATATGCATATTGTAACAAAATACGAGAGAAGTGTCAACAGATTTATACAAAAAAGGTATTGACTTGCCAAAACATATGATGTATTATTTATTACATTATAAATAATGGAAATGAGGAATGAAAATGAATCGCGTATATAACTTTTCGGCAGGCCCCTCCATGCTGCCCCTACCGGTTCTTGAAAAGGCCGCTATCGAAATGACAAATTACGGCGGCAGCGGAATGTCGGTTATGGAGATGAGCCACCGATCACCTGTATACGAGGAGATAATAGCCAAGGCTGAAAAGAACCTCCGCAGCCTTATGAGCATTCCCGATAATTATAAAGTGTTATTTTTACAGGGCGGCGCAACGACACAGTTTTCCGCTGTTCCTCTCAACCTGATGAATAAAAACAAAAAGGCGGATTATATAATTACCGGTCAGTTCTCCAAAAAAGCCGCGGAGGAAGCGGCGAGATACGGTGAGGTAAGGGTGCTGGCAAGCTCGAAGGATAAAAACTTCAGCTATATTCCGTTCGTAAACAGCTTTTCACCGGACGCCGATTATGTGCATATTTGCTTTAATAATACCATTTTCGGAACAGCTTATAATTATATTCCCGAGACCGGCGATATTCCGCTGGTAGCGGATATGTCCTCAAGTATAATATCCAAACCGGTTGATGTATCAAAATTCGCTTTAATCTATGCGGGAGCGCAGAAGAATATGGGTCCGTCGGGACTTACCGTCGTCATTGTACGGGAGGACCTAATCGGCAACGCCCGTCCCGAGACACCTGTTTTGCTCGACTATAAAACGCAAGCGGAGAGCGACTCAATGTACAACACGCCCCCCTGCTATTCGATTTATATTGCAGGCTTGGTGTTCGAGTGGGTTTTAGCCCTCGGCGGACTTAAAGCGATGGAAAAGATAAATGCGGAGAAGGCATCAATACTCTACGATTATCTCGACAGCTCGTCCCTGTTCAGGGCGACCGCACAAAAGGAGTTCCGCTCGTTAATGAATGTCTGCTTTGTTACGGGAGATGAGGCCCTGGATAAAAGGTTCTGCTCCGAGGCTGCAAAGGCAGGGTTTGTTACCCTTGCCGGACACCGCTCGGTGGGCGGAATGCGTGCATCGATATATAACGCAATGCCCGTCGAAGGTGTTAGAGCACTTGTAGAGTTTATGAAGAAATTCGAGGAGCAGAATAAATGAAAAACATTAAATTGCTGAATAAAATAGATAAAATCGGCACCGATGTATTTGATACAGGTAAATATCTTTTATCCGAAAATGCAGAGAACCCGTGTGGAATCCTTGTCCGCTCGGCGGTTATGCATGATATGGAGTTCGGCTCCGACCTGCTTGCGATTGCGAGAGCGGGTGCGGGCGTAAACAATATTCCGCTCGACCGCTGCTCCGAGAAGGGTATTGTTGTGTTCAACACTCCCGGAGCAAACGCAAACGGAGTCAAGGAGCTTGCCATAGCTTCCCTGCTTCTTTCCTCCAGAAACATTGTCGGCGGTATAAATTGGGCGCAAGGACTTAAGGATCAGCCCGATGTAGAGAAGCTGGTCGAAAAGGGAAAATCAAAGTTTGCCGGACCTGAGCTGAAGGGAAAAACGCTCGGTGTCATAGGCTTGGGCGCAATCGGAGGAATGGTCGCCAATGTCGCATACAGCCTCGGTATGGAGGTTGTGGGCTGCGACCCGTATATAACGGTTAACGCCGCATGGTCCCTGTCGAGAGCGATTGCAAAAGCGGAGAATTACGACGAGATATACGGCAGCAGCGATTATATTACAATACATGCACCCTCCTGCTCCACCACCAAGGGTATGATAAACGCAGAGAGCATTGCAAGAATGAAGGACGGAGTGCGAATAATCAACCTGTCCAGAGGCGACCTTGTAAACAATGCCGATATAATAGCGGCTCTTAGGAGCGGTAAGGTTTCCGCCTATGTAACCGATTTCCCCTGTAACGAGCTATTAGGTGTTGAAGGTGTAATCCCAATACCGCATCTCGGAGCCTCCACACCCGAATCGGAGGAGAACTGCGCATATATGGCGGCACATCAGATGATTGATTACCTTGAGAACGGGAATATCCGAAACAGTGTTAACTATCCGGAAATTGTACTTCCCCGTGTAACAAAAAATCGGGTCGTGGTTCTGCATGAGAATATTCCTAATATGCTCGCACAGGTATCCACCACCCTCTCGGCCGTGAATATTAATATTGAGAGCCTTCTCTCACACGCTAAGGGCACAAACGCCGTTTCGCTTTATGAAACGGAGGACGAGGTCGGAACGGATGTTATCGAAAAGATTATGGCTATCCCCGCCGTTGTCCGTGTAATGGTTGTTTAAACGCTTATAAATGGTTTCACCGCAGGCAACGCCTGCGGTGAACTTTTTTATGGAAACTATATATCTTTTATTGTAAAGTTAAATCAATATAATTACCGTATTCCTCCGCAAGATTTATAACATGGGTTCCCGTTATAGGGTTGTAAAGGTATTGATAGCAGAAGAAAACATATCCGTCCACCGTGTTGTCCGCAAATATGTATTCAAAGGAGCGTTTTAGGACATCCTTGTTGTTTATCCACTCGTATTTACCCGCCTCCGTACCCGCCCATACATTTATCTCTCCGTTATAGGCGGCAAACGCACTGCCTCCGCTTAACCCCACATAATACTTAACATTCGGGTTTGTAACAATGGCGGACCAGTCGTTAACCATCCTGTCAAACGGGCAGGCGGCGTGTAGAAATCCGAAATAGAGCTGCGGAAGAATATAATCCAAATATCCGTCCTGACCGCACCACTTTGCGACATCCACATAATAGGACGACTTAAGAGCCGAGAGGTTGCCTGCGGGCGAAACTCCGAAAACGGCAGTTGAATCGGTTGCATGAACCGTTTCGTATAGACCGCTGACAAGCAAGTTGAGGTTGTTCTCCCTGAATGCGGACAATGACTGCATACCGCTTGCGGCATAGGACACAGCGTCAAACGAAGCGGCGGTTGTTGGGTAAAAGTAATCGTCTATATGTATTCCGTCTACATTGTATTTTGTGAGTATCTCGGCGGCTCCGTCCGCAATCAGCTTACGGACATCCGCATATGCGGGGTTAAGATACAGCCGACCGCTCACCTCGACAACCCTGTCGCTTCCTGCGTTATACCATTGCTTTATCAGGTAATTGCTGCTTACAGACGCTATTTCTGTCGTTGTCATCAACCGCATCGGGTTTATCCAGCCGTGAATGGATAGCCCTGCGGCGTTTGCCTTTTCAATGAATATTTCAATAGGGTCATAGCTTATGCTTCCGCCGTAACTCCCCGCAACAAAACGGGATAACGGATAATGATTCGATTCATAGAAGCTGTCCCCATACGGACGCATTTGTAAAAACACAGTGTTGTAATTGTCATTTTTTATGTTGGTAACAATGGTCTCCACAAGCGAGGTATAGCTGCTCTTGCTGCGTTGAACACCTCCGCTCAGATATACCGAAAACATATCGAACTGAGACACCCACATCCCTCTCATGTATTCTTGATTAGGAAAGCATATGTCATAAACATACTGATAGGAACGATTTATTATATCGGAATACAGGTAATGAGTAATTCCGTTGTAATTAAATGCAATATACCCTCTTGCCAAAAGAGCGGTATTATATCCTCCTTGCGGAATATTGTTTATAACAACATAAAAGTCTATGTATGCGTATTCGTCGAAGCTCTTCCCAAAAATATAATTTGCAATCCCCGTTGCTCTTATATTCGCCACGCCATCCTCAAGAGTACCGTCCGAGCCAAAGGCAAGCTCTCCCCGGAGCAGATGAGCGGGATAAATCAACATACCGAGAGAAACTACAGTCGCTCCGCTCGGCAATAAGGACGCGTCATACCTTGTTCCGAACCGCATTGCCGAAAGATCGGGGTTTATGGACGCTCCGAGCATGGTTAATACTGCCGGCTCTTCCGCCGTAACGACAGATGGGATAAAAGCCGTAAATGCCAATAAAATTGTCAAAAAAAAGCATAATATCCGTTTACTTGGCAAGAGCATTTACACCAACCGCCGTTTCTTATTTATTTGGTTCTATATGTTACCATTTTAACGGCTAAGACATTGTTTGTCAATTGGAATGATTTGGTAAACACGCATTATAATCCCTTTTATGTAAAAATACGGTGCAGGCATATACCCGCACCGTAAGACCCACGAACATATTAATATTGTTTTACCACGGCTATATAGTTTGCATACTCCTCCGCAAGGTTAATGACGGGCGTTCCCGATGTCGGGCTGTAAAGGTATTGATAGCAGAAGAACACATAGCCGTCAACCTTGCCGCTGTTAAATATATATTCGAACGAACGCTTAAGGACATCCTTGTTGTTTATCCATTCGTATTTACCCTCCTCGGTGCCTGCCCAGGTACTGACAGCTCCGTCATAAGCGCCGAATGCATTGCCTCCGCTCAACCCTACATAGTATTTTACATTCGGATTGGTTACAATAGCCGCCCAATCGTCCACCGTTTTGGCGAAAGGACAGGAGCCGTGCAGAAAGCCGAAATAAATCTGCGGAAGTATATAATCCAGATACCCGTCCTGACTGCACCATTTTGCCACATCCGCATAATGGTTAACCCTTACGGTTGCAAGGTTGCCTGCGGGCGATACTCCGAATATGGCGGCGGAGTCTGTTTTATGCGTTTTGCTGTACAGCTCGCCCACGAGCAGACTAATATTGTTTTCCCTGAACGCAACCAACGAGGTATAGCCGCTTGAGGCATATGCCGCAGAATCAAAGGATGCCGCTGAGGTCGGGTAAAAATAATCGTCTATATGTATACCGTCAACATTGTATTTTTTAATAATCTCCGCCGCTCCGTCGGTTATCAGCTCACGGACATCGGAATAGGCGGGGTTTAAATACAGCCTGCCGCTAACTTCGACAACCTTGCCGTTACCGGCATTATACCATTGTTTTATAAGGAAATTATTACCTACGGAAGCAATTTCCTCCTTGAGCATCAGCCGCAGCGGATTTATCCAGCCGTGAACGGACAGCCCCGCGGCGTTTGCCTGTGCTATAAATATTTCTATCGGGTCATAACTGATGCTGCCGCCGTAGCTGCCTGCGACAAAACGGGATAGCGGATAATACTCCGATTCATAAAAGCTGTCCCCATACGGACGCATTTGCAAAAAGACGGTGTTATAGCTGTCGTTTTTTATATTTTCCACAATTGTTTTTACAAGTGCGGTATATATGCTCTTACTGCGTTGAACTCCCTCGTCCAAATAAACCGACTGCATATCGAATTGCGATACCCATATACCTCTCATATAATCATCCTTTATCGGCGGGTCCCAACTCTCGTCGGGCAAGCTGCTTTCATCGGGGCGGCTGCTCTCGTCAGGCTCACTGCTTACCGCAATACTCTCGTCGCTGCTTGCCGTATCGCTTTGGTCGGATGATATAACGCTGTTTGTCGATTCATCCCTGCTTGCAATGTATGCTGATACATCGCTTATATGTATACCTCTGCCCGATTCAACACAAGATGGTATTATAAAAAATATAAAAACGAATAGGAGCGCAAGGGACAATAACAAAGCTCTTTTTTTTGGTATGGGCATTTATAAAACCGCCGTTTCCTTTAAAATATGTCTTTTTACCATTTTAATACAAATACCAAGTATTGTCAATGATAATAATATAAAAGTTCTCCGATATTGTCCCTCTCCTGCGAAAAAGCGGCGTTCGGTTCTCCTGTAATAACATCATATAAATACTGGTAGCAGAAAAAGCAATACCCGTTCGTTTTTTCTTCGTTATATATTGCCGTAAGACTTCTTTTCAAAATATCCTTATTGTTTATCCATTCTTTTTTACCCTCGTCGGTTCCTGCCCATACATCAATCTCGCCCGTTGTCGCAAGCACCGGTTTACCGGCGGTCAGCCCGATTATAAGGCTGACGCTCGGGTTTGTTACAACGCCTGCCCAGTCCGAAAGCGTTTTGTCAAAGGGACAGCTCTTATTGAGGAAGCCATAATAAAGCTGCGGCATTATATAATCGATATACCCGCCGACCGAGCACCATAAATAAACATCCGCATAATAATAATCGAGCAGTGATTTTAGGTTTCCGGCGGGTGAAATTCCGTATTGTGCGCTGTTATCGGCAGCCTTGACAGCCTCATAAAGCCCTTTTACAAGTAAATTTATATTGTTGCGCCTGAACTTGCCTATATCATCATATCCGCTTGCCAGGAATTCACCCTCATCAAAGCTCTTGTCTGTTGTGGGATAAAAGTAATCGTCCATATGGATGCCGTCGATATCATACCGCTCCATAATCTCCGACGCTCCGTCGATAATGAGCTTCCGAACCTCCTCGTATGCGGGATTAAGGTATAATCTACCGTTCACCTCAACTACCTTATTGCTCTTTTGAGAGAACCATTTTTTTATTAAAAAGCTCCTGTCAATCGCATCAAGCTCGTTCTCCGTCATCAACCGCAGAGGATTAATCCAGCCCTGCACGGAAAGGCTGAGAGCGTGTGCCTCCTCTATAAAAATCCCGACCGCATCATAGGTCAGCTCTCTGCCGTATGCACCGCTTACATATCTGGATACGGGGTAAAGCTCGGAGGAATACATACTGTCTCCGTTCGGACGCAGCTGCAAATAAATCGTATTAAAATTATCGCTCTTTATATTTTGCAGCATGGTTTTTACCAAAGCGGTGTAGCTGTCCTTGTCCCGCTGAACACCCTTGTCGGTATAAATATAGTGCATATCGAATTGAGAGACCCATATACCTCTTATATAAGCATAGTTAATCGTTGTCGGACTGCCGTCAATCGAGTTGTATGATTCTGCCGAGGTTATGCTTGTACCCTGGCTCTGCGTATCTGCCTGATGAACAGCACCTTTACAGCAGGTTAAGATCAGACAAACGGTTATAAATACAGAAAACAAAAAATACCTTTTCAAAATACCACCCATTGTATTTTTATGTGCCGAGGGAAGCAAAAAATACATTGTATTGCAAAAATATTTCACTATGTTATAATGTGCTTATAGTAAGGAGACGGAATAATGCTTATAAAGCTTGACAACACAACGGAATACATATTGTCCGTGCTTGAAAAGGCGGGTTTCTCCGCTTATATTGTCGGCGGCTTGCTGCGCGACCTTTTACTTGGCAACCCGACGCACGACATAGATATTGCAACAAATGCGCTGCCCGGGCAGGTGAAGGAGCTTTTTGCCGAGTACCCCGTTATCGATACGGGGATAAAGCACGGCACCGTAACCCTGCTGATTGAGCATATTCCATATGAAATCACCACCTTCCGAACCGAGGGTATTTATTCGGATAACCGCCGTCCCGATACGGTAAGCTTTACCGATTCGATTGAGCAGGACCTGAAAAGGCGGGATTTTACCATAAATGCGCTTGCATATAATAATACAAGCGGACTTGTTGACCTTTTCGGCGGATTGGACGACCTTAATAACAGAGTATTGAGAGCTGTGGGAGAACCGAAAAACAGATTCTCGGAGGATTCGCTACGTATAATAAGAGCGCTCCGCTTCTCCTCGGTTTTGGACCTTGAAATCGAGCCGCAGACAAAATCCGCTATGTTCGGTTGCTCGCACCTGCTTCGGAATATTGCGGTGGAGCGTATTTTTAACGAGCTTATTAATATTCTTGGCGGAGTCCGTTTTGATAGAGTTTTAAGAGAATTATTCCCCATTTTCTCGTTGATAATGCCGGAAATTGTTTTGCCGAGCAAGGATGTTACTCCGCTTAACAACCCGTTTTTTATTCTGTCCGCTCTTTTTAAAGATGAGTATGACGCACGGAGAGCACTGCATCGCTTAAAAGCGGATAACGACACCGTTAAGCGGGTAACCATGCTTATAAGCAGTATGGCGATACCTGACGAGGTTGTACAAATTAAACTGCTTTTAAGCAGAATAGGCACTGCGGTTCTTGATATTGCTCTTTTCAGGGAGCTTTTTTATGAGGAAAAGGGTACATATGAGCGTGTTAGGAATGTCCTCGAGAGCGGTGAATGCTATTCGCTCGGTCAGCTCGCCCTGAACGGAGCCGATATTGTCTCGCTCGGTTTCTCGGGTGCGGAGGTCGGTGAGGTGTTGAAAAAGCTGTTGGATATGGTTATCTCGGGCAATATTGAAAACAAAAAAGAAGCTCTTGTCAACGCCGTAAAAAGCATTGACAAGAACTGACCAATCTGTTATAATGCGTAAGGTTATTTGCTGGTGTGGCTCAGAGGTAGAGCAGTTGATTCGTAATCAACAGGTCGAGGGTTCAATTCCCTCCACCAGCTCCATTACATAAATTCCACAAATAATATATGGAGATGATATCAAATGGAATGTAATAATTCTAATTTCGGTAAGGCGGCAAAGACAGGTATCGGTTTTGGCAGCTGTCTTGCGATGGTCGTTTCCTTTGTTACCTGGCAATCCATTCCTTGGGCGATTCTGCACGGTGTTCTCGGTTGGTTCTATGTCATATACTATCTGATAAAGTATTAGTTTCACCGATTATTTATAACTGTTAGGTCAATTACAAAAAACCGTTTGCTTGTGCGAATGGTTTTTTTGTCGCAGTTTGTCAAAAGTGTTGCATAATTTTATAAAATGCTATATAATATAATTTGTACGAAAATATTTTCGGAGGGTATATGAATGAAAAAACCGACTATAAAAATTGCGCTTGACGGTCCCTCGGGTTCAGGAAAAAGCACGATGGCAAAGCTGCTCGCTAAGGAAATGGGGTTTGTTTACATCGATACCGGCTCACTTTACCGCACAATCGGCTTGTATGTTGAGCGGAAGGGATTGGACTCCGACGATATAACCGGTATTGTTTCTTTATTGCCGGAAATAAACATAACAATGCAGCTTGTCGACGGCGGCGGTGTTGTTTTCCTAAACGGAGAAAAAATCGGCGACGAAATACGCACCCCGAAAATATCCAAATACGCCTCCGATGTATCAAAGGTTCCGGAGGTTCGCAGCTTCCTTCTTGAGCTGCAACGCAATATTGCGGAAAACAACAATGTAATTATGGACGGCAGGGATATAGGCACGGTAATACTGCCCGATGCACAGGTTAAAATATTTATGGATGCCAATGCGGAGACAAGAGCAAGACGCCGCTTTGACGAGCTAAGAGCCAAGGGACAGGATGTTAAATACGAGGATGTGCTTTCCGACATAATCTGGAGAGATAAGAACGACAGCGAACGGGCTCTTGCGCCTGCCGTACCGGCAGAGGACGCAATTATGCACGATAACTCGGGCTTGAATATACAGGAGAACCTTGAAGCGCTCAAGAAAATAATTAAGGAAAAAATAGGTAATGCTTTATAGATTAATAAGAATAGTATTGACTCCGTTTGTAAAGATTTTATATCGTACCAAGGTGGTCGGGAGAGAGAACGAGCCAGACGAACCATATATCGTCTGCGCAAACCATTCCTCTTTTTCGGATCCGTTGTTTATTGCACTGCCCCTTAAACGGACACAACGGTTCATCGCTCGCTCCACCCTTGTCCGGTTTAGGTTTTTCAATTGGCTATTCAGGAATGTTAAGGTTATAACAATAAACAGAGGAAACAGTGATGTACAAGCGGTTCGCACAATAATCGGCGTTGTAAAGGAAGGGGACTGCGTAAGCATTTTCCCGCAGGGTACTCGGATAAAGGGGAGACTTCCCCGTCCCGAGCAGGCGGAGGCCGGTTTGGGTTTAATAGCCTCTATGACGGAGGTCCCGATACTGCCCGTTTCGATTGTAACAAAGAGATTACGCCCCGGAGTTTTACGCAGAACAAAAATAGTGATAGGCAGACCCATTCCGCCTTCGGAGTATCTGCATTGCTGTGAGAACCCGCGTAAAAAGGATATTGCCGAATACTGTTTTTCGTTTGTCTGCAAGCCCTTTTACGGGCAGGATGAGGCAGGTCATGGCTGAGATAACGCTTGCAAGGAGCAGCGGCTTTTGCTTCGGTGTGCAGAGAGCGGTTTCGCTCCTTGAATCGGAGTTGGATAATACCGCAGAGAAAAAATCTATATACTGCATCGGTGAAATTATACACAACAAGACCTTTAACGACTCAATAAAACAACGGGGAGTTAAAACAATCGAGCCTGATGAGATAGACTCTTTGCCCTATGATGCAATAGTTTTTATCCGTACTCACGGAGTTACAAAGCAGGTGTACGAGCGTCTTGAAAACAAAGGCATTGCTTTTATTGACGCAACCTGCCCTTTTGTAAAAAAAGCACATAGAATAGTCGAGAATCAACCCGAGGGAACGACTGTTATAATTATGGGGGACAGGAATCATCCCGAGGTGCACGGAATACAGAGCTTTGCCAAAGGTAAGGTGCTTATATTCTCCGACTGCGAGGAAATGAAACAGCGTTTACCCGCAGAGATTAATACCGAGGAGCAATTGGTTCTTATCGCTCAAACAACATATAATATAACCGAATGGGAAAATTGCCAAAAATTCATAAAATATCTATATACAAATACGAGAATATTTGATACAATATGCAGTGTTACTGACGAAAGGCAAAAAGAGGTATTATCTTTATCAAAAGTAAATGACCTTGTTGTTGTTGTCGGAGGCAAATCCAGTTCAAATACCGCAAAATTATATCGCATAGCGGCGGAAAATTGCCAAAATGCACTTTATATCGAAACTGCGAACGAGCTTTCAGATGCTTCGCCTCATATTTTCAAAACTGCAAAAAAAATAGCTATAACTGCCGGAGCATCCACTCCGTGCAGCATAATACAGGAGGTTTTAAAAACAATGACAGATATTACCAATGCGGAGCTCAGCTTTGCTGAGATGCTCGATCAGTCCTTCAAAACTTTAAATACAGGGGAAAGGGTAACCGGCGTCATTTCTTCGGTAAGTCCTGCGGAGATACATGTTGACTTGGGCACCAAGCACACCGGAATACTTCCATACGACGAGATTACAAACGACAGCGGAGTGGATTTGGAGCAGGATTATCATGTCGGAGACCCTATCGATGTGGTCTGCATTAAATTTAACGATGTCGAGGGTACGGTATTGCTCTCCAAAAAGAGAATCGACCAATCCAAGCACTGGCTTGTTATACAGCAGGCTGCGGAGGACGGAAGCACTATCAACGGCACGGTAAGGGAAATAATCAGAGGCGGAGTAATTGTAAATGTACAAACCGTAAAGGTTTTCGTTCCCGCTTCGCAGACCGGTATTCCGAGAGACGGCAACCTTGACCAGCTCAAGGGACAGAAGGTCGGCATTAAGATTATAGAGATAAACGACCAGCGCAAGCGTGCGGTCGGTTCAATCCGCAACGCCGCCCGTTCGGTACGCAAAAAGGACACCGAGGAATTCTTTACAACCGCAGAGGTTGGACAGAGGTTCACGGGCACAGTTCGCTCTCTTACCAATTACGGCGCTTTCGTAAACATTGGACCCGTCGACGGAATGGTTCATATTACTGAGCTTTCATGGGGTAGACTTAAGCCTCCGTCGGAGCTGTTTGCTGTCGGCGACCAAATAGAGGTATATATAAAGAATATCAACATCGAGAAAAAGCGTATCTCCTTGGGCTACAAAACCGAGGAAAACAATCCGTGGAAGATATTTGAGGATAAGTACAAGGTTGATGATATTGTTGACGCAACCATAGTCAGCCTTATGCCCTTCGGCGCCTTCGCCGAGATAATCCCCGGTGTAGACGGACTTATTCACAATACACAAATAGCCGCGAAGCCGGTTGGAAATCCCGCATCCGTGCTTAAGCTCGGCGACAAGGTAACCGCCAAGATAACGGCTATCGACCTTGAGAAAAGCAGGGTAAGCCTATCGATAAAGGCATTGCTTGACGGTATTGAGGGTGATTTTAGCACTTCTCCCGAGGATACGGTTTCGGATGAGGCTGCAGAGCCTGTTATCGAGGAAACTGCCCCTGTTGCAGAGGAAGTTACCGCTGCGGAAGAGTCTGCTCCCATTGCAGAGGAAGCAGCTCCTGTTACAGAAGAAGCAGTTAAAGCCCCTGCCGAATAAACGGCGATAAAAAAGATATAACAAAAGTTAAGGCACATAACCCGTAAAAAGGTAATGTGCCTTAAAATTTAAAATTCCTTACCCGCAAAGCCGTGTCCCCATGAAAACGAACCCTGCCATGTGCAGGTGGGTGTCCTCTCCGCGACTTCAGAGCTTCCAACATCCGTATAAAAGGTGACATAAGCAGCGATTATACGGGAGGCCTGCTCACCATCGAAGAATATGAACTCCCTTTCGTTAATGTGGGTTTTTACACAGGGCAGACAGTCGCTAAAATGCGAATGTCTTTTTCACGAACTCCGCAGGCAATATCCTATACTTAGGAGTTACTCGTCGTCGTTATCGACGATGTCGTCTTCCTCTTCTTCATCCTCGTCGTCAAGGTCGTATTCGCCCATAAAGCTATCCTCAAAGGCATCGGCGACCTTATCAAATTCGGTGTCCTCGTCGATAGTCAGGAGTATCTCGTTACCTTCGTCATCTGTACTTATCTTTAAAATGACATACTCGTCGTCCTCTCCCTCAAACGGAATTAAAGCGACATACTTGCATCCGTCAAGCTCAAGGTTGCCGAGCAACTCAAACTGGCTCTCGTTCCCCTCTTCATCGGTGAGGGTAAATACATCGTACTCGTTGTTCTCATTCTTTCCTGCCATAACTCAATACCTCCCGAACATTCTTTATTGCGTTTTTATTTTACAACACATTATGCAAAAAGTCAAGCTTTTTTTGCTCGGATACTTGTCTTTTATTCGACAAAATGCACAAATTAACGCCTCTCTCCCCCACTTTATACCAAATACCGGTAATTCACCGTGCGTTAATTGACATATTTGTGTTTTCGCTATATAATGGTATATAATACTAACAATAGTTTGCGTTATTTTATGGTAAAAGGGCGGTTTTTATAATGTCATCGGTGCCGAGAATTTTTATTACCCAGGACAGCATTATAGCGGATACAGTGCGTATAACGGGCAGCGATGCCGCTCATATAATTAAGGTCCTGCGGCTTAATACGGGCGACAAGCTGCGCTTATGCGATATGCGGAGAACCGAGTATGACGGAATTATAACCGAAACCTCGGATAACGCTCTTATTGTAGCCCTCGGCGAGGGACGCTCCTGCGTCAGCGAGCTCCCGTTTGAAGTAACCCTTTATCAGGGCGTTCCAAAAGGGGACAAGCTCGATACAATAGTGCAAAAAGCTGTTGAGCTTGGTGTGTCTACGGTTATACCCGTGCTCTGCGAGCGCAGTGTATCCCGTCCCGATAACAGAGCGTTTGAAAAAAAGCTGGAGCGGTATAATAAAATAGCCGTATCGGCGGCTTCGCAATGCGGACGGGGTATTATTCCTGCCGTACTGCCGCCGTTGAGCTTTATAAACGCTTGCCGTGAGATGAAGCAATCCGAGGTGTGTTTTATATGCTATGAGGGGAGCGAAACCATACACATAAGGGATTATCTTAGAGAGAAGAAACCGAGAAAAATCGCCTTTTTAATCGGTCCGGAGGGCGGTTTATCGACAGGTGAAATCCGCACTGCTGGCGAACTGGGTATCCCTCTTATAGGTCTGGGAGGACGGATACTCAGGACCGAAACGGCAAGCGGCTTTGTTTTATCCGCAATCAGTATTTTACTTGAATGAATAAATCCATACCGCATATAGCTTACACCGTAAAATAAAATTCCCGCTCTTATCTCTTATAAAATCTGTACCACATAAAGCTTACAGCGAAAAAGCCCGTTTTTCGAAGAAAATGACGGTTGTAAAACCGGCAAGGGGTCTCTTACCCCTTTAATAAAACCCGCTCTTATCTCTTATAAAATTTGTACCGCATTAAGCTTACAGCGAAAAAGCCCGTTTTTCGAAGAAAATGACGGTTGTAAAACCGGCAAGGGGTTTTTCTCACGCCGTAAAATAAAATTTTACGGCGTTGCTATTGCTTTTTAAACAAAAATATTGTAAAATATGCTGTAAAGTTGGGGAAAAGGACTTATTGTACCTTTAAGCACATATGGCGACTTTGTTTTATACCGACTTGCGTATTAATTATGCCCCACCATTATATCTAATATCAAAGAAAGGTATGGTAAAAATGAGCAATAAACTTTTTCAGGGTCTGATCTATCAGATGAAGGAGGCTGTTGATCGCAATATAGGTATTATTGACGACAAGGGTATTATTATCGCTTGCAGCCAGCTGACTCGGATAGGAGAGACTCACAGAGAGATACTCGAGGAAGTTTCCTATACCTTTGATACGATAGTTTGGGACGGCTATACCTACCGCCCCATAGGTTCTCATGCTCGTATTGAATATATTGTTTTTGTGGAAGGTCAGGACGATAATGCCAAAAGCATATCCTCTCTGCTTTCTATTTCCTTTTCCAATATAAAAACGCTTTATGACGAGAAGTATGATAAAACCAATTTTATAAAGAACATTATTCTTGATAATATACTTCCCGGAGATATATACATTAAATCAAAGGAACTGCATTTTGACAACGAGGTAAACCGTGTTGTTTATCTTATCCGTTTTCTTAATAAAAGTGATGTTGTTCCCTTTGATATTATTCAGAATATGTTCCCCGACAAGGGACGCGACTATGTTATAAGCGTGGGCGAGAGCGACATTGTTTTAGTTAAGGAGCTTAAAACAGCGTCCGAGAATAAAAATATTGAATCGTTTGCAAGAAATATTGTTGATACGGTTTCCTCCGAGTTTTATATGAAGGTTGTCGTAGGTATCGGAACCGTTGTTACCAGCATAAAGGAACTTGCCCGTTCCTATAAGGACGCACAGGTTGCCCTTGAGGTCGGCAAGGTTTTCGACACTGAAAAGAGCACAATAAATTACGAGAGCCTCGGAATCGGCAGACTGATATATCAGCTCCCCACAACACTTTGCGAGATGTTTTTGCAGGAGGTGTTTAAGAGAGGCTCGTTAGAGAGCCTTGACAGGGAAACTCTTATGACGATACAGGCGTTCTTTGACAATAATCTGAATGTCTCCGAGACCTCCAGAAAGCTGTTTGTTCACCGTAATACACTGGTATACCGTCTTGAAAAAATAAAAAAGCTGACCGGACTGGATTTAAGGGAGTTTGACCATGCCATTACCTTTAAGGTTGCGCTTATGGTCAAAAAGTATGTGATAAGTAAGCCAACCAATTTTTAAGGAAAATAACCATGATTGAATTCAATGATGTATCGATGGTGTATCCTAACGGCACCGTCGCTTTGAAAAATGTTAATCTTAAGATAGAGGACGGCGAGTTTGTTTTTATCGTCGGACAATCCGGAGCAGGTAAAACCACACTCACCAAGCTGCTGCTCCGTGAGGAGAAAATATCTGCGGGCAAGCTGCATGTGAACGGCTTTAAGCTTGAAAAGATAAGAGAGCGGAAAATCCCGAAGCTAAGACGCACAATGGGCTTTGTTTTTCAGGACTTCAGACTTTTTGACAACAAAACCGCATATGAGAATGTAGCGTTTGCGATGCGTGTTATCGGAGAGAAGCCGTCTCTTATCCGCAAACGCGTACCCTTCTTTTTAAATGTTGTGAACCTGTCCGATAAATATGACAGCTTCCCCGACGAGCTGTCGGGCGGCGAGAAGCAGCGGGTTGCGTTTGCCAGAGCATTGGTAAACAATCCGCATACAATTATTGCGGACGAGCCTACCGGAAACATTGACTGCGATATGAGCTGTGAGATTATGGAGCTGCTGATGAGAATCAATAAGCTGGGTAAAACAGTTATTGTGGTTACGCACGACCGTGACATTGTATCGCGTTACAAGAAACGGGTTATTACAATAAAAGACGGAGTTATTGCCTCCGACAGAATTGGAGGCTATGACGACAATGAGGAGAATTAGCACCTTTATTTATCAAATCGGGCAGGGTTTCGTCGGTGTTTTCCGAAACGGTGTTATGTCCTTCGCTTCACTGCTTGTGCTTGTTTCCTGCATGCTCATTGTAGGAACCTTTTATATGGTCATTGACAATATTGATAAGAATTTAAAATCAACCGATGATATAAATATAATTTATGTTTATCTGCCGGAGGGGCTTACCGACGAACAAACCCTGGATATAAACGAGCAAATTAAAAAGATTGGTGAGGAAATAGGCAATATTGTTGATTGGCAGAGCTATTCTAAGGAACAGAACTTTGAGCGATATAAAAACAGAGCCGGTGTCAGCGCAAAGTTCCTTGATATTTACAACGAGCATAACAATCCGCTGCCAAGCAGTATAGAGATTCGGTTTACAAGCTTTTCAAGTGCCGATTTTAATATGGACGATGTTTTTAAATTAAAAAATCGTCTTGAAAGTATAGAATACATATCCAATGAGGATATTAAGGAAAATCTTGCATTATACGAGAAGGTAACGGGGCTTAATAAAACCCTTACCCTTGTTGCCGCATGGATGATGGCAATTCTTCTTGTGGTTTCATTGTTTGTTATAATGAACACCATAAAGCTCGGTTTACACGCAAGGCGTAATGAAATCACCTTTATGCGTTACTGCGGTGCGACAAAGTCGTTTATACGGACTCCCTTTATTATCGAGGGAATTATTATCGGCATTTTTTCGGCGGGGGTTGCGTTAGGGCTACAATACTATATTTATGAGTTTATCATCTCCGATGCCATGGCAGGCGGAACCGGTTCGATAATTGAATCCATTGATAGTGTTACCGCACTGAGCTTAGCTCCTTTTTCTGATTATCTTCAATTGCTTGCGGCTGCATTTCTCGGGCTTGGGTTCTTTGCGGGTGTTATTTCAAGCACCATATCACTAAAGAAGCACCTTAAGGTATAAGTATTTTTGACAACGAAAGGAACGGAATTACAAATGCGACTCGGTAAAAAAATATTCTCCATGGTATTTTGTTTTATAATCATTTTTTCATCATTTGCGATAACGCTTCCTCAGGAAACGGAAGCAAGAACGCTGTTGCAGGTGGAGGCGGACTTAAAAGAGTGCGAGACATTACTTAATTCTCTGCAAAATAAAAAAGCAAAGCTGTCCGACGACATAAAAAAAATCAACAGAGAATCAGGATTAACCGTAAATCAGCTTAACCTATACATACAGGAAATTGAATACCTTGATACGGAAATAGCGCTTACCGAGGAGACTATTCAATCGTATGTAATGAAACTGTCCGAAATAGAGGTAAATATCCTTATTCAGCAGGAGAGCTATGATTATTATGAGGATGTTTATGCCTCTATAGTCCGTTATTCCTTCATGCAGGGAGACATCAGCATTTTTCAGCTTTTACTGGAATCGGGAAGTTTTACGGATTTCCTGACACGGGTCGACAATCTTAACTATTTTCTTAAGTATACTGATTCAATAATGGAATCTCTGACGCTTATCAAAAAAGACCTCGAGGTCATAAGAGGAAATTACGAATCCGCAAAAACAACGCTGGATAACTACAATACAGACCTTCAGGATAAAATGAACGAGGTTGCTCAGAAACGGGTGGAGCTGGAAGCAGAGGCTGCTGCGTTGGGGACCAGTCTTTCAAAACTTGAGAACGATTTTGTATCCACAGATTCGTTAATCACTCAAACAAAAACAAAAATTGCAGCGTTGCAGAAGGAACGGCAGGCAATACTCGATTCAAACAAGGACCATATATGGCCTGTAAAGGTAAGAGCAAAATCAAACGAATATTATGTTTCAAGTTTATACGGCTGGAGAGTAAATCCCTTTGACAGCAGTAAAATGCAGTTTCATAACGGGGTTGATATAGCCTGTGCGCACGGTACCCCCATAGTTGCGACAAAAGCCGGCACAGTTACCCGCAGTGAATATGCGAGCAGCTGGGGTAACCTTGTGGTTGTTTATCATGGCGACGGTATCTCATCCCTTTACGCACATGCAAGCAGCAGGGTAGCCAAGGTGGGTCAAAATGTTAAGCAGGGTGATATAATCGCTTATGTCGGAACGACAGGCTCCTCAACCGGCAATCACCTGCATTACAGCCTGATTATAAACGGTAACTATGTCGACCCTTCCAAATATCTCCCAAAAGGATATTTTTAATATAAGACCGCAGAGCGGCCGCCGTCAATAAGGAGAAGTAATTAAATAATGAAAAAGCGAATATCATTAGGTTCGTGTATCGTTTTGGTCTTTTTGTTCTGTATTGCCACCTTTTTAATAACGGCAAACGCATTTCAAAACCGAAACAGCTCCGAGCTTGCCGCCCTGTATGAAAAAGCCGATTTTTATGATAAATTAAAGGATGTATACGACCGCGTGTCCGATAACTATATCAAGGATACCGATATAAAGGACTTTGAATACGCTTATCTTAACGCATATATTGACAGTCTCGGCGATCCCTATTCGATGTATTTCAGCGAGGAGGAATTGAGGGCGTATCTTTCCGATTCAAGCGGTGATATGGTCGGTATAGGTGTTCGTGCCGTGTTTGATGCAGAAACCGGCGGAATATATATTACAGGTGTTATGCCTGCTTCGCCTGCTCTTCAGGCAGGTCTGAGAGTAGGGGATATTATTGTTCAGGTTGAGGATATACCCGTTAATTCGGATACCTACGATACCGCAATAAACGCCGTCAGAGGTCCCGAGGGCGAGGCTGTAACCCTTGTTGTCAGCCGTGAGGAGGACCTTTTGCTGACCTTAACCATTACCCGTGCCGCAATCGACAGCGAGAGCGTTATTTATGAGAAATTAGAAAGCGGTAATTCAAACGGTGCTTCAATAGCATATATTACAATCATAGAGTTTAACAGCCATACAGCGGATACATTCAAGCAGGCACTTGACAAAGCGGCCGAGGACGGCTGCGAGAGCTATATTTTCGATGTACGGAATAATCCGGGCGGTGACCTGAATGCTATTGTTAAGGTGCTTGACCTCTTGCTTCCCGAAGGACCGATTATCAACATCGTTGACAAGAGCGGAAAGGTAACCACGAGAAGCTCTGACGAGGCACACCTTGACGCTCCTATGGCGGTGCTTATAAACGGCAAAACCGCATCGGCGGCGGAGCTTTTTACAGCGGCGCTTCGTGATTATTCCCTTGCAACTATAATCGGCACAACCTCCTTCGGAAAGGGTACGATGCAGACGATTACAACCCTTCCTGACGGCAGCGGACTCAAGCTATCGACCAATTATTACAACCCTCCATACGGAGAGAACTTCCATGGCATAGGTGTTTCGCCCGATATTTTTTTGGAGATGCCTGCGGAGCTTGCGGAGCGGTTCTATCTGCTCACAAACGAGGAGGACAATCAGCTGCAAAGAGCAATCGAAACCCTGACAGAAATTAATTAACATCAAATATGAGTGAAGGAGATTTTCATATGTCCAAGCAAATAATTGTATCAAACGAAGGCTTAAACAAGCTTCAAAGCGAGCTGGAGCACCTTAAAACGGTAAAACGCAAGGAGGTCGCTCAGGCGATACAAAAAGCGCGTTCTTTCGGTGACTTATCGGAGAACAGCGAATATGACGAGGCAAAAAACGAACAGGCTGAGATAGAAGGCAAAATTGCGCATCTTGAGGAAACGCTTAAATATGCGATAGTTCTCGACGACAAGGATCTCGGAACAGATAAGGTCAGCATCGGCAACAAGGTAACCGTTCACAGCATAGACAACGATGAGGATACCGTGTTTAAAATAGTCAGCTCCACCGAAGCTGATCCGATGAATTTTTGCATATCGGACGAGAGCCCTCTCGGCAAAGCGCTTGTGGGGCAGAAAATCGGCGACAGCATTAATGTAGAGACTCCCTCTGGCATAACGAAATATACCATTGCAGCGATATCGAAATAGGCTGTAAAGTTCGCACAATTAAGATAAATTAAAGGAATGAAACCCATAATGAGTGAAGACAATCTGATAGTAAACGAGCAGGAAAACGACGAAAATAATCTGAGTGAAATACTTATGATAAGACGGCAGAAGCTGTATGACCTTCAACAGGCCGGAAAGAATCCGTTTTCCCTTGTTAAATACGCAGTAACCGACCATGTAGACGATATTAAAGAGAATTTTGAGAGCTACGAGAATAAGGATGTATCTGTTGCGGGCAGAATTCTGAGCAGACGGGACATGGGTAAAGCAAACTTTATTGACCTTGCGGACGAAAGCGGCAGAATACAGGTATATATACGCATAGACGACATTGGCGAGGATATGTTTGCGGAGTACCGCAAGTGGGATATAGGCGACATTGTCGGGATTAAGGGCTTTGTGTTCAGAACCCGCAGAGGCGAGATTTCTATACATGCGAAGGAGCTTGTGCTGTTGTCAAAATCCCTGCTCCCGCTCCCCGAGAAGTGGCACGGCTTAAAGGATCAGGACCTCAGATACCGCCAGAGATATGTGGATTTAATAGTAAATCCGTCTGTTAAGGACGCTTTTGTAAAACGCTCGCTTATAATATCAGAGATACGCAATTACCTTAACGGCGCATCCTTTCTCGAGGTGGAAACACCCATGCTTCACAACACGGCAGGCGGAGCCAATGCCCGTCCCTTTATAACACACCACAACACGCTGGACATTGACCTTTACCTTCGTGTAGCGCTTGAGCTGCATCTGAAAAGGCTTATTGTAGGCGGCTTTGAGCGTGTTTACGAGATAGGAAGAGTTTTTAGAAACGAGGGTATGGATACCCGTCATAATCCGGAGTTTACCCTGCTTGAGCTTTATCAGGCTTACACCGATTACAACGGAATGATGGATCTGACAGAGGATCTCATCCGTTCTGTTGCAAAAAAGGTGCTGGGGAAAACGGTAATTTCGTATGGTAGCGTTACAATCGATTTAGACAAGCCCTTCGCAAGGCTCTCCATGGCGGAGACGGTAAAGCAAGCATGCGGAGTGGATTTTTATACCGTTACGGATGACGATACCGCAAGAGCGTTGGCAAAGCAGCATCATATAAAATATGAGACGCATCACAAAAAGGGTGATATTCTCAACCTTTTCTTTGAGAAGTATGTGGAGGAATCTCTGATTCAGCCAACCTTTATTATGAATCACCCAGTTGAGATAAGCCCGCTGGCAAAAAGAATGCCGAGCAACCCTGACTATACCGAGCGGTTTGAGCTCTTTATTGTCGGCAGAGAACATGCGAACGCATTCTCAGAGCTTAATGACCCTATCGACCAGAGGGGACGCTTTGAGGAACAGGCGATTAAAAAGTCAAAGGGCGACGACGAAGCCAACGAGGTGGATGAGGATTTCCTCACCGCTCTCGAATACGGTATGCCTCCGACAGGCGGACTGGGAATAGGTGTTGACAGGCTTGTTATGCTGCTCACCGATTCGGCATCCATAAGAGATGTTTTGCTGTTCCCCACTATGAAACCCGAATCGAAATAATTATACAATTGCGATTTCCGCCGAAAGGAGAGGTGGCACTATATTATGAAAACAGAAAAACAGAGCTTTAAACAATGGTGCGAGCATATCTGGTATTATAATAAATGGATGATAATTTTAGGCGGTACTGTGGCTGTTTTTTTAATCGTCGGAGTAATACAGCTTTTTACTCAAAAAGAAGGCGATGTCAGCTTCCTTTATGTCGGAAAAGCCACCATTACCGTTAGGGGAACGAACGAGCTTCAGGACACGGTTAAGGGTCTTATCGAGGATTACAACGACGACGGCGTTATTACCATTGACTATGTGGAGCTGACCGCACTTGCCGGAGAAACAAGCGGAGTTGCATTTGATTTTGATACGAATAATGCCGTGCTCAGACGCTTTGAGAACGAGGTGCGGGCGGGAGACAGCGTTATTTATCTGCTTGACCAGTATTATTTTGAGCGGGTCGTGGATATGGGCGTGCTTGCTAACCTCTCGGATATTTTAGGGGATGATGTTCCCGAAACAGCTATTGACGATTACGGCGTTTATCTTAAGGATTTGGATATATACAGCACGCCGGGCTTTAATCAGCTTCCCGCCAAGACAATCCTTTGTATACGCCGCTCACCCGAACAGGATCAGATAACCTATGGCAGAAGGGTCGATGTTTATAACGCAAACAGGCAATGCTTTATCGAATTATTCAACTATAAACAAGACAAGTAAAAATATGTTGCAAAAAATACTATAATGTGCTAAAATTTATTTTTGTAAAACAAAATATCGGAGGACAAATTTAATGAGCAGTTTCAACAGGAAGCAGCAAAGAAAAACTTTTATATTTACAATAATACTTTGTATTGCGGTTATCGGTGCGGGGTGCTATATTACCATCTCGTCCTTTGTAAACAGGAACAGCCTGTTCAAGGATCAGAATTTCGCAAGAGCGATAGCTGAGGTTCTTGAGATTAACCCCAATAAAATTACCCAGGAAACGCTCGATAAATACGAGAGCCTTTATTATTTCTGCAACATAGGTATGTCCGAGGACTATTCCTCCTCGTATGCGGTTCCTTATGTGGTTATAGGTGACAAGGAATATACCGATTATACCTTAAATAAAATGAAGAACACGAATGGCGCAACAGACACTGCTTCGGAGGACGAAAATATACCCGGCGAATTTAAAATGATTCCTTTTATCATTAAAAATGTCGACGATCTTGCTCTTTTTAGGAATTTGAGATACCTTTCCGCTTTTGATTCTCAGACCATTGCCAGCATGTATCAAAGCACATCTCAGATAAAGCAGTATTCACAATATTTTACCTCTCTTAATCCCATTGATTTTAATATGGTATTAAAGGAGATGTCGCTTACCGGTCTGGCCAGCCTTTCTCAGATTTCCTCGCTTACAAAGCTTGAGGTACTGGCTCTTGACTATTCCGGAATTAAAAACCTTGACGGCTTGGATGCCTTCCCCAATTTAATCAACCTTGACATTGCAGGTACAACCCTAAAGAGTATCGCCGGTATAGAAAAGGCTCCAAAGCTTGAGGGCTTGATGATGGGCAACCTTGAGATTAAGGATATAGCACCGCTATCCTCTCTTAAAGCTCTCACCACCCTTGATATCGAAGGCAACGGCATCGAGGACCTCTCCCCGATTGCGGGTCTTGTCGCTCTCGAGAAGCTCTCCGCCTCAAACAACAAGTTCCCGAATCTAAACGATATTTCGGCGCTTGTTAACCTTAAACTGTTAGCCGTTAACGGCAGCTTTGTAGAGGATATAAGCGGTATTTCCGGCTGTACTAAGCTTGAGACATTATATCTCTCGGATAATTCCTTTGAGGACCTTGACGCACTTGAGAATATGACCGAGCTTAAATCGCTTATCAGCACCAACGGTTATATCAAAGACATAAACGGCTTAGCCGCCTGCATTAAATTAACCACCGTAAATTTGAGCGGGAACGATATTGCGGATATAACCGCTCTCGAGAATTGCACGGAAATTACCTCACTCACCCTGAGTAAGAATAAAATTGTCGATATATCGGCTGTAAACAAGCTCACCAAGCTTACAACGCTTGCTCTTGACGAAAACGAAATCGTTGACATTCTGCCGGTAGCCGGGCTTAACTCTCTCACCAACCTTAACCTTGCTAAAAATAAAATAACAAGCGTCGAGGGAATGGAAACCGCGTTTGAGGAGGATTTTGCCGGAACCATAGACCTCACGGACAACGAAATTACGGATTGGACGCCTTTAAAGGGAGTTTATGAAAAAGCAACCATAAAGGGAATGCCCGAAGACGAGGATGACGACGATGATACTTCCGG
Organism: Firmicutes bacterium HGW-Firmicutes-21; assembly: GCA_002841455.1. Lineage (GTDB taxonomy): Bacteria > Bacillota > Clostridia > Oscillospirales > CAG-382 > UBA1049. Next base: position 12,765 of record PGZT01000006.1, on the reverse strand, counting down.
AGACGAGACCTCGGAAGATGAATCCGACGACATTTCGGACGAGGTATCCGAGGAAGAATCTATTTAGTACAACTAAAAAATTTGGAGGTAATCATATGCCCGACATGCTGGTAAAGCTTTACGATTTACAGGACAACACACAGGTATATAAGGAATTATTGGATAAGCATGGGATAAAAATCATCCGTCCCATGACACCAAACAGACATAAGGTCCACGATTGGATAATCGAGCATTTCCATATAGGGTGGGCAAACGAGGTTGATGCAGCGTTTACAAGGCATCCCGTTTCCTGCTTTATAGCATATGATATCAACGAGAAGAAGATAGTGGGCTTCGGCGGTTATGACTGCACCTACAAGGCATACTTCGGTCCTACTGGCGTTGATGTTACATACAGAGGTAAGGGTATCGGCAAGGCTTTATGCCTGCGATGCATGGAGGCTCTCCGTGACGAGGGCTACGCTTATGGTATAATTGGCTCGGCAGGACCCAAGGACTTCTATAACAAGGTCTGCGGAGCAACCGTTATTGAGGGCAGCGAACCCGGTATTTATAGGGATTTAATTTAATTAACAGTAACAATTACAGGAGGTTATATATGGCAAATAAACTTAGAGCGGGTATAATAGGCGCAACGGGAATGGTTGGTCAGCGTTTTATAACCCTGCTTGACAATCACCCGTATTTTGAAATAAGTGTACTTGCCGCCAGTGCGTCATCAAGCGGCAAGCTGTATAAGGATGCCGTTGCGGGACGCTGGAATATGTCTGTGCCTATCCCCGCCTGCGCTGCGGATATGACGGTGCTTAACGCTGCCGACATAGATGAGATAAGGAAGCACGCCGATTTTGTTTTTTGTGCGGTGGATATGCCGAAGGACGAGATTAAAAAGCTTGAGGATGCATACGCAAAAGCGGAGCTTCCGGTTGTATCAAACAATTCCGCTCACCGCTGGACAGAGGATGTACCAATGGTCGTGCCCGAGATAAACAGCGACCATTTTAACGCAATCGAGTTTCAGAGAAAACGGCTGGGTACAAAAAAGGGCTTTATAACGGCAAAACCAAATTGCTCGATACAGAGCTATGTACCTGCACTTAATCCCCTTTTAGAGTATGGAATTAAAGCGGTTTCGGTAACAACCTTTCAGGCGATTTCCGGAGCGGGTAAGACATTCGAGACCTTCCCCGAGATAGTGGATAATGTTATTCCCTATATCGGCGGCGAGGAGGAGAAAAGCGAAAAGGAGCCTCTCAAGATTTGGGGCAGCGTCAAGGACGGAAGAATTGTTCCTGCGTCCTCACCGGCTATCTCGGCGCAGTGTATTCGTGTTCCCGTCATTGACGGTCACCTTGCCGCTGTATCTGTCAGCTTTGATAGGAAGCCCTCAAGGGAAGCAATACTCGAAGCATGGGCGTTGTACAAGGGCGAGCCGCAGATACTCGGACTCCCCCACGCTCCCGAGCAGTTTGTAACCTATATCGACGAGCCTAACAGACCTCAGACAGGGCTTGACCGCGATATTTACGGCGGTATGGGAGTTACGGTAGGAAGGCTTCGTGAGGATAACATTTTCGATTATAAGTTCATCTGCCTGTCTCACAACACACTGCGAGGCGCAGCCGGCGGAGCTGTCCTGACAGCCGAGCTGCTTTACAAAAAAGGCTTTTTGGACTAAACAAGTGGCATTTAAAATAAAGCGCACAAGGTTAATTACCCTGTGAGCTCTTTGTTTGTACATTATTATATGCTTGTTTGATTAAATTTCGTTCGATATATTTTTAGTTTTTTTCATATTCACCGATTTGTTAATATAAGCATAAACCGAAGCAATAAATATTAAAATACTGATGAATTGAGATGTAGATATACCGAATATAAATCCTCTATGATTATCACCACGCCAAAATTCAAGAATGAATCTCATAATTGAATAAATACACAAATAAAGATATATAAGTCTCTGACTAAAAAAGGACTTTCTTAAAAGATAGAATAGAATAAAAAACAGTATAAGGTTTAATGAGGATTCTAATAACTGTATAGGAAAACGGCTGACTCCATTGGCTTCTTCAATTAAGGAACAAGTATACACATATCCTATATCACTTTCAACTCCATAACAGCATCCGCCTAAAAAACAACCTATTCTACCGAATGTATGCATAAGAGGTATAGAAACTGCCGCTATATCTGCATATTTATAAATATCAAGCCCTTGCTTTATTGCATAAATATATCCCGCAATTATTCCTCCGATAAGACCTCCATAAAAAACAGATCCTCCGAAAATTTCGGTTAATGAATTAAACAGCATTTTAAAGGATGTTATTTTATCAATATTGTTAGTAAGTATTACTATATAACGATAATTTACTATACCATATAACATATGGCTGCCGACAAGACCGCCGGCTGCCGCTATTAGTAACATTATCAGCATTTCAATGCTGTCAAGGTATTTTTTCCTTGCATAATAGCAAGCAAAAACACCCGATGCAAAAATCCCGACAAGAGAAGCGAGCATGTAAGTGCTGATAACTTTTCCGAATAATATAAAAAAAGGAAACATATGTTTTCTCCAAAAAAAAGGCATAAAAGCATATCATCTGTAATACTTTTATGCCATATTTTTTATTTTATGCTAAGGAAGCGATGGTACTTGTACAAATAAGTACGCATATAACACCGATAGCCCCAAAGGCTGTACCTACTATACCAAGAACAAGACCTGCTGTTGCAAGACCTTCACCTTTTCCACTAAATTTAGCTCTCTTTAAACCTATTGCTCCGAAAACTATACCGAGAATTGCAAGAACTAATGTAAAATAATTCACAAAGGGAATAAATGAGCCGATTATTCCAAGAATGCCGCATACTAATGCCGCGACAGCCATTCCATTCCCTGAATTAGCTGTAGGATGATATTGAAAATTATTAGGTTGCTGCATATTACCGTCCAAAATAGCCCTCCGTTAAAAAATTAACGAATATAAGATTACATATATTAATATTCGTTTGTTAACATTGTAGCACAATTCGTGAACATTGTCAATAAATTTTTTAAATAGTATTATCTGTTTGTAAATGTCGAAATAAAACATTTGTGTTTTAAAAAAACAAAAGCCCTGCTTATCGGCAGGACTCTTCGTGTTTGTTTTCTATTTGAATTTACGCTTTCTTGCAGCTTCGGATTTCTTCTTACGCTTAACACTGGGTTTCTCGTAATGCTCCCTCTTGCGCAATTCAGCTTGAACTCCGCTTTTAAGGTAGGATCTCTTGAACCTGCGAAGAGCGCTGTCTATTGTCTCATTCTCTTTAACTTTTATCTCGGCCATTTATATATCCCTCCCTCCGATTGCTTCCGGGGAAAACACGGAACATGCGGTTATAATCTAATACAACAGTATATACAACGAAATGCCGACAATATTTAATCAAATCAACATATTTGTTGTTGTCTGCAATATTATATCAAAATCGATTAATTTTGTCAACAGATTTTTCTACAAAATATGCGTTATTTTATAATGCCGCTTTTGCGGTTTCGACTAGCTTCGCAAAAGCATCCTTGTCGCTTACGGCAAGCTCGCTGAGCATTTTTCTATTGAGCATAATACCGCTCTTTTTAAGTCCGTACATAAATCTTGAATAATTTATTCCGCATATCTTTGCCTGTGCGGAAATACGGGTGATCCAAAGCGAACGAAAATCTCTTTTTTTATGCTTTCTGCCAACAAAAGCATAATTTCCGCTCTTCATAACGGCTTGCTTTGCCATTTTAAAGTGCTTGCTTTTTGCGCCCCAATAACCCTTTGCCAATTTTAATATTTTATTTCTTCTCTTTCTTGTAGAAAGCGCACCTTTTACTCTTGCCATTTTATAATACCTCCAAAATAATCCTTTATTTAGTTGTAGGGCAGCAATCTTTTTAAATCGTACATGCGAGTCTCGCTCACATAGCCTGCTTTTCTGAGAATCCTCTTGCGTTTTGCTGTTTTAAGTCCCAATTTGTGACGGCGTCCCATGTGGTTCATTTTAACCTTGCCGCCTGCAGTAAAAGTGAAGCGCTTTGAGGATGCCTTGTGTGTTTTAATCTTGCCCATCTTTATCGTTTCCTTTCGAAATTATGTTGGTCTTTTTGGGTGCTAAAATCATAATCATATTTCTGCCGTCAAGCAGCGGCATTTTCTCGACAGAGCAAAGCTCGCCGCAGCCCTCTGCAAAACGCTCCAAAAGAGCTATTCCTCTTTCGGTGTGTGCCATCTCTCTGCCGTAGAATTTTACCAGTACTTTTATCTTGTTCCCCTGCGTAAGGAAACGCATAGCATGGTTCAGCTTAGTATTGAAATCATGAGTGTCTATACGGCATTTAAGCTGTAATTCCTTTAATTCAATAATCTGCTGTTTCTTTTTAATCTCTTTCTCGTGCTTCTCTTTTTCGAAGCGGTATTTGCCGTAGTCCATTATTTTACAGACCGGCGGGTTTGCCTCCGGTGCTATCTCAACCAAGTCAAGCGACGCATCGTTTGCAATACGCATAGCCTGCTCAATCTTTAGAACTCCGAGCTGCTTGCCCTCTGAATCGACAACACGCACCTCGCTTGATCTGATTTCCTCATTAATAAGAGTTTTTTTACTGATAGAAGGACACCTCCAAAAATATATACAAAAAAACCATGCCGGTAGCATTCCTTAAAAAAGAAGTCTCCCGCACGGTACAAAACGCAAAACGAATAATTCCGTTTATGCATACAACTTATATCTGTGCTATTAACCTCGCATATGCCATATTCGGCGCAATTACGGGTGAGAACCTCGTTCTTCTTCTTTGTACCAAATCATCTTACCAAAGAAAATATGTTCTGTCAATACCTTTTTTATATTTTTTAGCCTTTTATTTGTTACCGCATATACTTTAATTAGGCAATACGAAAGGAGATAAACTATGGCAAATGTATTTTTAAGCCCTTCGACACAGGAATATAATATGTATTACGACGGCAGCGGCAGTGAAGAATACTATATGAATCTAATCGCCGACTTTATGGAGCCGTATCTTACCGCAAGCGGTATTGAATTTACCCGCAACGACCCGAATCAAACGGTAGGCGGCTCTGTGCGGCAATCCAATGCGGGGAACTATAATTTCCACCTTGCGATTCACTCCAACGCCGCAGGTAGTGCCAATTACGGGCAGCAAAGGGGTAGTGATATTTATTATTATACCACCAGCTCAGAGGGCAGGAGAGCTGCCGATATAGCGGCACGGGAAATAAGAAACATATATCCGAACCCCGACATGGTTCGTTCATTAGGCTCTACCAGCCTTTATGAGCTTAATAATACCGTCGCTCCCGCTATTCTTGTTGAGGTTGCGTATCACGATAATCCGGATGACGCTGAATGGATAAAGAATAACCTTCCCGGTATAGCAAGAGCGTTGGCAAGAGCTGTCGCAGAATTTTTAGGTGTGCCGTTTGTGGAGCCGACCGCACCGCAAACCGGAACGGTTGTTACCCAGGGCGGACGGCTGAACATACGAAACAGCCCGTCGCTTAAGGGTAATATAATCGGACAGATACCCAACGGTCAGACCTTGAATATCATATCCAGAACGGACGGCTGGTATTTAATTCGCTATAATAATACCGAGGGTTATGTGTTCGGCGAGTATGTACGAGTTAATTAATAAGCGAAAAATACGAAGAGCGGAATAATGCTAAGGTTGTTTTGTTAAAATATACCCGAAGAAAGAGAATTACTCGCTTTCCTCGGGTTTTTTCTGTTTGAGTATCGTTTGTATTTGTGGGAATTATGCTCATTTGGCGGGGTCTTGAACGATTTCATATATAAATTCGCATGGCTTTTCACCGTTTGAATTTGCTTTTGATGAAACGACCTCTTTTACGCGCAACTTTACGCCAAGTGCAAACTCATGGGTATATTTAACATGAGCACCGCAACAACCACAATAAATAAGCGGAAAATCATATGGCTTCAATTTTTTTATGGGATTGCAGGGGCAATCCCAATCACCCTTTTTACTGTCAGTCCCCATAATAAATGTGATTGTTCCATCTTCGTTCAACCGAATATCATCTACTGTATAACCGGGCTTTGAAGCTTTTAATTCGGGAAACAACGCAATTCTTTCAGCAAGGGTTTTATCTGCGTGCGCTTCACCCCATTTACGAAACATCGCTGACCATTTATTAGTTTTATTACAACCCTGTTCGTTCATAATAGAAATGCACTGTTCCTTAGATAGAATATTATTCATGCCTTCGATAAACTCTACGATTTCTTCCGGCGTTGCTTTTTTAATCCTCGGCATGGGTAGCTGTGATATAAGTTCATCCGGCACCCTCTGTTTGTGCATGGTTTCCAGCATTTTTTCAATATTAGGCATAATCATAACTCCTTTTTTATTTCATCATATCACACGAAACTTGACGACAGTGTGTCATAATTAAAAATAATTTTGCAAGGATTATATAGACAATATCACATTCTTAGTTTCTTCTAAACAAGGAGGTTGCAATGAGCAACCTCCCGTAAAACATCCTATGAAGACCCTGTTCCGGGTTGTTCGGTGTCCGAATTATCTACGCTTTCGTCTGCGGAAACCGTATCGGTCGGTATGGATTTATCCGATTTGGCAGCCTTTAAAACCGGCATTTCGTCCTCTTCGTAATAATCCTCCTTAAAGAAGCGGTAGGTAGGTCTGCTTCCCTTCTTCCTTCCGATAATTATATATGCGAGTAATATTAACAGGGCTGATATGGTTAAGCCAATACCCAAATCCATTCCTTCTGCACGATATGTGAACACAATGTTGTTCTCACCCGCTTCACATTCTACCGCCATAAAGCCGTAGGTAACGCCGAGAACCTCTTTTTTCTCACCGTTTACGGTTGCGCTCCATCCCTTGTCGTACGGAACACTGAAGAAAACCACATTTTTCGAATCAAGGGTTATATGCGAGGTAAAATGACTGCTCTCAAAAGTGAAGCTGTCGCTCGCCATTGCTTTACGCTCGTTTACCGAACGCCAAAAGGTAGTATAATAGGTTGAGTCAACCTTGTATTTTTCGTCCGCAGTATGATAATAAAGATCATTTTTATAAACTTCGTCATAGAATGTTTGGTAAGAGACCTCGGTCATAAAGTTACTGTAATATTCCGCCTTATCATCGGGAACCACTAAATAGGTGCAGAGCAGTGCATGCCGTTTTGACCTCGGGACCTTTTCGAACTCGGTTTCGGTCATGAACTCGGTGTAAGCAAATCCCATTGTAAGGTAATTGGTGTTTAAATATATATCAAAGCCGTTTTGTGTATCATAATAACTGAATCCTTTTTTATCATGCGATTTCGTCTTACTCGTATCGATGAATGAATATTTGACCGACGAAAAGGCTCTTAGCCCGAAATACTTCGTTTCCGCACGGGAGCCTACATTCCTTGTTACATCGATTTTAGGATAAAAGTGCATTATCGAGGGCGGAACGACAGTATGGAAGCATTCAATGGACGGATAGCCCCAATACAATCCAAGGTTGTCAAACGGAGAAATGCTTGCATTGCGGAAAAAATCTATTCTGAAGAATTCCTCGTCATTGAGGACAACCTCACCGTTAATCGCTTGATCAACCATAAATTTGCTCGACCAGGAATGCTCCTTTCCGTTTGTGATATGAACCACGCTGTACAAAACAATAATGGAGCTGACGGCCAACAGGCAGGTTTTCTCGAACATGGGCGTGCCTCTGACCTTTTTAAACAGATACCATAGCACCGCAATGCTCGCCAGAGCGATGCCTGTATATATCCAAAAACGCACCATATACGGAGGTCTGCCGAGTGTGTATCTTACAATATCGGAGCCGGGGTTCTTGTTGTACCACAAAAGCCCGAGAGGAACAAATATAGCGGTTACTCCTATGAGATAAGCTATAATTCCGCCACGCCATTTTTTATTCGCTTTTTCACTGTCGTCATCCAGCATTATAACGGTTGCCATAATCATCATCAGGACAAGCATATACATCCACCGTGCATAATAGGTGGAGTTAAACAGGAAGAACATACTGTTTAGAATCGGTATAAACAGACAGGCTATCAGGAATATTGTAAGGAACTTCAGCCACGAGCGTTTTTTTGTCGCAAAAAAGGCAAATACACCGCTCATTCCGAACATTGGCACATATGCGGCAATAGAAGCCCAACGCTCGGTATGTCCCTCGAAGAAGTTTACTCTTGACGGAATATCGGGCGGGAAGAAGAAGGACGAGAACAAATGACCGTATCTCTGCCAATAAAGACCGCCGTCTTTTCGGAAGAACAGCATGTCCCAGCCGCTGTAATGCCTGTTTAATCGGGTATTGCCCACCAGAGCCAGTCCGCCCGGTAGAATTATTATCGCCGCTATCAAAACACCGATAACAGCCTCAAACATAAGCATAAAGAACTTTCTAAGAGTAATGGCAAAGGATTTCTGCGGTAATCTGAACAGGAAGTATAATATACAGAAAACCACCTGCCCGGCAAACATAAAGTAATTGCACATAGCGTTTATTGCTACCGCAAACGCAAACAGACCTCTTCGGTTATTCTGTACAAGCTCCTCAATTCCCAACAATAACAGCGGGAAGAACGCAACAACCTCATGGAACTGGTTAAAAAACACATTATATATCTGAAATCCGCAAAAAGCATACAATAATGCGCCTATAACGGCATAATTCTGCCTTTTCACAAAGCGCTTTATATACGCATATGCAATCATCGCAGCAGTGATATATTTTAAAATATATATAGGTGCCATAAGATAGGGAGCCCAGGATGCGGGGAACAGGCACATAAGCCAGAAGAACGGGCTACCCAGCATATAATATGAATAGCTTCCTATGAAGTTGGAACCTAAATCGGTATACCAATCCCAGTAGATATTCCCGCTTCTGACCATATCCACGCAATGCTCATAAAAAGCAATCTGCTGAGCGTTGTAATCTCCGTAATACAAAAAAATCGGCCTGCCGGTTTTTATGAGCTCCACCAAAACAAAAGGCACTGTTATTGCGACCGCAATTACAAACGAATAAAGGAACACTCGCTTGTAATAAAAATAACGGTCTTTTTCGGCTCTATAATCATCGGTTAGAACATCAGGCATCTCGTTCATATCAATCACCTACTTTATTTTACGAAATCTACTTTGATTATTTTACAACAAAGCACCCTTTAAGTCAAGTACAATGATTATTTAATAAAGTTAAAAATTATCCTGTTGATTTTTTACGTGAAGATAGCTATATTAATATTGGTAAAATAAGCCCTAAAAAAGTTGAAAAATAGTATTGACAAAGAAAATACCATATGGTATACTAACGCTTGTCGCAGACAAAAAGTGCTGGTGTAGCTCAATGGCAGAGCAGCTGATTTGTAATCAGCAGGTTGGGGGTTCAACTCCCTTCACCAGCTCCAAATATTACAGCTTCGCAGTAATTTATAGAGAATTTTTCAGGAAAATTCTCCGTTTAGCACAAAACTACTCGTTATACATTTTATATAATATGGGGGAATTCCCGAGCGGCCAAAGGGGGCAGACTGTAAATCTGTTGTCACTGACTTCGGTGGTCCGAATCCACCTTCCCCCACCAAACACAAAAAGCCTTGATTTTTCAAGGCTTTTTTGTTGTTTATACCGCAGTATTAAGAGTGTAAAAAATATTCGTTAAAGCGTAGTTGACCTATTTTAACCTATAAAAACCCACATAAATGTCGTAAAAACGTCGTAGTAAAAAACAAAAAAGGCTCAGCCGAAGCCGAGCCCATTTTGCCAAAAAAAGGATGAAAAAATGAAGGTGTTTGTTAAGTAGTTAGGCGGTAGGCATCGTACTAAAATGTATACGATTCCTCGTTAGTCAGGAGGCTTTTCTTTTGCACCTCCGCCGGTGAGTATCTTGTAATATTTCGTAATAACATTTGTGCCGTAGTATATGTATCCTGCGAAAATTACGAGGTGTGTCGCCTGCATGAGGTTGACAATCTGTCCGTTGGCCTCGAATGCGATTATGTCTTGGTTGAGCCAGCCGGCAAGGTAAACCAAAGCGAGGCAGGCGAAAATAATCGCGCCCTTGTATATGCCTTTTCGAAAACGCTTCCAGTCGAAAGCTCCGGCGAACATAGCGGCCAGGGAGCCGAGAACGATGTTGACCGCTATCAGAATTATTAATCCGATCGCGAGAAATAGTGTTTGCATTTTTTTTGAATTCCTCCTTTTGATTTTTATCTGTCGGGGATAATCAATATCTGCCCGACGGTGATTCTGTCATCCGGCAGCTTGTTGATTTGCTTGATTTCGGTATACCGCTCTAAAGCGCCGAGGTATATTGCGGATAGCTTTAGAAGGCTGTCTCCTTTGGCTACGGTATGTGTCCGCAGTTCATCATTTTGTTCCGGAGCTTTCGTTTCGATAAAGTTCGGCTGTATTTTTTCCTTTGCCATGTCATTCCCCTTTCCGAAGGTTTGCTTTTTCAAGCATCAAAGCCGCATAGTCGATCCAATACCGAACAATGCTATATGTGCCCATGTAGTGGCGTTTAATCATCAGGCAGTCCTTTGCCGTGACCACGCCGTCACCGTCCGCATCAGCCGCCCAGAGCTGCTCCGGGGTAGCTTTGAAGGTGCCAAGAAAGATTCGCTTTGCCATAAGGTAATCTATACTGTCGACCTTACCGTCGCCGTTAACATCGCCTTTCTGCCTTACGGTCTTGGTTAGTCCGTAAAACTCCGCAAGCATCGCCGCTTCGGCTTCGGCGAGCCGCTGCAGGTTACTGTCGTCCATAAGCCACATAGCCGCTCTGCGGTTGGTGTGGAAGCTGTGCTCCATAATTACCGCCGCTACACCTACCATCCACGCTCCGTGGAGTATGCCATAGTAATTGTCGTTGAGCAGTCCGTCCTTGTTGCGGTCGGCATCGGACAAACGGGAATACCACTTCGGCGGATCCTTCGTCTGCATCACTTGCGAGATTCCTTTGGCGAATATCTCGGCGATAGCTTTCGATTTGTCATCAATAATGGAATATTCATCCGGCACCTGATAAATACAGCTCACACGGTCCACACTCTCGCTGTCTGCGGCGTTGCTATGAAGCGAAAGCAGCAGGTCATATCCTTTTGCCTTGCGACCTCTGGCGGTCACCTCGAGCACCTGCGTTTGGCTGGAGCGCGTCTCTCCTATTTCAAAGCCCGGGTATTGTTTCAAAGCCGGAATCAGGAAATCCCGGAGTCGCCACATTTGAATGCTTTCCCAATAGTCCCGATAAACAGGGCTGCGGTTCTCTTTGCCGGCGTGACCGACATCAATCATAATTTTAACTGTTTTTTCCGCCATTTTGTCCTCCTTGTCATTTTAATATTGCGGCGAATATTGCGCCGATTAATCCGCCAAGTATCAAGGTAGCGATGCTTGATATGATTGTGCGCTTGAAATATTTGTAATTGTCTACCGGCTCCTGCTCCAAGCGTTCAAGCCGCGCGCCTTGTGCTTTTTGCTCCCTTGCCATGTTATCCATCGAATTTGCGAGCTTGTCCACTCCGCGAATTAAATCCGTGAGTGCTTTTTGGTTTTCTTCGCTTTTCCCCACACGTTGCTTGAGGCTGCCGATTTCGTGGTCGTGGTCGTTCAGCTTTAGGATGATGTCTTTTTCTGTCATATGCTGCTTCTCCTTATATGTCGAATATTTTCGCAGAAATATCAAAATTGACAAGCGTGTCGTTGCCGCTCTGGGTGAGCGAGGTGTAGTGCGGGAAGGTTGTCAGCTCACCGAGGGTGAGCTGGGTTGTGACGGGTGTTGCAAGGATATACTGAACAATAAGCGGTGTTCCTGCGGCGTGAAGGGAGGTTACCCATGTTTTAAAGTCTGCCGCAGTAGCCGAATGCGACACATTTATAGAGCATATAAGCGTTCCGCTTATGACATAAGCCGTACCGTGTGTCCGCAACACCGATGGTTTGAATCTTGTCATTAACAATGCCGTATTTGATGATGTTGACAAAATCGAAGGAACATTCCATGTTTGAAAAACATTTATTGTATCTGTTGATACTGCATTCTTTGTCCAATTCTCTGTACCTGTAAAAGTATGTTTTCCTATCCTCTGTATGTGCTCCCACATTCCGTTACCCTTGTATTCGAGCGTGTCTGCCACTTCACCTATCTTCTTCAGCTCCGGAAGCGCTATGCTCGAATATGCGGTGTCCTCCTGATTTGCGCTCCTGAGAATACCGCTCCCTGCGTTTAGTAACGGCGAAGGATACGCAGGTGACGGCTTGTTTGGAACAAACGGCTCATATGTTGTCGCCGTCGACGCTTTCTCAAGTTGTAACCTAAATGTCTGATTGAAAGAGGTATTATGGTTACAAGCAATCTCCAAAACAAGCTCGTTGTGCCCTTCAGACGATATCACAAAAGAATAAGGTGGTTGATTAACTATTGTAACTGCCGGGGTTTGCGTTCTATCCATAAGCCTTATTGTGGGATTGCTTCCTCCGCCGGATACAAGCGTTTTGCCGAATATGTATGTTCCGCTTGTAAGCGAGTTTGCTTTGATAGTAAAAACAACGCGAAATGGATAAAGCCCGGACGGCGTGGTTCCTATCACAGAATAAATATCGCTCGTTTTTGATATGGTCACTCCATGCTGTGTATAAGTAAAATCCGCTCCCGGATCCATTATGTTCTTCCCCATG
>PGZT01000091.1 GCA_002841455.1 Firmicutes bacterium HGW-Firmicutes-21 | reverse complement strand
GGATTTCTTTGGTTTATGCTCTACTTTTTTTCTTTTTTCTGTAAAGCTCTATCGCCACCCCAACATTTATTATAGAGCCTTCTTGATATTATAGCATTTATATGCTATAATATACCATTGTTAAAACACAGCGGAGGTTATTATTTAATGGATATTATCGCAAAACTTGCCGAGGAGCTGCGAATACGCTATAAACAAGCGGAGGACACCGTAAATTTGATTGACGAGGGTAATACTATACCCTTCATCGCCCGTTATCGTAAGGAGGTTACAGGCTCGCTGGATGACGGAATACTGCGTGACCTGGGTGAGAGACTTATCGCTCTGCGCGCGCTTGAGGAGAGACGGAGCGAGGTATTACGGCTTATTGACGAGCAGGGCAAGCTGACAGAGGATATAAAAAATTCGCTTGAAAAAGCAACAACTCTTGCGGAGCTTGATGATATTTACCGTCCGTATCGTCCCAAAAGGCGTACCCGTGCCTCCATAGCCGCAGTAGCTGGTTTATCACCTCTTGCGGAGCTGATGATAGAGCAGAAAAGCGGATTTGATATAGAAAAAGAAGCGGAAAATTATATAAACGAGGAAAAGAAGATAATGAACTCCACGGACGCACTTAACGGAGCTATGGATATAATCGCCGAGAAGGTATCCGACAACGCCGAGTTCCGTAAGTGGATAAGAGAATATACAATGGAAAAAGGTACTCTTGTGTCTTCCGTGGCAAAAGCGAAAAAGGAAGAGGACAGCGTTTACAGGCTTTATTACGATTATTCCGAGGCTATAAAAAAGATACCCTCACATAGGCTACTTGCAATAAACAGAGGTGAACGGGAGGAGTTCCTTACAGTAAAAATCGATGTGGACAAGCAGTCTGTTATCGCCTTTATTGAAGGACAAATGCTCTCGCACAGAGAGACACCGTCAACCAAATATGTTAAAGCGGCTTGCGAGGACGGCTATGACCGCCTTATAGCACCCTCGGTACAAAACGAGATAAG
>PGZT01000066.1 GCA_002841455.1 Firmicutes bacterium HGW-Firmicutes-21 | reverse complement strand
ATTTCTTTGGTTTATGCTCTACTTTTTTTCTTTTTCTGTAAAGCTCTATCGCCACCCCAACATTTATTATAGAGCCATATTTATTAAATTTTATTATTTTCGCCGTCATAAATATTTAATAATTAATTTTTACATAAAACTATTGACTTTTATCTGCAACGGTGTATAATATGTTCAGAGTTAGCACTCGCCGTGCTTGGGTGCTAATATGAATGGGAGGGTGGTCGCATATGGAGCTTAACGACAGAAAAAAAGCAATATTGAAAACGATTGTGGATTCCTACATTGCCCTCGGCGAACCGGTAGGCTCAAAGTATATATCTGAATCGTCCGGTTTCAACCTCTCAAGCGCAACCATTCGCAATGAGATGAGCGAGCTTGAGGAGATGGGCTACCTTAAGTCACCGCACGCTTCTGCCGGCAGAGTCCCGACCGCTCTCGGCTACCGAACCTATATCGACAGCCTTATGGAGCGATATTTTCTGTCAATCGAGGAGCTTCAGCTGCTTGATGATGTACTCGATTATAAGCTGAAGGAGTTCGGCAAATTAATGGAGGAGGCAAGCCGTGCGATTGGCGATATGACCAACTATACCTCTTTTGCTTTCATGAGCAGCACGGACAGCCTTGTCGACAGATACGAAACTCTTTTCGTTGACGAGCATAACTTCCTGCTTATAATGATTTACAAGGAGGGGATAATCAGAAACCGCCATGTAAAGCTGCAGGAACCGATAGACAAAAAGATGGTGGATGTTACGAGAACGGCACTCAACGAAACGCTTGCCGGAATATCCGCGGACGAAATAACCCTGTCGGTTATATTAGGGTTTGAGGAACGTCTGGGCAAATATAAAAGCTTTGCTTCATCAATACTAAGGGTTATCTACGAGATGCTCGGCTCGTTTGACAGCGAAAAGGTTCATATCGACGGAGTTACAAAGCTGTTGTCCTATCCCGAATTTTTCAATGTGTCAAAGGTGCAGAGCGTATTGAATCTGTTGGAGGAACGGCAGAGGTTTACAAGGATGCTCAAAAACGCACTGCCCGGGCAGACAAGTATTTTCATAGGTGATGATGACCAAAACGAAATAGCGCTGCCTGACACGGGTTTTGTGTTCCATCCGATAACGATAGGCAGGAAGGTAATCGGTGCTATTGGTGTTATAGGACCAAAACGAATGGATTACAAAAAGGTTATCGCTTCATTGAACTACTTTGTGTCGGGTATAACGGATACTCTTAATGATAATATTGACAGTAATGATACGGGAGAAACTGATAATGGAAAACAGGAAAACGAAGAATGAAAAGAACCAAAAGGAAGAGATAGAGCTTAAAGAAGAAGCTGCGGTTTCCACCGGGGAAAATACCCCATTAGATAACGAAGAAACCAAAAGCAAGGAAAAACGCACCGCCTCACTCGAAAAGGAAAACGAGTGCCTCAGAAAAGAGCTTGACGAGCAAAAAGAGAAATATCTGCGGCTATTCGCCGAGTATGACAATTACCGAAAGCGAACCAATAAAGAAACAAGCGAGGCTTATTCCAGAGCAACCGCCGAAGCCGTGACAAGCTTTCTGCCCCTGCTCGACAATTTAGAGAGGGCACAGCAGTACGCACCGGACGACGAGGGTATGAGGGCGTTAATCAAGCAGCTTCAGGATATTTTAGTTTCATTAAAAGTAACGGTTATTGATTCCGACAACAAGTGCTTCGACCCTAACTTTCATAACGCCATTATGCACGAGGAGGATGAGAGCACCGAGGAATGCAGGATTGTTCAGACCTTTCAAAAGGGATACATGCTAGGCGACAAGGTTATAAGACATGCAATGGTTAAGGTTGTAAATTAAATAGGCAATAAAACATTTATATAAAACAGGAGGAAATTATTATGGCAAAAATTATAGGCATCGATCTTGGAACAACAAACTCCTGCGTTGCGGTTTTCGAGGGCGGCGAGCCTGTTGTTATCCCAAACGCAGAGGGTAACAGGACCACACCGTCTGTTGTGGCGTTTTCAAAAACAGGCGAACGAATGGTAGGACAGGTCGCTAAAAGACAGGCGATAACAAACCCCGACCGTACCGTTATTTCTATAAAAAGAGATATGGGCACAAACAAAAAGGTTTCCATAGACGGTAAGAATTTTACCCCTCAGGAAATCAGCGCGATGATTTTACAAAAGCTCAAGGCTGATGCGGAGGGTTACCTCGGCGGTAAAATCACACAGGCTGTCATCACCGTTCCGGCATACTTCTCGGACGCTCAACGACAGGCAACCAAGGATGCGGGTAAAATTGCGGGGCTTGAGGTTCTTCGTATTATAAACGAGCCGACAGCGGCAGCGCTTGCATACGGCTTGGACAAGGAAATTAACCAAAAGGTATTGATTTACGACCTCGGCGGCGGAACCTTTGATGTATCCCTGCTTGAGATAAGCGACGGTGTTTTTGAGGTTCTCGCAACCTCGGGAGACACAAAGCTTGGCGGCGACGACTTTGACCAGAAGGTTATGGACTGGATCGCCGATACCTTTAAATCCGAGAACGGAATCGACCTAAGAAACGATAAAATGGCTATTCAACGCCTTAAGGAAGCGGCAGAGAAAGCTAAAATCGAGCTTTCCGGCATGATGAGCACCAACATCAACCTGCCTTTCATCACCGCCGACGCTACGGGACCCAAGCATTTTGACGCAACACTTACGAGAGCGAAATTTAATGAGCTGACCGCTGCGCTTGTCGAGAGAACCATGACACCGATGAGAAACGCATTAAACGATGCCGGCTTGAAGCCCTCACAGGTGGATAAGATATTGTTGGTCGGAGGTTCAACCCGTATTCCCGCCGTTATTGATGCGGTTAAGGGCTTTATCGGCAAGGAGCCGTTCAAGGGTATCAACCCCGACGAATGCGTCGCTGTCGGTGCCGCTATTCAGGCAGGTGTTTTGGGCGGTGAGGTTAAGGATTTACTACTGCTCGATGTTACTCCGCTCTCTCTCGGTATCGAAACGCTGGGCGGCGTGTTCAATAAAATTATTGAGAGAAACACCACCATTCCCGTTCAGAAGAGTCAGGTTTATTCCACAGCCGCAGACGGGCAGACCTCTGTCGAGGTTCATGTTTTGCAGGGCGAGAGAGAAATGGCGGCGGGAAACACCACACTCGGAAGGTTTGTTCTTGACGGCATAGCTCCCGCACCGAGGGGTATCCCCCAGATCGAGGTTTCCTTCGATATTGACGCAAACGGTATCGTTAATGTCTCGGCGAAGGATAAAGGCACGGGTAAGGAACAGCATATCACCATCCAATCGACTACAAATATGAACAAGGCAGACATTGAAAAGGCTGTCAGAGACGCAGAGCTGCACGCCGAGGAGGACAAAAAGCTCAGGGAGGCAGCAGAAACAAAGAACGAGGCGGAAAACCTTATTTTCCAATCCGAAAAGACGCTTACGGATTTGGGCGACAAGGTTACCGATGCGGAGAAGCAGCCCGTTTTGGATGCGATTGCAAAGCTTAAGGAAACCGTAAAAACAGCGTCCGTGGAACAGATTAAGGCGGAGACCGAGGAGCTTAAAAAGGCATTCTATGAGATTTCCTCAAAGATTTATCAGCAGCAGGACGGAGCGGCCGGCGGCGGAAATACAGACTCCTCACCCAATGAGGACGGTGTATATAACGCAGATTTTACTGATAAAACGGATGAATAAGGACAAAGCAAGTTTGGTTTAACGGATTAATTTTCCGCTTAATGTCCGTTTCATTTATAATACTTCAGAGCAATGCGGTTTTACGCCGCATTGCTTCTGAGTAAGTTTACATAATAATTAAGGGAGCTTTTTATGGCCGATAAGAAAAGGGATTATTACGAGGTTTTGGGAATCCCTAAGACCGCTGACGAAAATGAAATAAAGAAGGCGTTCAGAACCTTAGCTAAAAAATATCACCCCGATGCCAATACCGCCGACAAGAACGCAGAGGCTAAGTTCAAAGAGGTAAACGAGGCTTATTCGGTGCTGTCCGAACCGGATAAAAAAGCCCGTTACGACCAATACGGTCATGCCGGTGTCGACCCTAACTTCGGTTCGGGCGGCGGATTCGGCGGCTTTGATGCGGGATTTGATGTTGGGGACATTTTCGGGGACATTTTCGGAGGTATTTTCGGCGGCGGCTCATCAAGGCGAAGCAGGTATTCAAACGCTCCCTCAAAGGGTGAGGATGTAGGCTACAGGGTTACAATAGACTTTGAGGAGGCTGCCTTCGGCTGCAAAAAGGATATTTCCTACAGCCGTGTGGAGCGTTGTTCGACCTGCGGCGGAAACGGTGCAGCGAAGGGCTCTGTTCCGGAGACCTGCTCCACCTGCAGAGGAAGCGGTCAGGTTACCACACAGCAGCGAACACCGTTCGGCGTAATGCAGTCCTCCCGTGTTTGCGAAAATTGCAGAGGAAAGGGTAAAATAGTCAGCCAGCCCTGTACCGATTGCCATGGAAACGGCTACACAAAAAAGCAGAAGAAGCTTGAGGTTGCTATCCCTGCTGGAATTGATGACGGTCAGAGGATTGTGTTGACGGGGCAAGGCAACGCAGGTGAGAACAACGGTCCTAACGGCGACCTGATAGTTCTAGTGGCGGTGCGTCCGCATCACATATTCGAGCGGGACGGCTATAATTTACATTGTGAAGTACCCATAACCTTTGTTGAGGCTGCATTGGGTGCAAAAATCATTATACCTACGCTTGATGGCAAGGGTGAGCTTACCATACCCGAGGGAACACAGAGCGGAACGGTGTTTTCGATTAAGGGAAAGGGTGTTCAGAATGTCAACGGAAAAGGCAGGGGCGACCTGTTCGTCACCGTTGTTATTGAAGTGCCAAAAAACCTGAATAAAAAGCAAAAGGAAGCGCTATCGGCATTTGGCGATTGCTGCGATGATAAAAATTACACAAAAAAGCAATCCTTTTTCTCGAAGTTCAAGAAATAATCACAAAATGCAATAAAATATTTATACGGGCAGCTTTTCTGTCCGTTTTTTGTTGATTTTTTCTAAGTGATATGGTATATTGTTATATTAAGAGTATTACCTATTATAATATAACATAAGCAGATTACGGAGGTTTTATATGAAGGTGGAGATACTATCCCATACACCGAACGGGGACAAGCTGATAGCCGCCGCCGCAAAACTGTGTTATTCCTCCGCCGAAATAGCTACATTATGGGACGGACTGACTCAGGATAAAGCCGAGAGCTTTCTGGACATGCTGTCCTCTATAGGACATGAGAGCCCCTTTGAGCATGTCTCTGTAACCTTCGGCATCGAGGGCGTCTCGAGAGCCGTTCTGGCTCAGATAACCCGACACAGAATCGCCTCCTTCAGTGTTCAGAGCCAGCGCTATGTAAACAAGGAGCATTTTACATACATAATCCCCCCTGCGATACTCAACAATCCGGAGGCTCTCGCCGAGTTCACCGCCGCTATGGAGGAGGACAGAGCACATTATATAAGGATAGCAAGGATACTTACCGCCGAGCATAAGGAACGCTTGATCGCCGACGGAGCGGATGAAAAGACGGCGGAAAAGACCGCACAGAAGGCAGCTTTCGAGAATGCACGGAGTGTGCTCCCCAACGCCTGCGACACAAAAATAATCATGACAATGAATGTCCGCTCTTTATATAACTTTTTCGCTCTCCGCTGCTGCAACCGGGCGCAATGGGAGATACGCACACTTGCTGTAGAAATGCTAAGACTGTGCAGAAATATTTACCCCAAGCTGTTTGAAAAGGCGGGTCCGCCCTGCATTACACAGCCCTGCCCCGAAGGGAAAATGAGCTGCGGAAAAATAAAAGAGGTAAGGGAGAGCTTTTCCTCATTTTAAAAAGGAATCATTTTATTTATGAAAAAGACCTTAATCGCCATAGACGGACTTGACGCCTCGGGTAAAAGAACGCAGACAAACCTTTTAATCGATTATCTTGCAAAAAAAGGTGCCGGGTTCCGTCATCTCTCCTTCCCCACCTATGACGGGGATTATTCCTCACTTGTAAATCTGTACCTTTCGGGCGCTTTCGGAGAGGACCCCGAAACGGTCAACGCATATGCAGCCTCCTCCTTCTTTGCTATGGACAGGTACAGCTCGTATATGCTGGACTGGAGGAAGGATTACGACGAGGGTAAAATAATAATCGCCAACCGTTATACGACCGCAAA
>PGZT01000065.1:6353-10461 GCA_002841455.1 Firmicutes bacterium HGW-Firmicutes-21 | reverse complement strand
TGAACAGCGCATTATAGAACTGCTGCCTTCTTGCGTCCATAAGCGGGCATATAATACCGGTATGCTGTGATAGATTCTCCGCAAGAGCCTCAAGTGTAGAGACGGCGACACAGGGAATACCGCCGCCCGATGCGAACGACAGACCCTTTACCGTAGAAACACCTATTCTAACCCCCGTAAACGAACCCGGTCCGACGCTGACGGCTAAGAGCGCAAGCTCCGACGGCTTAACGCCGAAAAGCTCGATAACCTGCTCAACCATAGGCATAAGGTTCTCGCTGTGGGTAAGACGATTCTTAAGCGAAAACAAGCTGTATGTCTTAATATAATCATCTATCTCCGCAACCGCAACCGATGCGATAACTGCGGTCGTATCCATTCCTAAAACTAACATACCCTTATACTCCTCTCGGTTTCCGAGCGTATCTCGATTTTAACCCTTACTGCGTTACTCGGAATTGCATCTTCAAACAATTCGCTCCACTCGGTGATTATTATGCAGTCCTGTAAAGGATAATCAAAAAAACCCGTTGAGTATAAATCGTCCTCGTTGTTTATACGGTATAAATCAAAGTGATAAATCGTTAGGTTATCACCCAGGTATTCGTTAACGATAGCAAAAGTCGGGGAATGAACCAGCGGAAGACATTCGGGCATAAGAGCGGCGATAATCCCTCTTACAAATGCGGTTTTACCTACGCCCATCTCTCCGTAAAGCGCCAGGAAATCACCTTTTTTTAGCCGCTTCGCTATTTCTGCGGCGATTCTCTCGGTTTCGGTTATGCTGTGTGAAATATATTCGCTCATAAATATTCCTGTTCTTTATTTAAAATAGTCCGCTTATAGTACCGTTATCGTCAATATCAATACCCTCTGCGGCAGGTTTTTTTGGCAGCCCCGGCATCGTCATTACAGTACCCGCAAGCACAACGACGAATCCGGCACCTGCCGACACTCTGACCTCACGCACATTAAGCCGATACCCTGACGGACAGCCAAGCAGCAACGGATTGTCTGATATTGAGTATTGTGTTTTTGCAATGCAGATCGGCAGGGAGCCATAACCCATCGCTTCAATATCCTTGATGGCAGCAAGTGCGGAAGGGGAGTAATCCACTCCCTCGGCACGGTATATTTTTGTCGCAAGAGCATTTATTTTTTCGGTTATGGAATAATCATCGGGATAAACAAAACGCAGGTCGGAAACGGTTTCACAGGCGGCGCATACCTCCTTGGCAAGCTCTGCCGCACCGGTACCGCCCTCGGCGAACGCCTTTGATACAACGGCTCTGACACCCAGACCGTTGCAAAAGTCCTTTATCCAAGCGACCTCCCGTTCGGTATCCGTATAGAAATGATTTACGGCGACGACAATCGGGATTCCGAAGCTCATCAGGTTCTCGATATGCGCTTTCAGGTTTACACTGCCCTTTTCGAGAGCGGAGAGGTTCTCCTCCTTCAGCTCGTCTTTTTTTATACCGCCGTTGTATTTCAACGCTCGGACGGTTGCGACCAGAACCACGGCATCGGGCTTTATTCCCGCTTTACGGCATTTTATATTAAAAAACTTCTCGGCTCCCAAATCGGCACCGAATCCTGCCTCGGTTATGCAGTAATCCGCAAGCTTAAGAGCGGTTTTGGTAGCGATAGCCGAATTGCAGCCGTGTGCAATGTTTGCAAAGGGTCCTCCGTGTATAATACAGGGGGTATTCTCTATTGTTTGGACAAGGTTGGGCTTTATAGCTTCTTTAAGCAGAGCGCACATTGCGCCCTGCGCATTCAGGTCACGGCAATAAACGGGTCTCTCGTCATATGTATATGCAACGAGAATATTACCCAGCTTTTCCTTAAGATCGCTTATCGACTCGGCAAGGCAGAGGATTGCCATAATCTCGCTTGCCACCGTTATCATAAAATGCTCCTCACGGGTGATACCGTCCATCTTGCCGCCCAAGCCGATAACCGTGGAACGCAACGCACGGTCGTTCATATCAAGACAGCGGGTAAAAATAATGCGCTTTGGGTTAATACCGAGTGAATTCCCCTGCATGAGATGGTTATCTATCAATGCCGATAACAGGTTGTTTGCGCTTGTTACCGCGTGGAAATCGCCCGTAAAATGAAGATTTATCTCATCCATTGGCAGCACCTGCGAATAACCGCCGCCCGCCGCACCGCCCTTTATGCCGAAAACAGGACCGAGTGAGGGCTCCCGCAATGCGATAACAGCCTTCCTGCCGATTTTAGCCATAGCCTGTCCAAGCCCTACGGTGGTTGTTGTTTTACCCTCGCCGGCAGGGGTGGGGCTGATGGCGGTTACAAGAACCAGCTTACCGTTTTGCTTGTTTTCAAGCCTTTTCAAAACAGCCGAGCTTATTTTAGCCTTGTATTTTCCGTATGCTTCAAGCTCGTCATCGGTAATTCCCAGCTGCTCGGCTATCTCGGTTATCGGACGGATAGTTGCTTCGTTTGCTATTTGTATATCGGATTTAAAGCTCATTGGCGCCCTCCTATGGTTTTATATATTAATTTTTTCGGCTTCGGGGGAGTATCATTGATTTTAACCGCTTGGAACAACAGCTCCATTCCGTTCTGAGCCTTGCCGATGCTGCTTGTGTAGATTGATGCAAGAGCTTCTCCCTCGTTTATGTAGTCCCCGACGGTATGGTGAAAGGTAATACCCGCCTTATAATCGATTTTGGATTCCTTTGTGCTTCGCCCCGCACCCAGGACGGCGGCGGCGATACCTACCTGCTCGGTGTTTATTTCATAGATATATCCGCTTTTTTCTGCGGCGAGCAGAGCGGTAACCTTGCTCTCTCCGAACAAGGACAGATTATAAATATACTCGCTTTTTCCGCCTAACGAAGAAACCATTTCCGCTAACTTTTTCTTCGCTTTACCGTTATAAATGGTCTCGGTAACCGCTTGAACACATTCCTCGTAATCGGCGGCGTTTGCGGCATACAGCATATTTGCGGCAAGAGTTATGCATATATCGGTCAGGTCCTTGTCGCCCTTACCGTCGAGAACGGAAACGGCTTCGATAATTTCAAGGCTGTTACCGACATTTCTTCCGAGCGGCACATCCATATTCGTAATAAGAGCGATGGTCTTTTTACCTGCACCCGTTCCGATTTTAACCATAAGCTCCGCAAGCTCGGTAGCTTCTTTGAGGGTTTTTACAAAAGCACCGCTTCCGCATTTTACATCCAGCACGAAGCAGTCACTTCCCGCAGCGAGCTTTTTGCTCATAATACTTGAGGCGATAAGCGGTATGCAGTTTACCGTTGCCGTTACATCACGCAGAGCGTACAGCCTTTTGTCGGCGGGAGCAAAGCTGTTGCTCTGACCTATAATGCATACACCGATTTCGTTTACTATCCTGATAAATTCATCCCGCTGTCTAACCGTGTTAACCCCGGGAATGGATTCAAGCTTATCGATTGTACCGCCTGTATGACCGAGCCCGCAGCCAGACATTTTGGCGACATAAACGCCCATATCGCACGCAGCAACCATCGGAGCGATTATCAGGGAGGTCTTGTCTCCTACGCCGCCCGTGCTGTGCTTGTCCACCTTTTTTCCTTTTATGGAGGTAAGGTCGGCCCGCTCACCGCTGTCCGCCATACATTCGGTTAAGGTAACGGTTTCCTCGGCGGTCATTCCGCGGAAGAAAATAGCCATAAGCAATGCGGCGCTCTGGTAATCGGGTATTGTTCCGTCCGTAACACCTCTTACAAAGTAGCAGAGCTCGTCTTCATTCAGAGAGAACCCGTTTTGCTTTTTCTGTATAATGTCATACATCCTCATAATGGCTTAACCCTTCCTTTCTAATAAATTACAGCTGTGTATAAAAGCTCTCGCCCGTTGCTGTTCTACGCACGCTCAGCGATTCTGTAACGGTCGCCGCTATATCCGCAAAGCTGTCCCTAATTCCGAGGTCTGCGGCACTTTTTAACATTCTGCCGTATACCAGCAACGGAACATATTCCCTTGTATGGTCGGTTCCGGCAAAACCGGGGTCACAGCCGTGGTCGGCGGTGATTAACAGCATATCATCGTCTCTCATTTTATCAAGGAATAGAGCAAGTGTTTTATCAAACCT
>PGZT01000065.1:0-6325 GCA_002841455.1 Firmicutes bacterium HGW-Firmicutes-21 | reverse complement strand
GCCGCATAACCGTCGATATCGTTTCGATGTCCGTAATGCATATCAAAATCCACCAAATTTATAAAGCAAAGTCCGTGGAAATCCCGCTCAGTCATTGAAAGCAGAACAGCTTCGCCCTCGGCGTTGCTCTTTGTGGGGTTGGATTCGGTTATCCCGCGGGAGGCAAATATATCGTTTATTTTCCCGACCGAGATAACATCCCTGCCGCTTTCCTTTAATATATCAAGCATGGTCTCGCCGTATGGCTCGAGCGAAAAATCGTGTCTGCCGCCAGTACGGTAAAAAGCTCCGTCCCTGTCCGAGAACGGTCGGGCGATAACCCTGCCGACAGCATGCTCACCCTGTAAAATACCTCTCGCAATTTGGCAATAACGATACAGCTCGTTAAGCGGAACAATACTCTCGTGTGCCGCAATCTGGAAAACGCTGTCGGCGGAGGTGTAGACAATGAGCTTACCGGTTCTTATATGCTCGTCGCCGTAATCCTTTATCACCTCTGTACCCGAATAGGGCTTGTTGCATAAAATATCCTTTCCTGTCTGCCTGCGGAAAGCGGTGATAATCTCGTCGGGGAAGCCGTTCGGATATGTCGGCAGAGGTCTCTCGGAAACAATCCCGGCAATCTCCCAATGACCGATGGTTGTATCCTTGCCGTTGCTCTTTTCCGCCATTGCTCCGTAATTCGCAATCGGAACACCCGCCAGAGCGTATTCCGAGAGTGACGCTTTTTCTATATTAAAGATACCCATTCTTGTGAGTGTCGGTATAAATAGCTCCTTTGAGGCGGTAAGCGTTCTGAGCGTATGGCTGCCCTTGTCCCCAAAGGAAGCGGCATCAGGGAGCGCACCGATACCGAGGCTGTCAAGTAGTATTAGAAACACCCGCCTTATCATAAAAGCCTCCCTAAAAAAGATACATATTTTTCCTTGATACAATTTTAATGCAATAGAACCCAAAAGTCAATATGTATAACTCTTTATTCGAGTTTTTGGGTTATTATTTGACATTCTTCCCTAAATAAACAATTTTTACACCGGTTGACAGCTCATAAAAAGTGTCTTAAAACAAGAATGTGTCAACAAATTGTATTGCAATCCGGCAATACATAGGGATATGTGTAAATTAAAAGGAGAATTACAATGAAAAAGAGAGCATTTAAATTCATTGCGCTTATGATGATAATAACACTCGTATTGTCGTCATATTCTCTTACGGTTCCTGTCTTTGCGCAAGAAGAACAGGATTCGTTAATTTCGGAATATTCAAGCATTGTAACAGATTTAATTAACGAGTCGGAACATACCCGACGGTTGCACAACGAGGAAACCGATTTGTACAGCCTTGTGTATGAAAACGATGACGGCACCAACACAATGTACATGTTCGCTCAGCCTGTTAAATTTGTTGATGAAAACGGAGCGGTAAAGGACAAGTCAATTACACTTGTTGATGCGGTTGACGAAAGGGGCAAATACCGTTATAAAACAGCGGCGAACGATGTAAAGGTATATTTACCCGTTAATGTCTCGGACGGTGTTCTTCTTGCATATAATGGTATAAATATAACACTATCCCCGGTATCCACATCAATAAAAACGAGTAATGTTGAAAAAAGCGATAAAAAAACAGCGATATATAAAAATATTTTTGACAAATGTATTGACTTAGAGTATACGATGTTGTATAAAGGTGTTAAGGAACAAATAATTCTTAACCAATACACCGGAATTCATCAATTTTCGTTTAATTTAAAAACCGATGGAATGACACTCTGTAATGAAGAAGACCGTTGGTTTTTAAAAGGAAGGGATGAAACAGTATTTAGCATCGGCGAGGTGTTTGTTACCGACAGTAACGGCAACCATAACTACGGAAGTATGAGTGCCGAAACTATTAGAGAAAACGAGGAATACATACTCACGCTGACAGTTGATAAGGAGTATCTTACAAGCAAGGACACTGTTTATCCTGTTTATATTGATCCGACTATAATACTTGATACAACAGCTACAATAGATGATTCGATATTGTACTCGGGTAGACCTAATAATAATTATGGTTCAAACTACTATTTATGGACTGGATACCGTGACAATAGGGTTGTTAGCATCGAATATGCGAGGGGACCGTTCTTTATTTCAATCAGTGGTTTTAAATACTATGATGACTATACAAAAGAAATGAAAAAAGATTATAAGGTAGTCTTCGATATTCAAAATCCCGAAACAGCAGACGAATTTCTTAAACAGCTCGAAGCGGCTATCGATAAAAAGTTGAAATAAAACCTACCGACCGAAGTTAGATTATAGCTTCGGGCGAAATATTTATAACATAATTTATTTTGTTGAAACTTTTTTCGCTTTTTTTACCACTATTATCACGAAAGGGTGATGATTGATGAAAAAAATATTAGCATTCTATATAGTATTATGTGCTGTATTCGTGCTTGCATCGTGTAATGCAGGTAATATTAATAATATCAGTACAGAAAACAGCACTACTATATTTGATAAAATGGGTAGCTCCGAAGATGAAAAAAATGATACGAGCGTTGATAGTAATCTTTCATCTGATAGCAGCTCGATTGATGGAACGGGTATCGTACCAAGTTCGGAAACAGAAAGATATTTAGAGGATGCGGATGGTATCGGTCATGCGTTATCTCTTTTTATAGGTGCAGAAAAATCAGATGAATGGTGTAAGCAAAAATGGGATGATAACAATAAATATGGTCGTCCTAAAGAGGACAATCCTTGGCTATATATGTTTATAAAGGATCATAATATATCGAAGGATGAGTATTATGATTGCCAATATACCGGAAGCTATAAAGTAGATGATTATATAATTGATACTATTTATAAAACGATTGAAACAGGTAACGAAGCCGAAATGCGGGAAAAATTAAAAAGTCCTGCTGCATATTATACTGACGGAAAAGTTTATTCTTTTTATGAAGTAACAAAGCTTGATGAGAGTGAATTAAAGCAGGCGTTTAAAACAAAGGAAGCATTTGAGAGCTATATATCAAATATAAAAGAAAAATACAGTAAAAATATTTTTGGTTATGAAGATAAAGTAGGCGATATGATTAATAAGTTTAATTAGTATTTATAAACCTACCGCCCGAAGTTAGATTATAACTTCGGGCGAAATATTTATAACAATAGTTATTTTGGTTGAAACTTTTTTCGCTTTTTTTACCACTATTATCACGAAAGGGTGATGATTAATGAAAAAAAGTTTATGCCTATTAATTATAACAATTATTTGTATAATTCTACCATTTTCATCCTGTAGTAAGGAAGAGATACACTCTAATTCTACAGAACAAGTAAGTGCTAATAATGAGCAGGGTGTAATTAACGAATCACAGGTCGAAAACGGTATCGGAGAAGGCGGAAATCAAACATTTCAAAGATATAAAGAAGATGTGCAGGATAATGGTCCAATCGCATTAATAGTTGGTTACGATAAGTTCGATAATTATATTCAAACTTATATTGAATCGGTAAAAAATCAAAAAAAGCCATATAATGATCTCCCTACATTATATAAAATGATACAACATTTTAATATTTCTAAAGAAGATTTTTTGGAAATGGTTGAAAGTGAAAGAAAAAATCCCATTATGGGTTGTAATTATACCGACGAAACAATCGAGCTTCTATTCTGCGGAGATGTCGAAAGAATGAAAAGAGACCTTACACACGAGCTTGCATGGTATGATAACGGGAATGTGTATTCTTTTATGGAGCTGTGGGAGATGAGCAAAGACGAAATTAAGAGCGTGTTTGATGATGAAGATGAATTTGACGACTATAAAGAAAAAGCTGTACCGTATCTTGGAAAGAATCATCAGGATTGTATGGAAAAGCTTGATGATATCGATATAAAAGTAAAAATGTATGGCGGTAGAATTTTAGGTGAAGGAGATGCAATATTTCTAAGATATATCGAAAATATACAACCTCTATCCTCTCCGGCGATTGATTCAATCATAGATTGTGAAAAATTGAGTAAGTTTATAGACGAAAATATCGAAGCAAAAAAACATGAGAAAAGACCCAATAACGATGCTCCGTATTTGTATCAGATAATAGATTACTTTAATATCTCAAAAAAAGAATTTACAGATATGGTTATAAGAGAAAGGGAAAAAGCGTATCCTGCCTGTGATTATACCAATGAAACAATCGAGCTTTTATTCTGCGGAGATGTCGAAAAGATGAAAAAAGGACTTACCCATGAGCTTGCATGGTATGACAACGGAAATGTTTATTCGTTTCATGAGCTGTGGGAGATGAGTAAAGACGAAATCAAGAGTGTGTTTGACAAAGAAGGTGAGTTTGACGACTATAAAGAAAAGGTACTGCCGTATCTCGAAACAAACTATGAGAGCTACCTCAATAAATTGGATTACATTTCAAAAAGAGCCAAAGGATAAACCTACCGCCCGAAGTTAGATTATAACTTCGGGCGGTATTTATTTTAGCTGTATTGACTAATCCTCGATTATATCCATAGCGTCCTTGCGGGAGAGGTTTATTCTGCCCTTCTCGTCAATCTCGGTTACAAGCACCTTTATCTCGTCACCGACAGAAACGACATCCTCAACCTTAGCGACACGCTTCCTGTCGAGCTGCGAGATATGAACGAGTCCCTCCTTGCCGGGGGCGATTTCAACGAATGCGCCGAAGGTCATTATCCTTGTTACCTTACCGACATAAACCGTGCCGGGCTCGGGTGCTTTGACGATAGATTCGATTATGCGGAGAGCCATATAAGCGGCTTCCTTATCGATAGCGGCGATGAAAATGCTTCCGTCGTCCTCAATATCTATCTTTGCGCCTGTGTCGGCACAAATTTTTTGGATAACCTTACCGCCCGAACCGATAACCTCGCGAATCTTATCAACATCAATCTTGGTTGAAATCATCTTGGGAGCGTATTTTGATACATCCGCTCTCGGTGCGGCTATGCAGGGGAGCATAATGTCGTCTATAATATAGAATCTGCCCTTTTTGGTGGTGGCAAGAGCTTCCTTTATAATCTCGGGTGTTAATCCGTCTATTTTAAGGTCCATCTGAATTGAGGTGATACCCTTTTTTGTTCCCGCAACCTTAAAATCCATGTCGCCGAAGAAATCCTCAAGCCCCTGAATGTCAATCATGGTCATCCAGCGGTCGCCCTCGGTGATAAGTCCGCAGGAGATACCGGCAACGGGAGCGGTTATGGGAACACCCGCATCCATAAGTGCAAGAGTAGAGCCGCAAACCGATGCCTGACTGGTTGAGCCGTTGGAAGAGATAACCTCGGAAACAAGGCGGATTGCATAAGGGAAATCCTCTTTTGAGGGAAGAACAGGCTCAAGGGAACGCTCTGCAAGCGCACCGTGACCGATTTCACGCCTTCCGGGGCTGCGGGCTGATTTAGCTTCGCCTACCGAGAAGCCGGGCATATTGTAATGATGCATATATGCCTTTGTGTCCTCCTCGTCGATACCGTCAAGGAGCTGTGCCTCTCTGATGGGTGCGAGTGTTGCTATTGTGAGCACCTGTGTCTGACCTCTGGTGAACATACCCGAGCCGTGTGTTCTGGGGAGTATGGATACCTCTGCGGAAAGCGCACGGATCTTGTCCATGCTTCTGCCGTCGACACGCCTTTGCTCGTCGAGTAACCAACGGCGTACAATCTGCTTCTGGAGCTTATACATACATTCGTTTATCATAACTCTGTCGGGATATTCCTCGGAGAAGGTCTCAAAAACCTTTTCGTAAACAGGCTTGAGCCTTTCGTCACGGATACGCTTGTCATCGGTATTGAGCGCAAGCTTAACATCCTCCGCAACGAGAGCGGATATCTTGTCGAACAAATCGTGATCTATCTCGCAGGACGGATAAGCGAACTTTGCTTTTCCGATATCTCTCTGTATGCTCTCGATAAAATCGATAAGCGGTTTTATAGCCTCATGAGCCGCCATAATTCCGTCATACACTATATCGTCGTCAACCTCGCTTGCGCCCGCTTCTATCATAACCACCTTTTGCTTTGTTGCTGCAACGGTCAGCTCAAGGGTGCTCTTCTCCCGTTGTGCGGCAGTGGGGTTAATGACAAGCTCGCCGTCCACAAGTCCGATAAACGCACCGCCTATGGGACCGTTCCACGGAATATCCGATATGGATAATACAATGGACGCACCTATCATAGCGGCTATCTCGGGAGAACAATCAGGGTCAACCGACATTACTGTAAGCGACAAAACTATATCGTTGCGTAAATCCTTCGGGAATAACGGACGGATAGGTCTGTCAATAAGACGGGA
>PGZT01000064.1 GCA_002841455.1 Firmicutes bacterium HGW-Firmicutes-21 | reverse complement strand
CGGCACAATCGTGAAACGCAGCCTTTAGGTGCGTTTCTTACTTTCGGCATAAATGCCGAAGAAAGGTATGGTCATAAAAATGAGCTTAATAAAAACAGGAAAAAGCGACAAATTAACCTATAAGGTTTATGCTTCAAGAGCGGAAATGGGCAGGGCGGCGGCGACAGAAGCTGCGGAGGCTATTAAATCGTTGCTTGCCAAAAAAGACGAAATAAATATGATTTTTGCCGCCGCTCCATCACAAAACGAGTTCCTTGCCGCACTTACCGAGGATAAAAGTATTGATTTCACAAGAATTAATGCTTTTCATATGGACGAATATATAGGCTTGCCGTCTGATGCACCGCAGGGCTTTGGCAACTTTTTGCGGAGAACTCTGTTTGACAAGGTTCCCTTTAAATCTGTAAACACAATCGATTCCTCGGCAACCGATGCCGCTTTGGAATGCGAGAGATATTCCGCACTCCTAAAAAAACACCCCTGTGATATTGTTTGTATGGGTATCGGCGAGAACGGACATATCGCTTTCAACGACCCGCATGTTGCGGATTTTAACGATACGGAAACGGTTAAAGCAGTGTCGCTCGATGAGGTCTGCCGTATGCAGCAGGTGAACGACGGCTGCTTCGACAAGCTCGATGATGTGCCGAAATACGCCTTAACGCTTACTGTACCTACACTTTTAGCTCCCGAATACATTTTTTGTATGGTTCCCGCAAAGACTAAAGCAAATGCGGTAAAAGAAACCCTGACAGGTCCTGTCGGCGTTTCCTGCCCGGCAACCGCTCTCCGCCGTCATGAAAATGCGGTGCTTTATACAGATACAGACAGTGCGGCAAGGATTTTATAAAAAACACCGACATGAACACAACTTGGTCGGAGAAATGGGAATTAATCTATGATTTTTGAGCGTATTGAAATTAAAAAGGGTGTTTTTGTATCGGTTGTAAAAACCGACAAGTTCAAAACCAACCTTCTCACCGTGAATCTTCTCACTCCCCTCTCGGCAGACACCGCCTCGCTAAATTCACTGCTCACCGATGTATTGAAACGAGGAACGGTGAACTACCCGACAATGCAGAGCCTGAACAAAAAGCAGGACGAGCTGTACGCACTCGGGCTGGGTGCTTATGTTCAAAAACGGGGCGAGGTGCAGGTTATAACTTTTGAGCTGAGCGCTATTGACGACACCTACACCTTTGATAAAGCAAACCTGCTGGAACAAGCTGTTGCTCTTATCGGAGAGCTGATATTTTCACCGTTTATCGTTGATGGTGTTTTTCTGCCCGAATATGTTGCGCAGGAGAAGAAAAACCTTATAGACTCCATAAAAGCACAGATAAACAACAAGTCCGGTTATGCAATACAGCGGTGTAACGAATTAATGTGCGAGGGAGAGCCGTTTGCGGTAAACACCGCAGGCGAAATATCCATTGTAGAGCAAATCACCCCCGAAGCGCTCTTTGCACAGTATATAAAGCTGATAAGCACAGCGGCTGTCGAGGTGTTTTTTGTTGGCAACAGAGATTCTTCCGACATAGCCGAATTGGTAGGAAAGCATCTTCCCTTTTCGGACAGAAAGCCGCCCGCCCTTGAAACCATTGTAAAGACAAACACGGACGAGGTCAGGCGTTTCACCGAAAAAATGCAGATAAATCAGTGCAAGCTCTCTATCGGTTTACGCATCGGTACGAGCCTGAAGAGCAAGAATTATATCAAGTTCGCTTTGTTTAACGAGCTGTTCGGCGGCTCCACTACCAGCAAGCTCTTTGTAAATGTCCGTGAGAAAAAGAGCCTTTGTTATTACTGTCGACCGATTATAGAGGGAATCAAGGGAGTAATGGTTATTGCAAGCGGTGTGGATGCAAAAAATAAGGATATAGCCTACGAGGCTATAATGGAGCAGCTTGAGGATATTAAAAACGGCATTATAAGCGATACGGAGCTATATGACGCAAAGCGGTCGCTTGAAAACGCTTACAGAGAGATTACAGACAGCCCTGCCTATATATGCACCTGGTATCTTTCCAGAATTATTGCGGGACGCACCGATTCACCCGAGGAGGCTGCGGACAGCGTTGATAAAATAACCAAGCAGGATATAATCGCCATGTCAAAACGGATGGCGCTTGATACGGTTTACAGCTTGGAAATGTAATTTCGGCAATTTTGCAGAGTAAAGGAATATATTATGAGCTTTATAACAAAAGAGAATACCGATATTGGCGAGAGATACTATTATACGCAGCATAAGAGCGGTCTGCCGGTGTATGTGTTTCCAAAAAAGCATTCTACCGCTTTTGCCGTTCTCGGCACAAAATACGGCTCCGCCGATACAACCTTCAAGACGGACAAGGACGATGATTTTTTTACGATACCCGACGGAGTTGCTCACTTTCTGGAGCATAAGCTGTTTGAGGACGAGAACGGAAACGATGCCTTTACCCGCTACGCAAAATACGGCGGCAACGCAAATGCGTTCACTTCATTCGTACGCACCGCATATCTTTTTTCCTGTACGGGTAACTTTGACGAGAACCTTGAAGTGCTGCTGGATTTTGTAACCTGTCCTTATTTTTCGGAGAAATCGGTCAAAAAAGAGCAGGGTATTATAGGCGAGGAAATAAAGATGTATGAGGATAACCCCGGCTGGCGTGTTTTCTTCAATATGCTCGGCGCAATGTATATAAACAATCCCGTCCGCAAGGATATTGCCGGAACGGTTGAATCCATATCGGAAATCACCCCCGAGATACTGTATAAATGCTACAATACTTTCTATAATCTGCATAATATGGCTTTATGCGTTTGCGGTGATGTAACACCCGAGCAGGTGGAAGCGGTCTGTGACAGAGTATTGAAAAAAGCGGAAAATATTAAAATTGAGCGTTATACACCGGACGAGCCGCCCCATATAAATACCGAACGGGTTACTCTGGAGCTTGAGGTTGCACAGCCTGTTTTCAGCATCGGTATAAAGGATACCCCCGCTAACACGCCCGAGGAGGCTATGCGGAGGGATGCCGAAACCGAGATTATCCTACAGCTCTTGTTTGGAAGATCGGGTGATTTCTACAACCGTCATTACGAGAGCGGACTGATAAACCATAAATTCTCGGCTTCATATGAACAGGCAAGAAGTTATGCTTATACCGAAATATCGGGAAGCTGCGAGGACCCCGACCTTGTTAAAAAGGCGGTCTGCGAGGAGATTACCCACCGCAGAGATAATTTCTTCACGGCAGAAGAATTTGAAACGGCAAAAAGGGTTGTCTATGCAAACAATCTGCATAACTTCGATTCGACAGAGGATATAGCGACCGATTTCCTGTCCTATGTCTTTGCCGAGAGCGATATTCTCGATTACCCCGCCGTTATTTCCGGTGTAACTTATGAGGACGCAAAAAACACCTTTTTATCCTCATTTGATATAAACAAAAGCGTTTTAAGCATTATATTTCCAAAAAACAAGGAGGTAATAAAGGATGACGAATAATCACATCACTTTCCCCGGGCTGGGGCTGGAGTTTGATATCAATCCCGAGGCGTTTAAAATCGGCAATATATCCGTTCAATGGTACGGAATAATTCTGTGTACAGGAATTATAGCGGCTTTTCTGTATTTTTTAAGGCGCGCGTCCAAGACGGAGGGAATTGACCCCGACCATGTGTATAACATTACGCTTTTCGCAGTGGTGGTTGCTATCATCGGCGCAAGGTTTATGTATGTTATAACCAACCTCGATCAATACGACACCTTTCTTGAAATGATAAACATTCCGGGCGGCGGACTTGCCATATACGGCGGATTAATTTTCGGCGGTGCGTCGGTTATAATCTATTCCCGCATTAAAAAGCTGAACACCTATGCGCTCCTCGATTCCATGGCTCCCGCCGTGCTTATCGGACAAATTATCGGAAGATGGGGTAATTTTGTAAACGCCGAGGCATACGGTTATTCGGCAGGGGTCGAAAAGCTACCGTGGCGAATGGGGCTTGATAAAGTATATATAGACGATGTTTACAGAAGCGACATTGCACTTGTGCATCCTACCTTTTTATATGAATCATTATGGAACTTGGTCGGCTTTATACTTATCACCCTTGCTTATAAAAAGAAGAAGTTCGACGGGCAGATTCTCTTTTACTATGTAGCTTGGTATGGTCTGGGCAGAGGTTTTATTGAAATGCTCCGCGCTGACAGCCTGCGTGTTTTAGGGTTAAAGTTATCTGTGCTTATCGGGTTTGCAACCTTTATTATCGCAATAATATTCCTGATTATCAGAGCGAAGAGCTCCGAAAAGGAGCTATCCTCGGCAATAGGCTACGAGAGCAAGTATGCCTCCGTGAAAATAGAATCGGAGCGGAATGAAGATATCGTCGCAGAGCCCTTTGAAACAGAATACGACGAGGACGGCACGACCGACGACGATACTCTCGGTGAGCAGGACAGCCTTGACGAATAAGCAACAGGAGTGGTAATTATGGCAAAGATTCTTGACGGAAAATTAATATCGCAAAAGGTAAAGGACGAGATAACGAACGAGGTTATCCTCTACAGAGAAAAGGGTCTCAGGCAGCCCTGCCTTGCAGTGGTTTTGGTGGGGGACAACGAGGCTTCAAAAATATATGTCCGCAACAAGAAACGCTCCTGCGAGCAGGTCGGTTTTGTTTCCTTGGAGTATTTACTTACCGAGGACGCAAAACAGGAGGAGCTTGATTTCCTTATTGATACGCTTAACTCGGATGATACGGTCGACGGTATTCTTGTTCAGCTCCCGCTGCCCAAGCATCTCGACGAGCAGAGCGTGATAAACCGTATCTCTCCAAAGAAGGATGTAGATGCTTTCCACCCCGAAAATGTGGGTAGAATTATGCTCGGGAATCCGTTGTTCCTTCCCTGTACTCCGTCAGGTGTAATGCGGCTCTTGAAGGAATATGACATACAGATAAGCGGCAAGGAATGCGTTATCGTCGGTCGCAGTAATATCGTAGGCAAGCCTATGTCGCTGCTGCTACTCGGTGAAAACGGCACGGTAACAATCTGTCATTCCCGTACCCGTGACCTCGGTGAGGTAACCCGACGTGCGGATATTTTAGTCGTTGCTATCGGTGTCGCCAAAAAAATAACCGGAGATATGATTAAGGAGAGTGCGGTCGTTGTCGATGTAGGCATGAACCGCTCCGAGGGAGCACTCTGCGGGGACACCGATTTCATAAGCTGCGAGAGCAAGGCGTCGTACATAACACCCGTCCCGGGCGGTGTGGGACCTATGACCATCGCAATGCTTTTGCAAAACACGCTTACCGCTTATAAAATCCATATGAATATATAACCCTCTGTAAACAGAACCTCAGACGGCTCCTCAGCCGTCCGATTTTAAATGCCTGCGTTTACCTCCCGTACTCGGGGCAGCGCCGCCATGTCCCCATTGGGGCAGCGGTTACCCCATGCGTCCACCAGCGTGTTATCCTTGTAAAAGCATATTATCTCACAATTATTTGCGCATTTTCGGCACTCGCATCCCTTTGTAGTAAAATCGCAGTCCGTAATATCAAAGTCAAAGGCTCTGTCCTTTTTATTGTTCCTTGCCAGAATAGCGACCCCCAATGCGCCTAACAGGTGAGAATTTTTATCGACTAAAATTTTCTCATTCGTAGCTTCCTCAAACGCCCTTATAACACCTGCATTTTTACTGACTCCGCCCTGAAAAACGATGGGCGGCTTAATATTTTTCCCCTTCCCGACATTGTTAAGATAATTTGTAACCACGGCGTTGCATAGCCCTGCGACAATATCCTCCTTTTTATGCCCGATTTGTGCCTTATGCACTAAGTCGGATTCCGCAAAAACAGTGCATCTCGCCGCAATTTTGGTCGGATTTTTTGATGTCAGCGCAATATCTCCGAACTCCTCGACATTTATGCCCAGCCTTGCCGCCTGAGATGATAAAAAGGAACCCGTACCTGCTGCACATAGGGTATTCATGGCATAATCTATGACAATTCCGTTTTCGATAAGAATTATTTTAGAGTCCTGCCCGCCTATCTCAAAGATTGTCCTTACGGACGGAAAAACCGTTAGTGTACCGACCGCATGGGCTGTTATTTCGTTTTTGACAACATCGGCATCGAGCATTTTACCGATTAGCTTCCTTGCCGAGCCGGTTGTACCTACCGCCTCGACCGTAATTCCGGCTGCCTGCTCCTTCAGCTCACCTATAACTTTTTTAACAGCCCTTATCGGGTTGCCCTCTGTCCAGATGTATTTATCGGCTATTATATTGTTGTAACAATCAATAATAACTCCCTTTGTGGAAATAGAGCCGATATCCATTCCTAAATAACCTGTTTTCATATTTTTGCCTTTTCCTTTCGACAGTGAGCGGGAATTGTGCCGTTTTGTATGAAATGTTCATACAAATGGTTGCACCTCTTGCAACCAAGGCACAA
>PGZT01000063.1 GCA_002841455.1 Firmicutes bacterium HGW-Firmicutes-21 | reverse complement strand
ATAACAGAGTGCTTGAAATAGGTCAGATAACCCGTGCCTTAAAGCTGATGGCTAAAGACCTTCATGTGCCGATTATACTCTGCTCACAGCTCGCCAGAGGAACGGAGACCCGCTCGGACAAGGTTCCCGTGCTCTCAGACCTTCGTGACTCGGGTACAATCGAGCAGGACGCCGATGTCGTTGTTTTCCTCTACAGAGGTGATTATTACGATAAAAAGGGTGAAGGTAATCAGGATAACAGGAGTTATAACAACACTCCGGGAGATAATATAATAGCTCAGTGCAGCGTTGCTAAAAACAGGCACGGAAATACCGCTGTCGTTCCGCTTGCATGGTACGGACATCATTTCAAGTTTATTTCTATCGAGGCGCACCGTAATGAATGACCTGTCGGATATTTATTTAAATAAGGTAAGCGTATCACTCGTTAACATATGCGGGGATTTGTCCGGAAAAAAGCTCTGTGTCGGTCTCTCCGGCGGAGCTGATTCTGTCGCAATGTTGTATGCATTGAATGAGTTGAAGGAAAAGTTTAATTTTGATTTATGCGCCGCTCATGTCAATCACCTTTTACGGGGGGACGAGGCATATAGAGATGAGGAATTCTGCGTAGAATTATGTAAGAGTTTGGGAATCGAACTGTTTTCTGTGCATATAGATATAAATAAGCTTATTAAAGTCAGTAAAAGGTCTGTAGAGGAGACCGCAAGAGACGCACGTTATGCTTATTTTGAGGAATTACAAAGGTCAAAGCAGATTGATTTATTAGCCACGGCTCATACCAAAAATGACAACGCAGAGACCGTTCTGATGAATATAATCAGGGGAACGTCAGTCAGCGGTATCTGCGGTATTCCGCAAAAAAACAGGAATGTTATCCGTCCGTTACTAAATATCGTCAGGGAAGAGAACATTGCTTTTCTAAAGGAGAACGGGTTGTCCTATGTAACCGACGGCAGTAATTTGGATAACGCATATACAAGGAATTATATCCGTAATATAACCCTGCCGACGATAAAAAAAATAAACCCGCAGGTTATCGAGTCCATAAACAGGCTGTCTACATTGGCAAAAAGCGACGAGGACTTTTTCGACAATATGCTTGACAGTATTCCCGACGAAGTAACGGACACCGAACTGCACCCAGCCTTATTAAGGCGGAGGCTTCAACGGGATTACGCAGCTGCTACGAGCGGCAAGAGCTTATTGACTGTGCATTTGGAAGCCTTAATGCGCCTTCCTTTCTGCCAAAAAGGCAGGAGCTTATCCATGCCCGAGGGCATTACAGCTTCAATCAAGGATGGCAGAATTAATTTTGTGTCGAGCAAAAATATAAAAAAAATAACCGATAACGGCATTTATGAATTGAAGTATGGCGAAAATAGTTTTGCTGACGGAAGAGTGATTATACAGCTATACAAATTTAATTCGGACAGGGTGCAAAATATTTACAATAACGACATATATATAAAACTATCCTTTGGTAAAATTGTTGGCAGTGTAAAATACAGAGCAAGACAAACAGGAGATAAGATTTACTGCCTTGGAGTAAACCGAAGTATAAAAAAGGAATTTATTGCAAGAGGCGTACCCTCATATTTAAGAGAATGCATTCCCGTATTTTTTGATGACGACGGAATAGTTTATGTGCCTTTTATAGGCGCTGCCGACAGGGTTTACACCGCCGATGATGCATCTGACACGGTAATTATATCATTTCGATTCAGCGAAAGGCAGGATTAATGAATGAAGAGTAAAAACGGAAGAGCCACACTGTTTTATATATTTTTTATTGTTGCGGTAATAATCGCTGGAAGCGCACTTACACAGGGGAGCACTTCCAAGGAGCTTATTTACAGTGATATTGTAGATATGTTTGTCAATGAAGAGGTAAAATCGTTTGAGATAGACCAGAACAATAAAATAGATATAGTTTTACATGAGAATGACAGGAAGGTAACCTTTGAATTAGGACAGAACCGGTATTATTTCCATGAGCAGCTTGATGAGCTTATTTTACAGCAGCAGTGCGCAGGAATTATCGAAAAGTTCAATTATAAGGCGGCTACAAACTTCCCCTGGTGGGTTTCCTTTCTTCCTTATTTACTTGTAATCGGAATTATGATAGCTGTTTGGTGGATGTTCATATCAAGAGCCACTAAGGGTACGGGTGCGGGCGGAGGACTCGGCGGAAGGATGAACTCCTTCAGCAAGGCGAGAACAAAGCTCGGCTCGGACGAAAAGAAAAAGGTTTTGTTCACCGATGTTGCGGGAGCCGATGAGGAGAAGGAGGAGCTTCAGGAGGTTGTGGAGTTCCTTAAGAATCCAACAAAGTTCTCGGATCTCGGAGCAAAGATTCCCAAGGGTGTATTGCTTGTGGGCGCACCCGGAACAGGTAAAACCCTGCTTGCAAAGGCGGTTGCGGGCGAGAGCGGAGTACCCTTTTATTCCATATCCGGCTCGGATTTTGTGGAAATGTATGTCGGTGTCGGTGCTTCCCGTGTAAGAGACCTTTTTGAAACCGCCAAAAAGACGGCACCCTGTATAATTTTTATAGACGAGATAGATGCAGTGGGCAGGCACAGAGGTGCAGGCTGGGGCGGCGGTCATGACGAGAGGGAACAGACCTTAAATCAGCTGTTGGTCGAAATGGACGGTTTCGGAGTAAACGACGGCGTTATAATTATGGCGGCGACAAACAGACCGGATATTCTTGACCCCGCATTACTGCGACCGGGCAGGTTTGACAGACAGGTAACGGTTAATCACCCCGATATAAAGGGTCGTGCGGAGATACTCAAGGTACACTCACGCAACAAGCCACTCGAGAACGAGGTAAACCTTGAGACAATCGCAAAGAGCACAGCCGGCTTCACAGGTGCCGACCTTGCGAACCTTCTGAACGAGGCAGCCTTGCTTGCCGCAAGGAAGGGCAAAAGCTTAATCGGTATGCAGGATATAGAGGAATCGATTATAAAGGTGCTTGTCGGTCCTCAAAAGAGATCAATGGTTATTAAGGAAGAGGATAAGAGGAAAACCGCATATCACGAAGCGGGACACGCTATTGTTACCAGAATGCTTCCATCACAGGACCCTGTACACCAGATTTCCGTAATACCGAGCGGAAGAGCGTTGGGCTATACGCTTTCGCTTCCGCAGGTTGATAAGACCAGTGTTTATAAAAATGAGCTGCAGGAGACTATCGCTATGCTATTAGGCGGCAGAGTTGCCGAAAAGCTGGTGCTTGATGATATTTCCGGCGGCGCATCAAACGATATAATGCGAGCTACCGAGATTGCTCGTAAGATGGTTACGCAGTACGGTATGAGCGATACACTCGGTCCTGTTGTGTTCGGAACGGGGCATGACGAGGTGTTCCTCGGTAAGGATTACGCAAGCTCCCGTAACTATTCGGAGAATATTGCATCTAAAATAGACGAGGAGATACACGCATTTATTACAAACGGTTATAATATAGCGGAGAAGATTCTTAAGGAATGCTCGAGTGTACTGCATTTCGTTGCAGATTATCTTGTAAAGCACGAGATTATGGATAATGAGCAGTTTGAGCTTTGCTTCACCGACGGTATTACTCCCGAGGTCCTTGATGAGGTTAGAGAACGCAAGCTGTCCGAAAGCGACGAGGCTAACCGCAAGCGTATTCAGCAAATCAAGGATGACAAGAAAAAGGAAAAGCGTACGGATAACACAGACACTAAAAACGATGGTGATAAAACAGATACCGAAGATAAAAAAGAGGTCTCGAACAATCCGAGGGATTCCAGACGCAACGATAAAAAATAATCCTCCAATAAAGGAGCAACACCTGTTGCTCCTTTATTTACAGCGCTTGAATTAAATGGGAAATATTGGGTATAATAATTATAAGTTTTAGTTATGCTTAAGGAGGAAATTATGAAGGAAGAACAAAAGAATATATTAAAGCAAAAGGGGGCGGAGGAAAAAAAGGCGATTTTGATAACCATTGTCGTGGTGCTGGTAATCGCACTTCTGATATTGGCGGCTGTGCTTTTTTTACCGAATGAGGGTGAGGATACGCCTGACAAATTTTCCACCGATCAAACCGATAACACGCTGTCAAATGTAGCCTATAATTCGGAGGATGATGTTTTGGGAGATATATCCTCGGTAACAGATGAATCAGGTTCTGATATTTCAAAGGATAACAGCAATTCGGGTAGCGAGGAGCTTGTGCATCGCTGGGTTCAAAACAACCTCGGCATCACCTATGTTTACGGAGATACAGGACTTGAGCAGTTCAACGCAACGGCAACTACCATTGAGAGATACGCTGACGCAATTAATGAACTTGCCGCAACTCTTCCAAGCAGTATAAAGGTATACAGTATGTTGGCGCCAACCAATGTTGAGTTTGTTGAGATACCTCGAGCGATATATTCCTCCGACGACTTCTTCAACTCATCGCAGAAAAGCACTATAATCGGTATTAACGAGAAGTTAAGCAGCAGAATCACAAGCGTAAACATTTACGACACATTGGCGGCGCATACCGATGAATATTTATATTTCAGAACAGATATCAACTGGACATCGCTTGCTGCCTATTATGCTTATTGCGACTTTGCCGCTGCTGCTGGTTTTACACCTATAAATCTTTCTGATTACGGTAAGGATTCGTATACAAATTATTTAGGCAGGTTTTATTGGGCTACAAAGGACGAAACACCCGCTCTGTCGGCAAATCCCGACACAATAGATTATTATTTTACCGACAAGAACGACGCCTGCAAGCTTACAATA
This sequence comes from Firmicutes bacterium HGW-Firmicutes-21, assembly GCA_002841455.1. Classification (GTDB taxonomy): domain Bacteria; phylum Bacillota; class Clostridia; order Oscillospirales; family CAG-382; genus UBA1049. The sequence goes on along the minus strand of PGZT01000063.1, from coordinate 1,856 downwards.
CGCCATAAGGGTGTAACCTACTCTAATTATTCTATTGTTGGAAACAGTGTGTCTTCAACGGCAAACGGCTATAATGTTTTCCTCGGCAGGGAAGCGGAGTATTATAAAATTACTACGGGCGCAAGCGGAGGAAAGAAGCTGGTAATCGTATCCGACACCAGTGCCGCCGCATTTGTTCCTTATTTGGTTTGCCATTACAGTGAGATACACTATATCAACCCTAATTATTGTGATTACAAATTATCCGAATTTGCAATACAGAACAATGCTGATGAGGTATTATTCCTGAGCTACGCCACAAGTGCAAACAGGAAGGCTTACACCACTGTTCTATCATCATTAAAAGGAATAAGCGAATGATAAAAAACGAGAGAATATTAAGCGGTTTTATATCGGTCCGTACAGCTCTTGAGGCAAAATCCCGTGAGGTCTACAAGGTTGTTATCGATAAGGAAAGATATGAGAGTGTTATAAAGTCAGGGTTCCATGCCCCCGAGAAAAGACAATACGATATATTGAGAAAATATGAGGTGCCGACGGAGTTCGTCAGCAAGGAAGCTTTTACCGCATTTTGTGACAATCCCTCAGCAGGCGGTATAGCCGCCGTTGCCGGAGAAAGGCTTTATTCCTCGCTTGAGAGCCTTGTTGAGCAGAAGAACGCATACCTTGTTGTACTCGACGGTATTGAGGACCCGTTTAACTTCGGGTTTACCCTGCGGACACTTTATGCTGCCGGTGTTGACGGCGTTATCCTGCCGAAACGAAACTTTTTCTCCTCCGATGATATAGTTGTAAGAAGCTCTGCCGGTGCGTCAGAGCTTCTTAAAATAGCTGTTACAGATGACCTTACCGAGGCATGTAGGAGCGTTAAGGAGAAGGGGTTCCTGCTCATCTCGACGGATAAAAGCGAAAAGGCAAGAGATCTTTACAGAACCACCGTAAAACGACCTGTTTGCCTTGTTTTCGGTGGCGAAAAAAGGGGAATATCGGCGGGTATTACCGAAATGTCGGATATGGTTATAAAGGTAAAATACCCGAGGGAGTGCCATTTCTCTCTCAACGCCTCGAGTGCGGTATCAATTATATCCTTCGAGATCGCCAGACGCCTTGCCAAGACTCCAGATAACATTAGGAACCTTACCAACAATAACCGTTTCCGCAATACATAACGAAGCGGTAAATTCACTTGAAGAGCCCGCAAACGGTGTCATTAGAGATACACACACCTTGAATTCCAATATTATACGATGAAGACTTTGATTTATCCCGGCAGACTGGAAAACGCTCTTAATATCGCTTGCAACCGTTCCTAACGGAACCACCCTGCAATTAATTTTCGGACCTCTGCCGGAGAACAATCTGCTGCCAAAGGCGTTTCCGAGCGGAATACCGAATTCACCGTATTCAACACTTTTTATGCTGTCTATTATTGTAATCACCAGCTCGGAGGCTATTAGGTTCAGTTTAATGGAATCGATAAGAATTGCCGAGATTTTACCGTCCGAATCGGTCTGTATAAGCGTAAAATCATCGTATTTTAGTCCGCTGTCCTTTATCCTTGCATAAATACTTTGATTAACACGATATGTGAGCAGCATATTTGCCTCTGTACCGGCATAAATATCCGCAGCCTCCGAGAAGCCGTTAAATAATAGGTAAGCAGGAAAAGAAAAAGAAACAAGAACAATTATAACAAAACATAAAAACCTTTTTTTCATATAACCACATCCGGTGAATTATATGATAAAAAAGGCTTTTTTATTTCCCGGGAAATATTATTAGGCTCTATGTCAATAGTTGGGGTAAAGAAAACCTAAAATAAATCTACATGATCCGGAGTGGTGTTAAACTGCTCC
>PGZT01000005.1 GCA_002841455.1 Firmicutes bacterium HGW-Firmicutes-21 | reverse complement strand
TTTCGTACCTCTCTTTTTGTTAGTTTATCATTTCTTTACTAACATTGCAACTGGTACAAATTTTGGGGGGCATTCCAGTACAACAGCAGCAAACCCCGGAGTTCGGTATTACAATTATAACGGAATATTCCATGCAGACGAAGATGCATCCTTGAGCGATAAGGTTGTTTTATTCACAAACATAGTAATCCCGACTGATTTTGCAAATGCAGAGATTGCTTTATTAGGCTCGTATAAAATCAAGATGACCGCTCAAGCTATCCAGAGTGACAACTTCATTGATGCAAGTGAAGCTTTTACAGCTCTTGATGCGGCATAATAGACATTTATAAATCCTATTAGAATTTTCTGAAAGGCAGGTGGATGAATGAAAAAGAGAATAAGCTATCTAATTTTATTTACTATTTTAATAACGATAGCTTTCTCCTCTGTCGTCAGCACACTTGCCTTTTGGTCGGTTCAAAGTAATACTGTTAATAAAATTACGGTCGGCAGTGTAAAAGGACAAATCACAGAGGAATATTCCCAAAACCCCACGGTATTACCCGGCGACAAGGTAAACAAGGTTGTGCGTGTGGTAAATACGGGAACCTCTGATGCTGTTATCCGTGTTAGAATCGACAAAGCCTGGGGAGAAGCACGAGATGCTGACGGAAGTCTGATTATTAATTCGGAGATTAGCACCGACAACATTTTAATCACCTGCGATACAGCACAATGGTATTATGATGAATCCGATGGGTATTATTACTATCGCAATGTATTAAAACCTAACGAATTAACAATTCCGTTGATAAGAGAATTTGTTATTGACCCAAACAGCGGAAACGAATACAAAAATATGCAAGCTGATATTGTTGTATATATGGATTGTATACAAGCGGGTGGCAACGGAGTAAGCATTTGGGGAAAAACTCTGGATGATTTGGGCATTGAATATACTACGTACCAACGCGATCCTGTTACAGCCAAGGTTTTATTCTTAAACCCGGATAACGGATTTAAATTCAATGTTTCTAACGGCGATTTGTTCATAAAATTCAAGGATCTTATCCCCGGTGAGACACATACACAAATAATAAATGTAACTAATAATTATGACAAGAAGACAGAAATCTTCTTACGTGCAGATTATATCGACCAGACACAGGCTACCGACGAGAACCGACAATTAATTGATAAACTATTAAAGCAGTATGCGACAATAGTTATAACGAATGACAACGGAACAGTGCTCTACAACGGTCCTGTTTGGGGAAATCTTGATTCGAATTCACCCGCGCCTGATTCCATGAGATACAACATCAGCCTTCACACCTTTGAAAAAGGCACAACAAAAAATCTTATGGTTCAATTAACTCTCGATCCAAAAACTCAGAGTGAATATCAATCATTATTAGGTCTGATTAAGTGGACATTTGAAGCAAACGGTCGTGAATCGGATTATCCTCCTCCAAATACGGGCGATGATAATCGAATGGTTATCAGCGTTATAATAGCATTGTTGTCAATCTTTGCAATACTAGTGCTTATGAAGTATAATAAATCGGCAAGAAGAGAAAAAGAAAATCGTACATAAGCTTTTTTATTAAAGGTATGAAGCGGCAGATTCTTTTTAATATTAATAGTTAAATTCGGAGTAGTATAACTGCTCCGAATTTTGTTTTACTATTCTGTGGTTTCTTATACCCAACAGTTTATACGACTCTTAACTAAAATGCTTATTATACTTACTAATAGCATCCTCATCTATCTCAGCGGTGTTAAAGTCGTCAAGCTCGATTTTTGCATACAAATTATTAGTATCGATTTTTAACCCGGAGAAATAGTTCCCGCTTACCTCAAAAATCACATTGAATTTATTACCGCCTGTGATTTGCTTTATGTTATTGGCGATATCGCCTATGACATCATCATAGTCATCCTCGCCCTCGAGATAAAAGGCTTCTCCAAACAATGTTACTAATTCCTTGGTCATTTTATCGGTATTGATTTTAAAGGAATGAACAATTTTTCCGTCCTGTTTTTCCTTCGTATAAGTAGCTAATTTTTCATTAATATATGTGATATCATTGAGGTTTTTTATAAATTCGTTCAAAGTCAATCCAAATAGGTCGGCATCAATCTGGTCACTTATACCGAGAGTATCAAACAGTTCATCCCAATCGATTTTCTCTGCTTTTTTAATGTTTTTTTGTTTGTCGTACTCATCAAAGAATTCGTCGAGATTTTTTTTAATATCGGTTGTATTAACACGCCCGTTTTCATCCGTGAGAACTATACCGTCTTTAATCAAAACAATTATTAAATGTTGTTGATAGGTACTTTTCTCGGAAACCTCGGTATATAATTCAAAGATACGATTATCTAAATCAAGCTTTATTATTCCGTCAATCTTTATACCGTTACCGGAGGCGTTTACCTCCCCTTTAAAGGAAAAACTCTTTGCATCAATCGTTCTTTCGACCGCTTTGGAAATTTCGGTCAACGGTCCTGAGGACATTGAGAAAATAAAGACACCGGCAATAATCGCTATAATCAAAAAAACAGATACGGCTGTAATTAATATGGGCTTTGTTCTGCTGAGCCTTTTTACCGGTGGAGGGTTGCCGTACACATTATAACCCGCTTGTGATGCATTGGCGTTATAATCAGCGTAAACATTTTCCGCTTGGGGCGGGGACTGTGTAGATGCTTCGGGCGGTCTGTCGGCTATTAATTTAGTACCGCATTTGACACAAAAAATAGCTTCTTCGGAATTGCTGTTATTACAATTTGGACAGTTCAATTGATTTTCCTCCATTTAAATATATTTAAAGAGCCTTCCTTATATAAATAGGGGAGGCTCCTCTTTTTACCGTTGTACTCTGCCGCTTCCTCCGTTTTTAATCAAGGACTCCACCTCGGATACAGTAGATATATTACAATCACCTTCGATTGTGTGCTTTAAGCAGGATGCCGCCGCCGCGAATTCTATCGCATCCGACGGAGCCTTTCCGCTTACTAATGAATATATAAGTCCTGCGCCGAAGGAATCTCCGCCGCCGACACGGTCAATAATGTTTATACTGTATTTTGTTGAAAAATTCGCTTCTTTTCCGTCATACAGCATACCCGACCAGTTGTTTACCGAAGCCGAAATAGACTCGCGCAGAGTTATAGCTACATATTTAAAACCGAATCGTTGAGTGAGCTGCTTTGCTACATCGATATAGCCGTCGTAGGACAGAACACCGCTGTTAATGTCGCTTTTTGTCGAATGTATACCGAAAACATCGGCGCTGTCCTCTTCATTAGCGATAAGAACATCAACATATTTACAGAGCGCTCCCATAACCTCGCCTGCCTTCTCACGGCTCCACAGCTTCTTGCGGTAATTGAGGTCGCAGGAAACGGTTATGTTCCGCTTTTTTGCTTCTATACAGGCTTTTTCGCATATTGCAGTCAGTTTTCCGCCAAGAGCAGGTGTTATTCCCGTAAAATGGAACCAGTCGGCACCGTCAAATATCTCGCTCCAATTGAAATCGTTGTCGGTTGCGGTGGATATAGACGAACCCGCTCTGTCGTAGACAACATTGGAAGGTCTTTGCGATGCTCCCTTCTCGCAGAAGTATATGCCCAGCCTATCACCGCCAAAGGTGATTTTGCTCGTATCAACTCCCCATTTTCTTATCTCGTTGCGGCAGGTTATACCGAGCGGATTATTCGGCAGCCTTGTAACATATACCGAATCAAGACCGAACTGAGCAAGCGAGACCGCTACATTAGCCTCGCCACCGCCGTAAACGGCATCAAAACTTGTCGCCTGCATAAACCTCTGATAGGATGGTGGTTGCAGGCGAAGCATAACCTCGCCGAAGCAAACTGTTTTTTTCATAAAAATCCTTTCGCAATACAAAACACGGTTTCGTATAACAAAACACAAGCGTTTTGCATAATATATATTATTATTGTAATTATATTGCTTTTTGCGTATTAAGTCAAGTGTTTATTGGGGGTGTCGTACAGGATGCATAAAAAAATCGAATACTTTGCGGGGGTTAATACAAAAAACGGATTTACTTCCTATTATCAGGAAATAATAGGGAACAAATATAAAAAGGTGTATATTTTAAAGGGCTCGGCAGGCTGCGGTAAATCTACCTTTATAAAAAGAGTGGGGGAGAGAGCGCTGCGTGACGGCTTAAGTGTTGAATACATACGCTGCTCGGCAGACAGCCGTTCTTTTGACGGCGTTTTACTGCCTGAAAAGGGTATTGCTGTTATTGACGGAACAGCTCCGCATATAATGAATATGAAATATCCGTCGGCAAGGGAAAACATTATTAACTTAGGCGATTTCTGGGACGAAGCAAAAATAAAGCTCCGACGCGAGGAGCTTATTGCCCTCACCGACCGCAAGAATGTATGTTATGAGAACGCTTATCGTGCTTTATCGGCAGCCGGAAGTATAAGAGAGCTTCGAAATATACTTATTTCATCGGTTACACTCGAAGAAAAAATGAAGAGCTTTGCAGGAAGGATATGTAAGAAACTGCTAAAGCCGACAAGCGGAAATGCGGATATCCGTATACAGACCGCCTTTAATCAGAACGGTATGGATTATCTTCCTACATATTCATTCGCCGAAAATGTTTATCTTATAAAGGACAGGTATGATATTGCATATCGTTTTTTAGATATGGTAAGAGCATATGCCGAGCGAATAGGTGCGGATAGGATTATTTCCTTTGATCCTGTTGATACCAAGAAATTGGAAGCAATATACTTCCCCAACGAAGATATTTTATTTTCGGCAGAGCGGCACTATAAACAAAGCGGAACGAAAAAGAGCGAAAACAAGCCTATAAATACCCTGCGATTCATTGATAAAAACGGTATAAAAGCCATAAGACAAAAGGACAGAGCGGCGTTTAAGCTATATAATGCATTGCTTGATTCGGCAAAGCAATTCTTTGCGGAGGCAAGCAGAGTGCATGACAGTATTGAACGCATTTACATTCGGTCAATGGATTTTGTTAAACTGACCGATTATACAAATAAATTTATTGGAGAGCTTTTTGGGTAATAAAGAGGACGGGACAGCCATATATATAAAGTAAAGGAAGGGGAAATTATATGCACAACACAATAAATAAAGACAGCTCACTAATGCGCATTGTTCTAATCGGGCTGGTGCTCGGACCAAGTATAATGCTGCTCTCGTCAATCATCCTTGCGTTTGCCGCTATGAAAACAAGCAACCCGTCGGGGAGTGTTTTTCCGTTGGCTCTGCTCGCTGTTTTTCTTGGCGGTTTTATATCCTCATTGCGTTCGGCAAGAACATATAAAGAGAATCCGTTAAAAGCGGGGCTGTTTACCTGTCTTTCCAATTTGGGAATAGTTACCGTAGTAGCTCTTATATCAAGTACATATTCGGGCGGATTGTGGAACACCTTACTCCCTCCGGCGATATTAATCGGCTCCTCGGTTTTAGGTACATTCGTTGCGTCCAGATTAAAACCGAGCACAAAGAGAAGGTTGAAAAAGCTCCGCCGTCAAGCAAGGTAAGGCAGCATATTTATTCATAAAAAAGGCTCTCTCATATTGAGGGAGTCTTTGCTATATTTGTAATATAACAAGCAATTACTAATTGATATTTTATAAAGTATATGGTAAAATGAAAAACAAAAAAGGTATGGTTATAAATATGGAATTTAAAAATGCGACAATAATAAAGAAAGCAAATGTGTATTTTGACGGCAGAGTTACATCCAGAACGGTGCTTTTTCAGGACGGCACAAAAAAGACGCTGGGATTTATGCAGAGCGGTGAATATGAATTTAACACGGACACCGAGGAGCTTATGGAGATAATAGGCGGTGAGATGGATATTATGCAGAAAAACGAGACCTCGTTCACAACATATAAGGAGGGGCAGAGCTTTGTTGTACCGGCAAACTCCAGCTTTAAAATTATAGTAAAATCCTTTTCCGATTATTGCTGCTCTTATAGATAAATCTAAAAAATTATTTTGGATAGGTGGTTTATAAAATGGAACTCCCGATGAGAGCGCTATTATTAAACGGTGATGATGGAAGCATTGAGCTTATAATATGCACAATTTTCATGGATGGCACCGGATTCGAAGGCGGATATGATGTTTGGGGTCTTATTAATATTAAAGCAAATAGTTATAGTGTAAATAAATCTGAGTATTATTTCACAACAGGTGCTCTATATAGATTTTATAAACAATTGGAACGGTGTTATAAAGAGATTAAAGGAATTGCCTGTTATGAAACAATTGATAACGATTTTTTATTAAAAGCAGAATTCCAGAAAAACGGACATGTAACGTTAAGCGGTCACTATATACAGCATTTTCATGTCAATATTTGAAATTGATTCCGACCAAACTCAAATATTAAGTGTATTGAATCAACTCAAAAAAATAGAAGATATTTTTGGAAGTGATACAGAAAAGAAGGTAATTTCTATTTAATATAACTAAATAATTGCATTAATAAATATTAGAATGAAATTTTTCCTCTTCTTAACGACATGCTGTCCAAAAAAACCTCTGCATTTTTATGCTTTGACAAAGGCCCCCAGCCGCTGTCCAAAAAATGAGCGTCTGCGGTGGCGGTGAAGCTGACACCCAGTTCATTTGCCCTTTTAAGCATTGCGGTATTGCCGCAGCTGCCCGCAAGCTCCCAAACAACACCCTTTTCCGCCATAAGGGACATTAGCGGCTCGAAAATCTCGATAATGCGTTCATTCCCGACCTTATCCACGGCGACAAGATATGTACGCAACGGAACAAGCCCGTCACCCATATGAGCAAGTGATTTAACCTTCGGGTAACGCTTGATTGCGTTCATATATGCGTTTACAAGGCCTTTGATTATATTTTCCTCACCTGCGTCAACGGTTTTCTGCCGCCATTCCTCCAGTAGCCGCCTGCCCTCGTCGTTGTTGAACTCGGGGCAAAAATTAAGGTTAGGGTATATAAGCAGGCTCAGGGGCAGGCAATCGAGGTCGATCATATAATGGACGGAGAGCTGCACCAAATCAATCTTCTGCTGCTCCTCTACGGGGATATTTATGTCACCCCTCTCGTTGCAAAGCTCGGTTTCTACTCCCGAGCTCATTAGTATGCTCCGAGGTTTATATGCCGCATATTCCGCAAGATATTGTTTCCATTGCTCGGGTTTTGTCCTGTGCCAGCATATCCAGTCATCCTTGCCGTTGGGCATTGCGGACGAATAATGCTTTAACACCGCAGCTTCCGTTATACCCAGCTCTACGCACTTGTTTTCTATGTTCGTGAAGGTCATCTCGTCGTTTGCGCAGGAATCAATATAGTAATGAATATGATAGTCTAGCATTATCCTGTCTCCTTTTTTGATTTCTCTTTGATTTGTCTCGGGCAGACCTTAAAGCCGCCCACTCCCGCTTTCTCCATTGCGCCAAACAAACGCTGTTTAATTCCTCTGTCGGTTTTGGATAGCTCTGCGAGAGTATCCTTAGTCTTTTGTCTGTCGGTTTTTCCGTCGGCAGGGCAATATTTTGGCGACGGTGATATGCCGGAAACACGGATAAAACGCTTTATTTCCTTTTCTGGTACATATATAAACGGACGGATTAATGTTACCTCACTGCGGTCAAGAAAGGTTACGGGCGAGAAACAGCCTATTCTTCCCTCGTTGAACAGGTTAAGATAAAAGGTCTCTACCGTGTCATCGAAATGATGACCGAGCGCAACCTTATTGCACCCAAGACTAAGCGCCACCTCGTTGAGCGTCCCTCTTCTTAAATTAGCGCATAAAGCACAGGGATTCTTCTCTGCCCGTGTCTCAAACACTATTTTATATATCTCGGTGGGGAAATAGTGCAGCTTAACCCCGAGTGTATCGCATACCTCGTTGATATTGTCGATATTCGCATCGGGGAAGCCCATTCCAAGCGTAATCGGCACAATATCAAACTTACATGGATAAAAACGCCGCAGCTCCGCAAGCGCACATAAAAGAGTGAGGCTGTCCTTGCCGCCCGAAACACCTACTGCGATTCTGTCGCCGTCCGTAATCATATTATAATCGACAACGGCACGGCGTGTATATGAGAGTATCTGCTGTATCGGTTTTATATTAATCAAAAAATATCATTCCTTCCGAAGATATTATATAACCTATAAATGGTTTTGGCAAGTGTGATTTAGACTATATCGTAAACAGAAACTTAAAAACAAGCAGAAAAAACGAGATAATAAAAGAAAATATAGCCGAAAACGAAAAAAGTTTGCGTTTTGCTATTGACAAACCGAAAAATACTGTTATAATGGTTTAGCGTGTTATATAAAAGATTTGAAAGGAAAACGAATATGTCTACATTCATGGCAAAAAAAGAGACACTTGAGCGCAAGTGGTATATTATAGACGCTCAGGGTAAGACTCTCGGTAAAGTAGCGGTTATGGCGGCGACAATCCTTAACGGAAAGCATCGTCCCGAATATACACCTCATGTCGACTGCGGCGAATGTGTCGTGGTTATAAACGCAGAGAAGGTTGTTTTAACCGGAAAAAAGCTGGACCAGAAGTTTTACTACCGTCACAGCGGTTATGTCGGCGGGCTTAAAGCGGTAAAATACCGTACACTCATGGCAACAAAACCCGAGAAGGTTATTGAGCTTGCCGTAAAGGGAATGCTTCCCAAAAACAAGATAGGCGACGCAAGCATTGTACGCTTAAAGGCTTACAGGGGCAGCGAGCATAAGCAGCAGGCACAGCAGCCTATTCCCGTAGAAGTTTAATAAGGAGGACGCATATTATGACATATCAATCAGCAATACCGTATTTTTACGGCACCGGCAGAAGAAAGAGCAGTGTTTCCCGCGTTCGTCTTATACCCGGCTCGGGAGCTATTACAATAAACAAAAGAGAGATTGACGATTATTTCGGTCTTGATACCCTCAAGCTGGTAGTTCGTCAGCCATTCGGCATAACAAACACAATCGGCAAGTTTGATGTTATCTGTACGGTTGTCGGCGGCGGTGTTTCCGGTCAGGCAGGCGCTATCAGACACGGCATTGCAAGAGCATTGCTTCAGGCAAGTGACGAATACCGTCCTATACTCAAAAAGGCAGGCTTCCTTACCCGTGACCCTCGTATGAAGGAAAGAAAGAAGTACGGCTTGAAAGCAGCGAGAAGAGCATCTCAGTTCAGCAAGCGTTAACAGCCGTTCACAGTTATTTTTTAGATCGGCATAGTGTTTGCTGTGCCGGTCTTCAAACAATTTTAATAAAAGGAGAAATGAATTATGAAGAAGATTAAGCTATTGACACTTTTACTGGCGGTTTTATTAATCGTACCGTTTGTTTTGGCAGGATGTAATACGGACAAGGACGAGACCTCCTCTGCCGACACGGCATCCGTTTCCGAAACGGAATCTGTTGCCGATACAACATCCGATGAGAGCGAACCGGAGGACGCATTTACCGTTCCCGCAAGCATCAAAGCGGCAGGTAAAATTATAATGGCGACCAATGCAAACTTCCCTCCGTATGAATTTGTGGACGATGACGGCAAATATGCGGGAATCGATGTTGAAATCATGCAGGCTATCGCAGACCTCTGGGAGGTTGAATTAGTTATCGACAATATGGAGTTCTCCTCTATACTCTCCTCCATTCAAACAGGAAAAGCCGATGTCGGAGTTGCCGGTATGACCATTACCCAGGAGCGTCTTAACAGCGTTAACTTTTCGCACACATATGCAACCGCTACACAGGTTATTATAGTTAAAACGGATTCGCAAATTAACGGAGCAGATGACCTTGTTGGTAAAAAGGTCGGTGTTCAGCTCGGTACAACCGGCGATATTTACGCCACAGACGATAGTCTTATCGGCGCAGTTGAGCGTTATAACAACGGTGTTGATGCTGTTCTTGCCTTAACACAGGGTAAAATAGACGCCGTTATTATCGATAACGAGCCCGCAAAGGTTTTTCTCGCACAAACCGAGGGAATTAGAATTATCGACGAGGCATACACCGACGAGGAATATGCCATAGCGATTGCTAAGGATAAAACAGAGCTTAGGGATGCTATAAACGAGGCGCTTATTATCCTCGATGAGAATGGAACCCTTCAATCAATTATCGATAAATTTATTAAAGCTGAATAGTTCTTTTAATAAACTGCGGCGTGTTGGTCTTTTACAGTCTGCACGCCGCTCTTCGATTTTTTGTACAATCTTTATGTAGGGGCGGTGAGTACATTGCAAATAAGAATTAATAAAAAAGTATGCTTAATATTAGCTGTGCTGCTCTTTGGCGTTCTTTTGCTTGGAGTATTTCCCGCCAACGGTGCCCTTGCGGAGGAGAACGAAACCGATTACAGCGAGCAGAGCGAGACCTCGAGGCAGTCTATGATAGGAAAATCCTCATTGGTGGAGGAAGCCAACAGCAGAGCTGCCGAGGAATCAAGGCTCGCCGCCGAGGATACCTCGAGCGGATTCGTTAAGTTCTTCAGGAATTTATGGAACAATACAAGTAATTCCTTTAACAATAATTTTATTAATAATAACGGTTGGAGGTTATTGTTAAAGGGACTTCTGGTTACATTACAGATAACACTTTTTTCTGCAATATTGGGTATTTTTCTCGGCTTTATTGTCGGTATGACCCGTTCTGTGTATGAAAAAACGGGCAGATTAAGGTTCTTTAATGCAATTTCTAAGCTATACATAACCGCCATACGGGGAACTCCCGTGGTGGTTCAGCTCTTAATCATAAACTTTATTATTTTCCAATCGGTCAGCATTAACAAAATCGTAGTTGCGTTTATTGCATTCGGAATAAATTCGGGTGCATATGTCGCAGAGATCTTCCGCAGCGGAATAATGTCCATAGATAACGGTCAGATGGAAGCAGGTCGTTCGCTCGGGCTTACATACGGTCAAACAATGAGGACAATAATAATGCCGCAGGCGTTTAAAAATGTCCTGCCGACATTGGGCAACGAATTTATCGTACTGCTAAAGGAGACCTCGGTTGCGGGCTTTATCGCACTGGAGGACCTCACCCGCGCAGGCTACCTTATTCAATCAAGAACCTTTGACGCCTTCTGGCCGTTAATCGGAGTAGCGCTTATATACCTTGTAATCGTTATGGGACTCACAAAGCTCTTAACTCTCCTCGAAAGGAGGCTGCGCAGAAGTGATAATCGTTAAGGATTTAACAAAAGCGTTTAAAAATGATTTGCAGGTGCTGAAGGGCATCAACCAAACCATTGAGAAGGGTGAGAAGGTCGTTATTATCGGTCCGTCCGGAAGCGGAAAAAGCACCTTCCTGCGCTGTCTTAATATACTGGAGACACCTACCGGCGGAGAGATTTGGTTTGAGGGAATTAATATAACGGATGCAAAAACGGATATAAACCTTCTTCGCCGTAAGATGGGAATGGTTTTTCAGCATTTTAACCTGTTCCCTCATAAAACAATTACACAGAATATAACACTCGCACCGATACGGTTAGGAATACAAACAAAGGAGCAGGCTAACGAAAAAGCGCTCAGCCTTTTAAAAAGAGTGGGACTCGCCGATAAAGCAGATGCGTATCCGGCACAGCTCTCCGGAGGACAGAAGCAGCGAATAGCCATAGTCCGTTCGCTCGCAATGGAGCCGGATGTGATGCTGTTTGACGAGCCGACCAGCGCACTCGACCCCGAAATGGTAGGCGAGGTGCTGGCGGTTATGAGAGAGCTTGCGGAGGGCGGTATGACCATGGCGGTTGTTACCCACGAGATGGGCTTCGCACGGGAGGTCGGCACAAGGGTGTTGTTTATGGACGATGGGCTTATTTTGGAGGACGCATCTCCGTCCGAGTTCTTCGGCAACCCTAAGAATCCAAGACTTAAGGACTTTTTATCAAAGGTATTATAAGAAGGTAATTATATGCAAAATATAAAGGATGAAATCGCAAAAAAAATAAAAGATATTCTGATTTCGGAGGGTTTTTCCGTTACCGAGTCGGATATATCAGCCTTTATCGAGAAACCGTCGGACTCTGTCATGGGCGACCTTGCGTTGCCCTGCTTTAAATTGGCAAGGCTATTAAAATCCGCACCGCCAAGGATAGCGGCAGAGCTTAACGAAAAGATTGGTGAGCTGCCGCTCATTATAAAAACAGAGGCTGTCGGCGGTTACCTTAATTTCTTCGTGGACAGCGATTATTATAGCAATCTGCTTGATGATATAGCAAAAAATCCCACCTTCGGTTCAAGCGATATAGGAAAAGATAAGGTTGTATGCGTTGATTTTTCGTCACCCAATATATCAAAGCGCTTTCATCTCGGACACATCGGAAGCACAGTCATAGGCAACTCACTGCGTAACATTTATGCTTTTTGCGGATATAAATGCGTTGCTATAAATCACCTCGGCGACTGGGGAACACAGTTCGGCAAGCTTATTGTCGCATATAAAATGTGGTCAAGCAAGGAAAAGGTTGACGAACGGGGAATAAACGAGCTTGAGCAGCTGTATGTCCGTTTTTGCAAGGAGGAGAAGGATAACAAAGCACTCTCCGACGAGGCGAGAGCGGCATTTACCCAGCTTGAGAACGGGAACAGGGAATACCTTGAGATGTGGCAGTATTTTAAGGAGATTTCGATAAAAGAATATCAAAAAACCTATGCCTTGCTTGAGATTACCTTCGATTCATATAACGGAGAGGCGTTTTTCTCGGACAAAATGCCTGCGGTTGTTGAGGAATTAAAGAAAAAGGGACTGCTTGTATTGGATGACGGAGCCTCGATAGTAAGGCTCGACCAATACAATATGCCGAATGCGCTTATATTAAAAACAGACGGCTCCACTCTTTATCCGACAAGAGATATAGCGGCGGCAATATGGCGTAAAAAGGAATATGATTTTGATAAATGTATTTATGTTACCAGCGCAGGGCAGAGTCTGCATTTTGCACAGTGGTTCAAGATTGTTGAGCTTATGGGCTACGATTGGTATAAGGGACTTGTCCATGTGCCTTACGGAACAATGAGCTTCGGCGGGGAAAAGTTAGCGTCCCGAACAGGGAACATTATTAGTTTGGAGGATTTACTCACTGAGTCGGTCGCAAAATGCGAAAAGATAATTGAGGAAAAGAACGCATTGCTTGCCGATAAAAAGAGCGTCGCCCGTGCTGTCGGAGTAGGTGCGGTTATCTTCAACGCTCTTGCAAACAGCCGTATCAAGGACACTAATTTCGTATGGGAGGACGCTCTGTCCTTTGAGGGAAATACAGGACCGTATGTACAGTACACCTATGCACGGAGTGCAAGTGTTCTACGCAAGTCTGAAAACGGCATTGATAATTACGATGACAATGAATATAAGAATCCGTTAAGTGAAGAAATAGAGCTGATAAAACGATTGAGCGAATTCCCGGAGGCTGTTCTGCGGGCGTTGGAGGAAAACGAGCCGAGCATAATTTCAAGGCATATGCTCTCCATATGTACTGCGTTTAATCAATTCTATCACAATTGTCCTATCCTAAAATCCGAGGGAGCACTCAGAGCGTTCAGGCTTAAGCTTACACAGGCTGTAAAACAGGTGCTGGGAAATGCGCTTGATTTACTCGGAATGAAACGCACAGAGGAAATATAGTATTTTGATATAAGAAGAAAGGAACCATACTGTTGAGAAAGGTCTGTAACAAATGATTTGCGGGTCTTATCGTCAGTCTAAGGTGGTTTTATGTCAGGACATTCCAAGTGGAAAAATATAATGCATAAAAAGGAAAAAACCGATGCGCAACGAGCAAAGGTTTTTACTAAAATAGGTAAGGAAATCTCGATGGCTGTTAAGGACGGCGGACCGGATCCGGTCAGCAATACAAAGCTGCGTGACCTTATCGTTAAGGCGAAATCGCTGAATGTACCTAACGACAACATAGACAGGGTAATAAAAAAAGCCTCCGGAAACGACGGCGAGGTCTATGAGGTTGTCTGCTACGAGGGCTACGGTATCGGCGGAGTCGCCGTTATCGTCGAAGCAACCACCGAGAACCGAAACCGTACAGCCGCCGATATTCGTCATTATTTTGACAAATTCGGGGGAAACCTCGGTTCTACCGGCTGCGTTTCTTTTATGTTCAGCGACAAGGGCGTTATTGTGCTGGATGCCGACGGTGTGGACGAGGAGAGGTTTATGGAGGATGCGCTTGAGTGCGGAGCCGATGACTTTAATACCGAGGATGAAGCTATCGAGGTATTTACCGAGGTGCAGGAGCTTAACGCCGTAAGGGATGCGCTTGCGGCTAAGGGCTACAAGGTCATTTCGGCGGAGCCGGACAAACTGCCCTCTACTTATGTAAATCTAAGTGATGGGGAGCAGATTGTCAAGCTACGCAAAATGCTGGATGCTCTGGATGATAACGAGGATGTCACCGAGGTTTGGCACAATTGGGAGAACGAATAAAAATATCCGTAAAAAGTAATATTGAAGTGAACATTGTCTAAAAAATATCATTGACTATATTATATATATATGATATTATATAGCAATAGAAACAAAATTTACAAGAATTAAGCAAAGGAGTAACTAATGAAGAGAAAAATCGCACTTTTACTTTCGTTTGTTTTATTAATGGCTTTTACCGTATTATTACCCGTACAAGCGGCAGGCAATGTTTATAATTTAATTGATGAAAACGGTTCGACTTGGGAACAAAAAGCAGCGAACAATAATGAGGTAGCTCTAAATTTTACAAGCGGTAAATTAGTTGCAACCGCACCCGGAGCATGGCCTTATGTAACGGGGACATTCAAAACTCCGATAACAGTAAGTAAAGACGATAACCCGGTTTTAAATATCAAATTTAAGGTTGAGGATGAGTCCGCCTGTGCATCAATCCGTTTGATAGCAGGTACTCAAGCAATATTTATACATCATTTCATCGACGGAGCGGAATATGACGGCTCCGGTGATATAAAAGCGGGTGAATACGAGCTTTCGGTTAAATTATTTGACCTAAAGGCTTATAACGGAACCGCTGCTGATATATACCTCGGGAAAAAGGATTTGGTCCTTGACACAGGAAATAGCTTAACCTTTGACAAATTTCAGGTATGGTGTGCCGGTGCATCAACAGATATAACCGTTACAATAGAGAAGTTTGAAATTGTTATACCCGCAGAGGAAGAATCTGCTACAAACGAATCCGTTTCCTCCGAGACCGGTTCTGCCGTGTCCACATCCTCAGAGCAATCCGGTGCGGTTTCCACTTCCTCGCATCAGTCTGTAGCATCCTCACAGAGCAGCGTATCCGAGCCTGTTCAAACGGGTGACATGGGTCTGTTCGGCGGAATAGCTATCGCAATTGTTTCAATTGTTTCCGCAGCTATTATCGTAAAAAAGAGACGCGCTTAGATAAGCATATTTAAAAAAAGGGAATTTTTTCCTTACAATAGAAATGCGTTCGCAATGCGGACGCATTTTTTTATGGTAAAAACTTATGAGGAATGCTTCCTTTTCTTTTTAGGTTTCTACATATAATATATACGGCGGTAGAACCGCTAAATAAATTTTGAGGGATTATAAAAAATGAAAAAAAGACTTTTTGGTTTTATAGCAGCCTTTGTGGTTGCGTTTACACTGTTTTCAACAACCGCAAGTGCGGCAAGCTCCAACTATAAGGTAGTTCCGGGCGATTCACTGTGGAAAATATCAAGAAGATATGAGATCGGGCTTGATGAGATTATTTCGGCTAATCCGCAAATACCCAATCCGAATCTTATATACCCAGACCAGATAATAACCGTTCCGCTCTCTGATTCGTCAATATCCTCCTATGAAAAGCAGGTTATTGATCTTGTTAATAATATAAGAGCAAAAAATGGTTTGAACAGGCTGACGGCAAACTGGGAGTTATCGAGAGTTGCTCGTTACAAATCTCAGGATATGCACGACAAGCGGTATTTTTCGCATACAAGCCCGACCTATGGCTCTCCCTTTAATATGATAACCGCTTTTGGTATTTCTTATCGAACTGCCGGTGAAAATATCGCAAAAGGCTATTCAACCCCACAGGCGGTCGTTGACGGATGGATGAACTCCAGCGGACACAGAGCAAATATATTAAACTCCGCATACACTCAAATAGGTGTCGGCTATGTGAGCGACGGTAATTATTGGACACAAATGTTTATCGGCTAAAACCTTAATAATAAAAAACGCTCCGTTGTTTGGAGCGTTACATATTATAAAAAAGCAGAATATCAATTCTTCCTTTTATTTTTTGCAAAGTAAATAAAACTAATCAATAACGCCCAGTAGACAACAATTATTCCAAGGGAAATAAACGCATGTAAATCCGATTTGGGAGCCATGCTTATTATAATCAGAAGCGGCGCACCCATTATAATCCCGTAGCTGCTACCCGTTACCATATTATTAGCGGCGGGCTTGTCTAACGAAGGGTCGATTTCACGGAGCAGGAGAACACCGGAGCTGATTGTTCCCGTCAGCATTCCGTACATGGAGAGCAATCCCTCGTAGTAATAATTGGGACAGAGCTTTTTACATAGTATTTTAAGATAGAACAAGGTAAGGAAGCCACCCAAAACGGAAAGTAAAATAAACGGAACCCATAACCCCGACAGCTCGCTTATGTTTATGGAAGCTATGCCCGCAATAATCATTAGATCAAACGCAAAACCCGAGATGCGGCTTAAAAGGTAATTGTTCTGGTATTGTCGAGTCATCAGCCTTGCTCTGCCAAAACTTTTAAACACCGCACGAAGCAGCAGAGCAAGCATAGAGCCTGTTATAAAGTTAAAGCCCCAGAGCAACGGGGAAATGTCGGCGGAAACACCGGGGGATAGCTTTTGCAATAACGAAGTGATACCTAAAGTAATAAGGTATGTCAGGCTGTAAACCATAACAACGAGCGCCACTTGTATTGAAAATTTATCTATTGATTCGGCAACAGGTATCTCATCCTTGTCCTGAAATATATCGATACTGACAGAGCCGGATATGTCATCATGCTTTTTACGCCGTATTTTACCCTTTTTTGCGATTATATTAAGGTAAACAACACCGATAACACAGGCGCAGATATAACCTGCCGCAGCCAACGATAATCCAAAGGATTTGCCTCCGACAAAGCCTAACAGCTCATATGTACTGCCGACATTGTTTGCCTGTCCCGGTCCCTGACCAAAACCCATCGGGAGCAATATACCGCTCGCTTTGAAGAGGTTCGGCATAAAGGTGTAAGCCAATAACAGCACCGTAACAAAACCAATAATCGCTTGGAAAAGGTAGGTACTAACTATCAGAGCGCCGCTTTTTGAAGCGGTCATTTTCTCGTTTCTTTCTATTTGCTTCGGAATACGAAGAGACAACGCAATAAAACCGATTGCGATTCCGTGATAGGTTATTTTTTCCAGCATAGCCGAATCAAGCGGAAACACGCCTGTTGATTTCAATATTAAAAAACCAAAACCAGTTATAACCGCAGTTGGCACAAGCCCATTGCGTATGAACGGGACCTTTCTGCGTAATATATTCGCAAAAAGTATACCTGCGGCAATTATACCGAACTGTATAACGCTATGCCATAATTCCTTGTTGCCCGCTGAAAAGTCCATAATCCTGACCCCTTATCGTATCGCATTTTATAAAATCGTATAAATGGAGATATTTGCGGGCATTAAAGCTGTGAGAATGCTTTTTATCCGCTTTAAGCTCGTAA
Organism: Firmicutes bacterium HGW-Firmicutes-21; assembly: GCA_002841455.1. Taxonomy (GTDB): domain Bacteria; phylum Bacillota; class Clostridia; order Oscillospirales; family CAG-382; genus UBA1049. Next base: position 27,917 of record PGZT01000005.1, on the reverse strand, counting down.
TAATCCTGCTTTATTTCAATAACAATGCTGTTTCTGCCGTATATAGACATTCCCGTAATCGTGCTGCAGTCGAAGGTAACATTCCCGCTGTTTTTACCGCTGAAGACGAGCTGCTGCCGGTTAATTTTTATATCGGTAAACCGCAGACGCTCACGAGAATGGGATTTGTTTATTTTAAATATCATCAGCCCGCTGTCGGAGATGAAAAACCTTGTATATGTGTCATATGCATATTTTTTAAGCTCCTCAACCTGCCAGGTATACCATTCGGTATAATTTTTAAAACGGATGTTATCACCTGTAAAGTAGCCGTATTGATTATATTTTGTATTCATACCGCATTCGCACCTAAAATAATCCCCATCGCTCCTCATACGCCCGATTTGCTTGCAGCTGGGACATAAAAACAATGCCGTTTCCAAGCCGGCCGCAAGATTATTACCTATGTAGGGAGTCATTTCCTCGAATTGAGTCTGATATGCGTCCTCATAAATATCTGCGTAAATAATTTCGTTAATTTCATCTGCGGTCAAGCTCTGTAATTGCTCCGGGTAATAAATATTTACAACCTGACCCGTCATTTGTCCCTTGCGTAAACTAAGGCTCCATCTCGGGCTTGTGAGGTATGCTCCGGTAAATTTAAAGGTTACAACAGGAACCTTACAGGAGCGGACAAGTGCGCCGGTCGAAGGATGAGGACGCATTGTTCTGCCGTCAAGGGAACGGTTCCCCTCCGGAAAAATACCTATGTTACAGCCCTGTAAAAGCCGTCTGCGGATATCCAAAACGGTGGCGGCGTCCGCTCTTCCCTTCATTCGGGGAATAGGCGCAAAATACCTGACCAATAATTTTGTGAGTAAACCCTTGTTAAACAGATGCTCGCTTGCCACATAATAGGTATGCGGAAAGGTAAGCCCGAGCAGCAGCGGATCAAGCTCGGCATTATGGTTGGCGAGCACTATGTACGGAGCCTCGGGTAAATGTGCGGGTTCAAAGGAATAGGCGAATTTATGGCATACCCAGCCTCTTAACAACCATTTTAAAAAATTATATGCTCTTTTATGTCGTTTTATCTGCTTCTCTGTCAGATACATAATTCACCTTTGTAATAATGACATATAATTACTTTTAGCATCTTTTTATAAACTGAACATAAACTTTGTCCATACTATTGAAATATCAAAAGGAATACTGTATATTGATAGCAGAGGGGTGAGGACTATGTTTGACATTCTGGTTGTCGAGGATGATAGGAATCTGCGGAGGATTATCTGCACTGTTTTAACTAAAAACGGTTACAATGCTATCGAAGCGGAGGACGGCAGAGCAGCTCTCGATTTAATGGAAAGTAAATATATAGACCTTATAATCTCGGATATTATGATGCCGAACATGGACGGATACGAGCTTACCGAGGCACTGCGAAACGCCGCTTACACCCTCCCTATACTTATGGTTTCGGCAAAGGAGAGCTTCGGCGATAAAAAGAGGGGTTTTGCTGTCGGTACGGATGATTATATGGTTAAGCCGATTGATGTAAACGAGCTATTGCTTCGTGTCAGCGCATTACTCCGCCGTGCGAAAATAGCAAACGAACATAAGCTTTTTTTCGGTAAAACGCTGCTGGATTATGATTCCTTTACAGCCTATTACGGTAGTAATACCGTCGAGCTGCCGCAAAAGGAATTTTTGCTATTATATAAGCTGCTATCCTATCCGAACAAGATTTTCACCCGTCAACAGCTGATGGACGAGATATGGGGCTACGACACCTCAACAGATGAACGAACCGTTGATGTGCATATAAACAGGCTGAGAGAGCGGGTAGGGATGTGGTCGGATTTTGAGATAATTACGGTTAGAGGATTAGGATATAAAGCTGTTTTAAAAGTTTAACAGAAACATTTCAAATTACATAAATACGAAGATAGGAATGTCGTAAGAATGAGTAAACATAAGCTGTGCAGGAAAATGAAATCGCAGAAGAGAATAAGCAAAATATGGCTCGGCTTTGTGATGCTTATTTTTATCGCTATGTTTATTTCGGCAATCATTATAATGCCCGCGCTGCTCTATTTTTTCAAACATGAGCTTATCTCCTTAAATATGCGAAAACCGGCTCTCGTGGTGGTGTTTTTGTTTGCGAGCATCTTTATTTCAACCGCTATAACTATCTTGCTTGCCAAGCGAATATTACGCCCCATTGTTGATATCAGCACCGCAACAAAGGTTATCGCTAAGGGGAACTTTGATATTAGAATAAACGAAAAGCACAGGCTCAACGAGCTCAGCAGGCTTGCCGCCGATTTTAATAAAATGGTGCAGGAGCTTGGAGGTATCGAAACACTGAGGAGCGACTTCATCATAAACATTTCGCACGAGTTCAAAACACCCATTGCTGCTATTGAGGGCTTTGCTCTGTTGTTGCAGGACAAGAATATAAGCGAGGAAGAACGAAGTGAATATTTATCGCTTATAACAGAGAGCACCTCTCAGCTATCCAACCTGTTGAATAACACCTTGTCGCTCTCAAAGCTGGAGAGTCAAGGCATTATAAGCGAAAAGAGCAAATTCCGGCTTGACGAGCAGATAAGAAGGATAATTCTCTCTCTCGAACCGATATGGAGTAAAAAGGAGCTCAACCTTATTATTAATATGGATACCGCTTATTATTTCGGTAACGAGAGTATGCTCGAGCAGGTATGGCTTAATATTCTCGGTAATGCAATGAAGTTTACGGGCAGGGGCGGCAGTATTACCATAGACCTTTTTGAAATTGGTGAAAGCATTACCGTTAAAATATCCGATACCGGCATCGGTATCGATGAGGCGGAAAAAGAGTTTATTTTCAACAAATTCTACCGCACGAATGCGGCAAAGGAATATTGCGGAAACGGGCTTGGGCTTGCTTTAGTCAAGCGCATTTTGGATTTAAGCGGGGCAAGCATAGTGGTAAAAAGCGAAAATAGCAAGGGTGCGGAATTTGTAATTAATCTGACAACAATATAGAAGCATACAGCTTCCGGCATTCGCCGGGGAAAGGAATGGACATAAATATGTCAACGCATTCGGAAAAAGCGGGTAAACTTTTCAAAGAGGGTTATAACTGTTCGCAGGCGGTGTTTACCGCTTTTTGCGACGAAACAGGAATGGAGAGGGAGATCGCTCTTAAGCTGTCATCATCCTTCGGAGCCGGTATGGGAAGATTGAGAGAGGTATGCGGTGCGTTAACCGGAATATTTATGGTAGCGGGTATAAAATTCGGTTATGCGGGTGCGGAGGATGAAGAATCTAAAGCAAAGCACTACGAGCTTGTTCAAGAGATTGCGGAACGGTTTAAAAGAAGGAATAATTCAATAATATGCAGGGAGCTTTTAGGACTGGGTGAGGGTAACAGTGTTCCTGCTCCTGATAAAAGAACGGCGCAATACTACGAGTACCGCCCCTGTGAGAGATTGGTTCGTGAAGCTGCGGAAATAATGGACTGTATATTAGAAGAAAAAGCGGTTTTTTCTATAGACGAATAAACATATAAAATAATAAAAAATATTCCTTGACAAATAATTTAAACCGTGTTATAATAACACAAATAATTTTTTGAGGTAACAAAAATGTTTGCTTCTGCCGCATCTATAATTATAATTATTATTGCTGTCGTGCGTCTATCTGTGATTAAGCTAGACATCATTGACGGCGCTTTTTTTAATAATTATACTGTGGATAAATCGTGAAGGTTAGCCTAAGCAGCTTAGGATAAGCCTAAAGGATAAAAAGACTACAATCCTACAGTAAAGAACTGTAGGATTTTTTTTACAAAATTTCAATTGTATCATAATGAGGGAGGAAGAGAAATGAATATTACAGGCGCACAAATTATTATCGAAACCTTGATCGAACAGGGCTGTGATACAGTGTTCGGGTATCCGGGTGGATTTGTTCTGAATATTTATGACGAGCTTTATAAACAGAGTGATAAAATTCATCACATAATAACCGCTCACGAACAGGGAGCCGCTCACGCAGCCGACGGTTATGCGAGGGTTACCGGCAAGGTAGGTGTTGTTATAGCAACATCGGGTCCGGGTGCAACCAATCTTGTAACGGGTATTGCCAATGCTTATTTAGATTCCATTCCCATGGTTGCGATAACGGGAAATGTTCCGCTTGCGCTTTTGGGAAAGGACAGTTTCCAGGAGGTAGACACCACAGGGATTACAATGCCGATAACCAAGCACAACTATATAGTTAAGGATGTCAGCGAGCTTGCCGATGTTATAAGAGAAGCGTTTTCCATAGCAAAGTCGGGTCGTCCGGGACCTGTTCTTGTAGACATACCGAAGGATATACAGCTTCAGAGCTTTGAATATAGCCCCGCTCCTTTAGCCGAGGAAAGAGAGCCTGCTTGTCCGTCGGATGCGGCACTGGAAAAGGTTGCGAGAATTATCGCAGAATCAAAGAAGCCATATATATACTGCGGCGGCGGAGTTATTATTTCGGGTGCCGGAGAAGAGGTTGCGGAGCTATCCGAGCTTATAGATTCACCGATAGGCTTCAGCATGATGGGCTTGTCGGCGGTTTCCTCAAATAATCGTAACTACCTCGGAATGACAGGCATGCACGGAAGATATGCCTCACTCAAGGCAAACTCCGAGGCTGACTTGATTATAGCTGTGGGCGTCAGGTTCAGCGACAGAGCCACGGGCAATAAATTAAGATACTCACAGAAGGCAAGGATTGTTCATATCGATATAGATCCCGCAGAGATTGATAAAAATATTCCGGCATATTACGGACTTATCGGTGATATTAAGGTAACACTTGCGGGGCTTCTTAAAAAGCTCGACAGGCAGACGCATAAGGAATGGCAGGACGAGATTTCCGTAATGCGTGAACAGGAAAAATCGTATTTACCCAAGGATACCGAGATGCATCCTAAGGATATTATCGAAAAGGTTATGTACTATACCGACGAGAACACAATAATAGCTACCGATGTCGGACAGCATCAGATGTGGGCGTCGCAATTTTACCGTATTAAGAAACCAAAAACCTTTTTGACCTCCGGCGGACTCGGAACAATGGGGTTTGGAATGGGAGCCGCTATAGGCGGATGTATTGGCTCCGGCTGCGGCAGAACATTGCTAATCACGGGGGACGGCAGCTTCGGAATGAATTTAAACGAGCTTGCCACGGCGGTTTCCAATCGATTGCCTCTGATAGTTCTTGTATTTAACAACGGTGTTTTGGGTATGGTTAGGCAATGGCAGACCATTTTCTACGACAAGCGTTATTCGGAGACGAATCTTGAGCGAAAAACCGATTTCGTTAAGCTTGCGGACGCATTCGGTGCGGACGGCTTCAGAGCAGGGAATATGAACGAGCTGGATGCGGCGCTTAAAAAAGCGTTTGAGATGCAGACACCGGTTGTAATCGATTGTATAATAGATAAGGACGAACGGGTTTTACCCATGATTCCACCCGGCGGCTCTATCGAAAATGTTATAGTAAATTAAAGGAGGTTGGATAAATGAAAGACAAACAGTTTATTTTGGGCGTTCTTGTTGCCAACCACGCAGGTGTCCTGACAAGGATATCAGGCTTGTTTTCGAGAAGAAACTATAATATCGACAGCCTTAATGTAGCCGAAACCGAGAACCCGAAGCTCTCGAGAATGACCATAATCGCAAGAGGCGACGAATATATCAAGGCACAGATTGAAAAACAGCTTGCAAAGCTGCATGATGTTAAGAAGGTAGAGATTCTGCCGCTGGACGACACCGTTATCAGGGAGCATTTGCTGATAAAAATCAAGGTTACCAAGCAGACGAGGAGCGAAATAGTGGAATCGGTAAATATCTTCAGAGGAAAGGTTGTCGATTTCAATATTGATTCGGTAACTGTCGAGATAACCGGTGAATCCACAAAGCTTGACGCTTTTATAAAGTTTGCCGCCGAGTTCGGCATTATAGAGATGTGCAGAGCCGGTGCCGTTGCGGTGAGGAGGGGTATTGCACCTCTCTCGGACGAAAATGAATTTTTAGATTAAAACCAAATTTTTATATTAAAAGGAGTATTTATCATGGCTAAAATGTATTACGAGAAGGATTGTGACCTATCACTGTTAAAAAATAAAACCGTTGCGGTTATCGGTTACGGAAGCCAGGGACACGCACATTCGCTGAATCTGCATGACAGCGGAGTAAATGTTATCGTTGGACTTTACGAGGGTTCGAAATCGGCTGAAAAGGCAAGAGCCGCAGGGCTAACGGTAATGAACACCGCCGAAGCGGTTAAAAACGCCGATATTACAATGATATTGGTAAATGACGAGAAGCAGGCTCTGCTCTACAAAAACGACATAGCTCCCAATCTTAAGGCAGGCTCTGCACTTGCGTTTGCACACGGCTTTAATATCCATTACAATCAAATCCTACCTAAGAGCGATGTCGATGTCATTATGATAGCCCCAAAGGGACCCGGACATACCGTAAGAAGCCAGTTTACCGAGGGTAAAGGCGTTCCCTGTCTTATAGCTGTGTATCAGGACGCCACCGGCAAGGCTAAGGAGCTTTCCCTCGCATATGCATTAGGCGTGGGCGGTGCGAGAGCGGGTGTGCTTGAAACCACATTTAAAGAGGAAACCGAGACCGATCTGTTCGGCGAGCAGGCTGTGCTCTGCGGCGGTGTTACCGCTCTTATGAAGGCAGGGTTCGAGACCCTTGTCGAGGCGGGATATCAGCCCGAAAGCGCATATTTTGAGTGTATACACGAGATGAAGTTAATTATAGACCTTGTTGTTGCCAACGGAATATCCTTTATGCGTCATTCCATTAGCGATACCGCCGAGTATGGTGATTATGCCGCAGGTAAAAGGCTGATCACTCCCGAGGTTAAGGGTGAGATGAAGAAAATATTATCCGAGATTCAGGACGGAACCTTTGCAACCAACTGGATACTTGAGAATCAGGCAAACCGTCCGTCCTTCCTTGCGAACCGTCGTATTCAAAGCGAGCATCTATCCGAAAAGGTAGGCAATGAGCTGCGTGAAAAGATGAGCTGGAAATCCCGAAAATAGTTCGGGAGACAAAATATTAATATTAGAAAAAGGAGTCTTTGGTGAATATGAACAGCGACAGAATAAAAAAAGGAATAGAGCGGAGTCCTCAGCGGTCCTTACTTAAAGCTATGGGTTATACCGACAGCGATATAAAAAAGCCGCTTATCGGTATCGTAAATTCCTTTAACGAAATAGTTCCGGGGCATATTCATCTAAAGGATATCGCCCGTGCGGTCAAGGACGGCGTCCTCTCGGCAGGAGGAACTCCCGCTGAATTCAATGTTATCGGTGTTTGTGACGGGCTTGCTATGGGACATGAGGGGATGCGCTACTCGCTCTCCTCCCGTGAGATTATCGCCGACAGTATTGAATGTATGTGTATGGCACACGCTTTCGACGGCTTGGTTTTCATCCCAAACTGCGACAAGATTGTACCCGCTATGCTTATGGCGGCGGCAAGGCTGAATATACCCTCGGTGTTTGTTTCGGGCGGACCGATGCTCTCGCTGGACAACGGAAGCGGTTGCGGCCTTGACCTTAACAGTGCTTTTGAAGCGGTCGGAGCCTATAAGAACAAGAAAATAAACGAGAATGAGCTGATGCAAATCGAGGACAACTGCTGTCCGGGCTGCGGCTCCTGCTCAGGAATGTTCACCGCAAATTCAATGAACTGCCTGAGTGAGGCTCTCGGAATGGCGTTGTCCGGCAACGGAACTATCCCTGCTGTATTTTCAAAGCGGATAAGGCTTGCCAAGAGTGCGGGCGTTCAGATTATGGAAACGGTTGCCAAGAATGTCCGTCCGAGGGATGTTATGACCGAAAAAGGGTTCAGAAACGCTCTTGCGGTTGATATGGCACTCGGCTGCTCCACAAATTCGGTTCTTCACCTTATGGCGATAGCAAACGAGGCTGAGGTTGAGCTTAACCTTGACATTATAAACGAAATCAGCAAAAGAACACCCAACTTATGCAAGCTTGCACCTGCGGGACCGCACCATATGCAGGATTTATATGCCGCGGGCGGTGTTTACAGAGTAATATATGAGCTGCGGAAGGCTAATTTAATAGACGATACGGCAATGACCGCAACCGGTAAAACAATGGGCAAGCTTTTGGACAACGAGAGCTTCTATATCACTCGAGGAGATGTTATACGACCTATCGAAAACCCGTATTCACAGTACGGTGGCATTGCCGTTCTGTTCGGTACACTCGCACCGAACGGCGCTGTTGTTAAGCAGAGTGCGGTTGCCGCCGAGATGCTTACACACAAGGGCAGAGCACGGGTATTCGACAGCGAGGAGGAAGCGGTTTCCGCTATATTCGGCGGAAAAATCGTAAGCGGTGATGTTGTGGTTATCCGTTACGAGGGACCATCCGGCGGACCGGGTATGCGTGAGATGCTGACTCCGACCTCCGCAATAGCGGGAAGGGGGCTGGATAAGGAAGTAGCTCTTATTACCGACGGAAGGTTCTCCGGTGCGACAAGGGGAGCCGCCATCGGTCATATCTCGCCCGAAGCGGTTAAGGGCGGAACTATCGCCTATGTGCATGAGGGCGACATTATTTCAATAGATATACCTAACAATAAAATCGATTTGTTGGTTGACGAGAGCGTGCTTGCGGAAAGAAAAAATAACACAGCTCTAAAAACAAAAAAAGACCTGACCGGATATATCGCAAGATACGCAAGAAATGTCTCCTCCGCAGATAAGGGTGCGGTAGTAACCTAAATTATAATAAGGATTGAGTGAAGTGGATAAACATATAAAGATATTTGATACAACATTAAGAGACGGGGAACAAGCGCCTCATTGCAGTATGAACACCGAGGAAAAGCTGGAGGTTGCAAGGCAGCTTGAGATACTCGGCGTCGACTGTATGGAGGCGGGATTTCCGATTAGCTCACCGGGAGCGTTTGCTTCGGTTGAGAGCATTGCCAAAATTATTAAAAATTCACAGGTCGCCGCACTTGCGAGAGCGGTGCAAAAGGATATAGATTCGGCATATAATGCGCTTAAGCATGCGGCTTCGCCCCGAATACACACATTTTTGGCAACCTCACCTATTCATATGGAATACAAGCTTAAAATGTCCCCCGAGCAGGTGCTTGAGAACATCAGGAATGCGGTAACCTATGCAAAAACACTTTGTACGGATGTGGAATTCTCCGCGGAGGACGGTATGCGCAGCGAGCGTGTTTTTTTGGCAAAGGCGTTTACCGCCGCAATAAAAGCGGGTGCAACGGTTATAAATGTACCCGACACGGTCGGATATGTGCTGCCTGAGGAGATGTTTGAGCGGATAAGGTTTCTGTATGAGAATGTCGAGGGAATAGAAAAGGTTGATGTATCGGTACACTGTCATAACGACCTCGGTATGGCTGTCGCAAACTCGCTTTCGGGAGTCAGAGCCGGTGCGACACAGGTTGAATGCACAATAAACGGCTTGGGCGAACGGGCGGGAAATGCGGCGCTTGAGGAGATAATTATGGCGATAAAAACCCGTCAGAAGCTCTTCGGCGCTTATACAAAAATCGACACAAAGCAGATAAGCCGCACAAGCAAGATGATTTATAATATAATCGGTCAGTCGGTGCCTATAAACAAGCCGATTGTGGGCGGAAACGCCTTTGCACACGAGGCGGGAATTCATCAGCATGGTGTACTTGCCGCAAGGGAGACCTACGAGATAATGCGTGCGGAGGATCTGGGAATTACCAAAAACAAGCTTGTTATCGGTAAGCATTCGGGCAAGCACGCTATCGCCGACAGGTTGAACGAGATGGGTTACAAATATACCGAGGAGGAGCTCTCTGTGTATTACGAGAAGGTCAAGGAGCTTTCCGATAAAAAGAAGTTTATCAGCGACAGCGACCTTGAAGCGATTGTAAACAACATCGAGCGTACCACGGGCGCTTATAAATTAGAATATTTTGATGTTCATACCTCTCAGAACGCAACCTCCACCTGTGTTATAAAAATGTCAAGGGACGGCGAATCAATCGAGAAGGTCTCGCTCGGAGACGGACCGATTAACGCCGCATATAATGCGATAAATAAAATTACGGGGAACCTTTGCGACGAGCTGGTAAATTATGATATTCACTCTGTCTCGGACGGCAACGATGCTCTGGGTGAGGTTACCGTAAGGCTAAAAGCAGGCGACAGAACGGTTACAGGCAGAGGACTGTCCACAAATATTATCGAATCAAGCATTCTTGCATACATCAACGGAATAAATAAGCTCGTTGAGCTGCAATGAAAGGAGAGAAACCTGTATGAAAAAACACCGTATAGAGATATTTGATTCAACGCTGCGTGACGGAGCGCAGGGCGAGGGAATTTCCTTTTCGGTAAGCGATAAAATAAATATAGTAAAGAGTCTTGACGCATTCGGTGTTGATTATATTGAAGCAGGAAACCCCGGCTCTAATCCAAAGGATATGGATTTTTTCAGACAGGTTTCGGCTCTTAAGCTAAAAAACGCAAGGCTGTGCGCATTCGGCAGCACCTGCCGGAGCGGGACACCTCCCGAGGACGACGCAAATATCAGGAGTTTGTTGCAAGCGGACACAGAGGTTATAGCTATTTTCGGAAAAACATGGGACCTGCATGTTACCGAAATACTAAAAATCGGGCTGGACGACAATCTTGACATAGTTAAAAAAACTGTGGAATACCTTAAGAAAAAAGGCAAATATATCATTTTTGATGCGGAGCATTTCTTTGACGGCTATAAAGCAAACGAGAGCTATGCGTTAGCTGTCCTGAGAGCTGCGCTTGAGGGAGGGGCGGATACTCTCGCACTCTGCGACACCAACGGTGGAACCCTTCCAAACGAGGTATTCCGTTTAACGAGTATAGTTAAGGAATCGTTTCCGAACACAAAAATATCAATACACTGTCATAACGACACCGGCTGTGCGGTTGCAAATTCAATGGTTGCGGTGGAAGCGGGAGCGAGTCAGGTACAGGGAACCTTTATAGGTATAGGCGAGCGTTGCGGAAACGCAGATTTAAGCGTAATATTACCCAATCTTAAGCTAAAGCTCGGATATGAGTGCGGCGGCGACATGGAGAGCTTGTTTACGGTAACGAGACGAATCGCAGAAATCGCAAATACACAGATAGACAACAACCGCCCATACATCGGGCAGAGCGCCTTCGCTCATAAGGGCGGAATGCATATCGACGGTGTTATGAAGATTACAAGAAGCTTCGAGCATGTCGACCCGGAGTCGGTGGGTAACAAGCGTAAATTCCTGATGAGCGAGGTATCGGGCAGGAGCACACTGCTTGCAAAGGCCGCCGTGATAGCCCCCGAGCTTAAAAAGAACTCAGCCGAAGCTGCGGAGATACTTGAAAAGCTGAAGGAGATGGAGCATTACGGCTACCATTTCGAAGCCGCCGACGCAAGCTTTGAGCTATTGGTAAAACGAGTGTTGGGGCTGTACAACCCGCATTTTAAGCTGGTTTTATATAAAACAATAGGCGAGTTCCCCGTACCCGAGGGAGGAATGCCCGCATCCGCAACAATCAAGGTTGAGGTGGACGGTAAGGAGGAAATCTCCGCCGCAATGGGTAACGGTCCCGTTAACGCTCTCGACCTTGCGATGAGGAAAGCACTGACAGTCTTTTATCCCTCGATAAAGGATATACAGCTGACCGATTACAAGGTGCGAGTCCTTGAGGAGAACAGCACGACGGCGGCTAAGGTTCGGGTTCTTATCGAAACGGCGGACGACACTCACAGCTGGACAACAATCGGAGTTTCCAACGATATAATAGAAGCAAGTATTATAGCGCTTGTCGATTCCATAGAATACAAGCTTGCGATTACGGAATAGTGAAAGGATTGATTATATATGAAAGCAATGACAATGACGCAAAAAATTCTTGCGTTCCACGCCAAACTGCCCGATGTGGAGGCGGGGCAGCTCATTTTAGCCGAAGTGGATATGGTTCTCGGCAATGACATAACCTCACCCGTCGCAATAAACGAGTTCGCAAGGATAAACGGAAAAGGTGTGTTCGACAAAAAGAAAATATCTATGGTTATGGATCATTTTGTACCCAATAAGGATATAAAAGCGGCGGAACAGAGTAAAAAATGCAGAGAGTTTGCCTGTAGTATGGGTATAGAGAACTTCTATGATTGCGGACAAATGGGCGTTGAGCATGCGTTGCTTCCCGAGAGAGGGCTGGTAACGGCGGGCGACATTGTTATCGGTGCGGATTCGCACACCTGCACCTACGGCGCACTCGGAGCCTTCTCCACCGGAGTCGGTTCAACCGATATGGCGTGCGGAATGGCGTCAGGCATGGCTTGGTTCAAGGTTCCGTCGGCGATAAAGTTTGTTCTTACAGGAAGAATGAATAAATGGGTATCGGGCAAGGATGTTATTCTGCACATAATCGGAATGATAGGTGTTTCGGGGGCGTTGTATAAATCAATGGAGTTTACGGGAGAGGGGTTAAAGAACCTTACCATTGACGACCGTCTTTGTATGGCGAATATGGCTATTGAAGCGGGTGCGAAGAACGGTATTTTTGAGGTGGACGAGATAACTCTTGCGTTCTTAAAGGATGTTGGCGCAAAAACGCCTGTTATATATAAAGCGGATGATAACGCCGAATACGATGAGGTCTATGAGATTGATTTAGCCGAGATAACTCCAACGGTATCCTTCCCGCATTTGCCGGAGAACGCAAAAACCTTTGACGAGATTGGCGAGGTGAAAATCGATCAGGTTGTTATAGGCTCCTGCACCAACGGACGGCTTCAGGACCTCATCGAAGCGGCGGAGATTATGAAGGGCAAAAAGGTTGCGTCCGGAGTAAGAACCATTGTTATCCCCGCAACACAGAAGATATACCTACAGGCAATGGAGCTTGGTTTGCTCAAGATTTTTGTCGAAGCCGGAGCGGCGGTATCAACCCCGACCTGCGGACCCTGCTTAGGCGGTCATATGGGCATACTCGCAAAGGGCGAAAGAGCGGTAGCGACAACAAACCGCAACTTCGTCGGCAGAATGGGACATCCCGAGTCGGAGGTTTATCTGTCAAGCCCGACGGTAGCCGCCGCAAGCAGTATTACGGGTAAAATCTCACATCCTGATGAGGTAATGAGCTCATAATTTAAGAAAGGAATGATTATAGGTTATGAATGTTAAAGGAAGCGTATTAAAATACGGGGATAATGTGGACACCGATGTTATTATCCCGGCAAGATACCTAAACACCACCGATAAAAAAGAGCTTGCCTCACATTGCATGGAGGACATTGACGAGAGCTTTGTTACCCGTGTAAAAACAGGCGATATAATGGTCGCAGGCAACAACTTCGGCTGCGGCTCCTCCAGAGAACATGCACCGATTGCGATTAAGGAAAGCGGAATTTCACTCGTTATCGCAAAGAACTTCGCCCGTATTTTCTACCGTAATGCGGTAAATATCGGGCTGCCGATTATAGAATGTGAGCAAGCTGCCGAGGAGATTAACGAGGGCGACACTGTAAGGGTGAATTTTGAAACTGGAATAATAAGAAATATCACTACTATGAAGGAATATAAGACACTGCCGTTTCCTCCGTTTATACAGCAGATTATACAAGCGGGCGGTCTGGTAGAAGCGGTAAACAGCGGTCTTATCAGCAAAAAGTAGGCTCTGACGACAAGAAAGGATAAGCATATGAAGATTAATTTAGCACTTATAAAGGGAGACGGAATAGGTCCCGAGATAGTTGACAGCGCAACAAGGGTGCTTGACGCTATATGCAAAAAGTACGGGCATAAAATAGCTTATACCAATCTGCTTGCGGGCGGCTGTGCCATTGATGCATACGGAGTTCCGCTTATGCAGTCAACGGTGGAAGCGGCAATGCGGAGCGACAGCGTGCTTTTGGGAGCGGTGGGCGGACCCAAATGGGATTCTCTGCCCGGTCATCTTCGCCCCGAGAGAGCTTTGCTCGGACTCCGTAAGGAGTTGGGTCTGTACGCTAACATACGCCCCGTAAAGCTATATAAAGCGTTGAGCGAGCGCTGCCCGCTGCGCAACACCGAGAGCTTTGATATCGTTATCGTTCGTGAGCTGACAGGCGGTATATATTTCGGCAAGAGCGGAAGAACAGAGGGTGAAAACGGCGAGGAAGCCTTTGACACCGAGACATACAGCGTTACCGAGGTGGAACGCATAGGACGAACTGCCTTTGAATATGCAATGAAACGGAACAAAAAGGTAACCAGCGTTGATAAAGCAAATGTTTTGGAAAGCTCAAGGCTGTGGCGTGAGGTTATGCATACGCTTGCGGAGGAGTACAGAGAGGTTGAATACAGCGATATGCTTGTAGATAACGCCGCAATGCAGCTTATACGCAATCCAATGCAGTTCGATGTTATTGTTACCTCAAATATGTTCGGAGATATTCTCTCGGACGAGGCGTCCCAGCTGACAGGCTCGATAGGATTGCTGCCCTCCGCATCACTCGGCTCGAATATGAGGGGTATGTATGAGCCAATCCACGGCTCAGCTCCCGATATTACCGGAAAAGGTATTGCAAACCCGATAGCGACAATACTTTCCGCGGCGATGATGCTGTCCTACTCGTTCAAGCTTGAAAAGGAAGCGAAAAATATCGAGACGGCAGTGGAAACGGTACTTAACAAAGGCTTTTTCACCGCGGACATAGGCGGAAAGCTGACCACAGACCAAATAACAGAGAAAATATTGGAGCAGATATAATAGAAACATAAAAATATAAGCATGGTGTAGTCAATCAAGACTACACCATCATTTTTAAAATATATTAATTTTGTATTGACATATATGATGAGATTATATATAATGAATTTAAAATCATAATACAATATAAAGAGGGTATTTATATGCTTTATAAAAAAATTATTAGTTTTTCTGTGGTTTTTTCCTTTCTCATCACGCTTGTGTCGTGTAGTGCAGCAAGAAGCGATTTCTTAAATTATGATAATGACAGCAAAGAGAGTAAAGCTCCTTCTGATATAGAAATTATAAATACTGACATATCTGACGAACCAATAATCCCTAATATTACAGAGGATGATGCATTAGAAATAATAAGCAACAAGTTTTCCGAGAAAAAGTGGGTGTTTAATTTACAAGAAGGTGTTATTTTGAAAAATAGTGTGGGAAGAGCCTATTATGTGATACAAGCATGCTATGACACCTCCGATATATCTGAAGAACATTTTACTTACACTATGGGATGGTTTTATGTGGATGTATTTACAGGGGATATATATGAATCTTCAGGTGAGTATTTAATATCACTTGACACCTCAGAATATTTTTTATTTGATTAATAATTAATTAAACAATTGGATTTTAAGTACGAGGTTTCAAAAAGAAGCATCGTACTTGAATTTTTTGGATATTTATTGTATAATGGCTAAAAGATTAAAAGGGTGAGCAAAGAATGAAGTACGATAACATATCCGATTTCAATAAATATTTCTCCTTTTGGAACTACCTGACAGATAGCGAGAGGGATTTGGTAGAACGATATGCGAGAACGGTTAGATTCTCAAAGGGCGAAAACATACATAACGGCGGAAACGAATGTATCGGTATGCTGCTGGTCAAAAGCGGTACTCTCCGTACTTATATGCTGTCCGAGGAGGGGAGAGAGATAACCCTTTACCGTAATTACGAGGGTGATGTGAGTATTCTGTCAGCATCCTGCGTCCTTGAGAGTATTACCTTTGAGGTGTTCATAGATTCGGAGGAGGACAGCGAGGTGCTTATTATAAACGCCTCTGCCTTCGCACAGCTGATGAACAGTAATGTATATGTCGAGTGTTATGCCTACAGGCAGGCGGCGAGCAGCTTTTCCAATGTAATGTGGGCGTTACAGCAGATACTTTTTATGAGCTTTGACCGCAGATTAGCGTTGTTTTTGTATGAGGAGCTTAAAAAAACAGGCGGTAACACCGTTTTTCTCACTCATGAGCAGGTCGCAAAGTATATGGGCAGCGCAAGAGAGGTTGTTTCCCGTATGCTAAAATATTTCGTTTCGGAGGGCATTGTCGAGCTCTCCAGAGGGGGAATAAAGATAATCGATTTTAATAAATTAGAGCTGTTGATATAAGAATAAATTTATATTTTAAAATCTGTTTAGGAGAAATTATGTTACTAAGATGGGCGACAATCGAAGACAAGCCTGCGTGGCTTGCGCTTTCAAGGGAATACGACAAATACATAAGCAAGTTAACCTCTGATATGGCTCTGTGGTATAAGGGCTTTGACGATTATATGGATGCAAAAATAAGACAGAATAACGCTGTTATTGCCGTTGACAGGATGACGGGGAAATGCAACGGAATGATTGCGTTTTCAAAGAGTCATAACAGAATAACCTTCTTTGCTATCAGTGAAAGAGCAAAATTTAAAGAAACGGCAGAGAAACTGCTGCTTGTCTCATTACGGCAGCTCGATACCCACAAGGATATAACCGTTCTTCTTCCTATAGGAGTAAATGAAGTTTTTAAGCAAGCAATAACTATTTTTTCAAGTCATGGTTTTACCGTTTCGGGGGCTGAAAATAAAGCGGGAGTTAAAGTACATAATCTAATAAGAATCGCAACAAGCGAGAGGCGTGGCGGCAGCTTCCATTATAATTATGATGGGTATTTTAAAATGTCTAAAAAAGAAAATTGCCCGCCGTGTTTAAATTTGCCTATGCCGGATGGGCATATTGATATAGCGGAGCTTGAATATTCTTTTGCAACAGCAGAGAAAACTGCACAGGGCAGATTATTCGGCAAGTGTCATGTATTGATTAAGAATCATTATAATGATTTTGAGGATATTCCCCACGATGAAATGGTCGGGTTCATGAGCGACATACAAAAAGTCGGTAAAGCGTTGCATAAGGTTACAGGTGCGATAAAAATCAATTATGAGCTTCATGCTAACTCAGGTCCGCATATTCATTGCCATTTATTTCCCCGCTATCTCGACGACGATTTCCCGAGTGCGCCTATTGATTATCGTATCACCGAGCCGTCTCCCTATGAAAGTGTTGATGAGTATCTTTGGTTTATTGAGCAGATGAGAAAAGAATTGAATATTTGAAATTGAAAAAATAGGAGCACAAGTATGAATAAAATTGAACAATTATTAAATTCTTTTATTCTAACAGGATTTATTGTATTATTAATCGGTTTATATTTTATTGTGTATAAAGCGGGATTGCCATATCAAGATCCCACAATAGAAATGGTTATTCGTCAGGAGGCTTACAATATGGCAGGAGAATCATGCATGTTATCCGGGGGTATTATTTTAGCGATTGGTATAACTACACGAGCGATACTGATATTTGCAAAACGCAATACCATAAAAAGATAGACTATTCATAAATAAAAAAGGACCGCTTTCGCAGCCCCTTCAATGTATAGATTCTATACCTCAAGCATTTTAAGTAATGCGTCCTTTGACCTTACGCCAACCGCTGTATTTACCACCTTGCCGTCCTTTATGACCACCAGTGTAGGGATGCTCATAACCTGAAATGAGCTTGCCAGCTCGGGTTGTTCGTCCACATTTACCTTTCCCACCTTTTTGTCGGAGGCTATTGCGGCAACCTCCTCAATGACGGGCGCTACCATTCGGCACGGGCCGCACCAGCTTGCCCAGAAATCGAGCAAAACGGGTTTATCGGACTTTAAAACCTCCTGGTCGAAATTCTCCTTAGTAATTGTTAATACTGCCATATCGCTTTTCTCCTTTTTTCAAGTAATCGTATATATGCTCTTATTATACCCTTTTTTACTGCCGAATCTGTGATTCGGTCACAAATACTTAATTTTCTTCCTTATGTGACTTAGTCACGGATTAATAGCAACCATTGTTGATAGAATATATAAAACAATAAATATTAAAGGAGATACATTTATGTGTGAGACAAAGTTTTATTTATGCAAGCATTGCGGTAATCTAATCGGAATGATTCACAGCTCGGGCGCACCTATTACCTGCTGCGGAGACCATATGACCTTACTTGTGGCTAACACGGTCGACGCAAGCTATGAGAAACATATTCCGGCTGTTACTGTTGATAACGACAAGGTTATGGTCAATATCGGCTCGGTTGACCACCCGATGACCGCAGAGCATTACATTCAATGGGTATATTTACAGACCGAAAAGGGCGGACAGCGTAAATGCCTTAAACCGGGAGAAGCACCCAATGTATCCTTTATCGCAGAGGACGACAAGCCGATTGCGGTATATGCTTATTGCAATCTGCACGGATTATGGGTAAAAGAGATTTAAACAATGAGCTTACAGCGGGAGCAGATGCTCCCGCTGTAGTTTTTGCTCTACTCAAAAATATCCTTGGTTTTTGCTTTATCGATTTTAACATATACGCTTAGGTTATTATCAGCGTCACAGGTTGCCAAATAAACCTCTGATACACCTGAAACACCTTGTGATTTAAGCTGTTTCTTGAGCCAAACATCATTTTTCCCCGTGTTTTTTAGGTTCTCAAATTGAATATTACCGTCAATAATAACATTTGCGAGCGGTCTTTCCTGCTTGGGGAAAATATTAAAGTCGGCAGGAGTTGCAGGTCTCTGTGACGAAATCGGGAGAAAGCTGATTTTTCCGTTTGTTTCCAATAAAGCGGTATGGATATTAGCCAAATTGAAGTATCCGCTGTTTCTGCACTGTGTCAGGAATTCACCTATATCCAGCTTTGCTTTTTTAAGGTTGCTTCTGAATATTTTACCATCTTGAAACAGAACAAGTGGCTTGCCCTCCGTAATCCTCCTAACCTTGATCGATTTGTAGTTAAGAACAGATATCAGTATATCAAACAAGGCATATACAACCATAGCGAGTAAAGGCTCTATAATATTTCCCTCTAACGATGTCGCCATTTCCGCAGCTATTGAACCTATGGTTATCCCGATTATATAATCGAACATACTCAGCTGGGACATTTGGCGGTTACCCACAAGCTTTGTCAGAATAAAAAGCACGACCACCGAACCAAACGAGGCCAATAAAACACGAACCAAATTCATTTTTATACTCCATTCGTCTATGTATATTGATTATAACCCATAAAGCGAATGTATATTTATGTCGGTTTATAAAACAAATAACCTCCGAACGCATATATTGTAATGATGTATTGCTTTTAAGCCGTACAATATCTATAATATTTTGGAGGTAAAAGTATGAATTTTTATACTCGGCAAAGCAACAAAAGCTCTGCTTCGGGGTCGGGAGCCGATTTAGCAGGTGCCGCCGAGAACCTATACAGAAAGAGCAGACAGGATAACTGCTTTTTTGATGACGAAGAGGAGGATATAGAGTCGGGCGAGAACGAAGACAATTTCGACAATTCATCCTCGCATTTCTGTCATCATAATCAAAAACCGCATTGTTGCTCGCAGCAGCCGTTTTGTTGCCCGCCGCAGCAACCGTTCTGTTGCCCGCCGCAGCAGCCGTTTTGTTGCCCGCCACAACAATTTTGTTGCCCGCCACAGCAATTCTGTTGCCCGCCGCAGCAATTCTGTTGTCCGCCGCAGCCTCAATGCTGCTGTGTTCCCGGTCCGCGTGGCAAAAGAGGACCGAGAGGAAGGCAGGGCGAACCGAGTCGGGGTACAATTATCCCGTTTGCCTCGGGAAATACTCCCGTTACCATAACAACCGTTGCCAACGGTCTTCCGTCTACCGGTCTTGTTGCAGCAATAGGCTTTGGCGAGACACAAAACGCCATAGGTCTTGGCGCAGGAGGCGGATTTGTTCCTACTAACGGAAATATGGCATTTTCCGCACCGAGGGATTTGAAAATAACCGCAATCACCGCATACTTTACAAATATACTGCCGAATTCTGTCGGAGCATCGGTATTACAGATTTCGGCACAGCTCTATTATTCAGCTCAGCCGAATAATGTCTTTGTTCCGCTTGCGGGAACACGAGTAAACCTTACTCCTACATTTACAGGCGATCTTGCAGCAAACAATATTTTTACAGGCAGCTTAGAAAATATTAAGGTTCAGGTAGCACAGGGAACGAGATTAGTGCTTGTTTTCTCATTAAGTATTATTGGCGGTCCCACACTAAATACAACTTTAATCGGAAATGCAAGCGCAGGAATAAATATAATATAAATCCCATATTTACAACAAAAAACCCGAAGAAATTATCTTTCTGCGGGTTTTTAAATTATATTCAGAGCGGGTTTTAATACTTATTTGCTTTAATCTGGAAATAAGCCTGCGGATGCTGACAAACGGGGCACATTGCGGGAGCCTTTGTGCCAACATGAATATGACCGCAGTTTGCACACTGCCATATGACAACATCGTCTCTTATAAAAATCGTATCGGTCTCAAGCTGGTTTAGGATAGCTTTGTATCTCTCCTCGTGCTCCTTCTCGATTTTGGCAACCGATTCAAAAAGGAAAGCGATTTTATCAAAGCCCTCCTCCTTTGCGGTCTTAGCGAAGCCGGCATACATATCCGTCCACTCGTAGTTCTCGCCCGCAGCGGCATCCTTAAGATTTTGTGCGGTTACGGGGATTCCGCCGCCGTGGAGCAGCTTAAACCAGATTTTTGCATGCTCCTTCTCGTTAAACGATGTCTCGGCAAAAATATCGGCAATAACAGTATAACCCTCTTTTTTTGCCACACTTGAATAATAATCGTATTTTACCCTTGCCTGTGATTCACCGGCAAAAGCCGCCATTAAGTTAGCCTCTGTTTTTGTTCCCTTGAGATTATCCACCTTGTAATCCATTTTTGTTCTCCTTTATATCCTTATTTGTTTTCTGCATTCGGGGCACAGACCTTTAAAAATAATTTCGTGATTTAAAATTAAATAACCGCTTTCCTTGCATTCAAAGCCGTCAAGGTCAAGGTTGTAATTTGGCTCATGTATATCCTCAAACGCTCCGCATCTCTCACAGCAGATATGATAATGCTTGGTCGGATTCCTCTCGAAGCGGTCGGGTTGATTTGGGATTAAAATACGCTTGATAACCCCCTGCTCAGAGAGCTTATTCAAATTGCGGTAAACGGTCGTCAAGCTAACATTAGGCAGCTCACCGACCACACATTCATAGACCTCCTCGGCTGTCGGATGAATATGGGAGCTTTTTATAGCATTTAGTATGAGGTTCTTCTGCTTTGTATTTCGTTCGTTCAATTTAATGCCTTCTTATTAGTATTTATTATCATTTAGATTATACAATGGTTTGCTTTTTTTGTCAATAGTTTTTTTAATCTTTTTGCTTAATAATATATTTTATGGTATACTTATATCATTAATACATCAGAGGTACAATAAATGGCTTTTTTACCAATCACAACCGAAGGTCTTGCCGAACAGGGCAGAAATACAGTTGATTTCGTAATCGTTACGGGAGACGCATATGTCGATCATCCTTCCTTCGGGACAGCAATAATAGGAAGGGTTCTTGAGGCAGAGGGTTATTCGGTTGCGATAATACCGCAGCCCGAATGGAAGGATACGAGGGATTTTAAGCGTTTTGGTAAACCGAGGCTTGCTTTTTTGGTAAACAGCGGAAATATCGATTCCTTAGTCGCCCATTATACAGCGGCAAAGAAAAAACGCAGTAATGATTTCTATACACCGGGAGGAAAAGCGGGGCGGCGTCCCGACCGTGCCGTTATCGTTTATTGTAACCGAATAAGGGAGGCATACGGGGATGTTCCCGTAATAATCGGCGGTATAGAGGCGTCAACGCGCCGTTTTGCTCATTACGATTACTGGAGCGACAGTGTCAGGCGGAGTATACTCATCGACAGCAGAGCCGATTTACTAACCTATGGTATGGGTGAAAATATAATCAGAAGGATAGCATTTCTTCTCGATAAGGGTGTTCCGATTAATAAAATCAGGGATGTAAGGGGAACCTGTTTTATTGAGGATGAATTTTTCAAGCCGCATTTTGAACACGAGCATTGCGGTGATTACGATATAATAAAAAACGATAAAACAGCGTATGCAAAAGCATTCCTTGTACAATACTCCAATCAGGACCATATTTATGGCAGAGCTATAACCGAGAGCTACGGCGATCAATTATTGGTTCAGAATCCGCCGATGCCGCCGTTGACACGGAAGGAATTGGATGCGGTTTATTCTTTACCCTTCGAGCGGAATTATCACCCGAGCTATGAGGAAAAGGGCGGCGTTCCCGCTATCGAGGAGGTAAGATTTTCCATTACTCACAACAGAGGCTGCTTCGGCAACTGTAATTTCTGTTCGCTTTCATTTCATCAGGGTAGGTCGGTAACCTCACGAAGCATCGAATCGGTGGTAAGAGAGGCGCAGTTGATAACGGAATTATCCGATTTTAAGGGCTATATACACGATATAGGAGGACCGACCGCTAACTTTCGGCTCCCTGCGTGTGAAAAACAGAAGAAGTATGGAACCTGTAAGGGTAAGAGCTGCCTTTTTCCCGAGATATGCAAAAATATGAAGGTGGACCATACCGAATATGTCGAGCTGTTAAAACAGGTCGAAAAACTCGATAAGGTTAAAAGGGTTTTTATTCGTTCGGGTATCCGTTTTGATTATTTAATAGCCGATAAAAACGAGCAATTTTTTAAAAAGCTGGTGCGTGACCATGTAAGCGGACAGCTCAAGGTTGCGCCCGAGCATTGCTCTGACGGTGTTCTGACCCTGATGGGAAAACCGTCGGTAAACGAATACAATAAATTCAAGAACCGTTTTTACGAGCTTACCAAGAGTATAAACAAGGAGCAGTATATTGTTCCTTATCTTATGTCCTCGCATCCGGGCAGCACGCTTAACGACGCTGTTGAGCTTGCGATATATCTTAAGAAAAACAAAATCAATCCCGAGCAGGTTCAGGATTTTTATCCGACACCGGGAACCGCTTCAACCTGTATGTTTTATACGGGGATAAACCCGTTTACCGGAGAGACGGTATATTCGGCAAAGAGCTATGAGGACAAGCAGCTGCAGAGAGCATTGTTGCAATTCTCACGGAGGGAAAATGCTCAAACGGTACGAAAAGCGTTGATAAAAGCGGGCAGAGAGGATCTTATCGGATTGGGTAAGGATTGTCTTGTATCTCCATATAACGGCGGTAAGAGAACCTATTCAAAAAGCGGTAAAAATACTAAAAAATAATAAGCTGCGAGCTTTTTATTCATTTAATCACATATAAAATAATATACATAATTTTTAAAAATTTAAAATGTTCCAATCAGGTTTTACCTACATATTTTTGAGCGGTTTGCACACATTAAATTCGATGCAAAAATCAAAATTTGAGGTAGGTAAAGGGAATGAAATTAAAAATTAAAGCGGCAGTTTTTGCAGTACTGACCCTTTCCGTTTTATTAGGTGCGGTATTTGTGGATATGCCCGGCGACCGTGGAATGCTGTCGGTCGCAACCATGGCACACAAGGAAGCCGAACGAATATCGCTCTCACCGGGCGGTGTTGCGTTTGGGGTTAAATACTTCACCAAGGGTGCGTTGGTCGTAGGGTTAACCGATATTGAGACCGCAACGGGGTTAGCGTCACCGGCAAGAGACGCCGGTTTAGCGGTTAAGGATATAATAGTAAGCATCGGCGGAAAAGAGATAAAAAGCGCGGAGGATTTCCGTTTGGCGGTGTCCGGCAGCGGCGGAAACGGTATTGAGATAAAATATATACGGGACGGGAGCGAAAACAGCCTGACGGTAACTCCTGTTGTTGACAGGACAGACAACACCTATAAAGTAGGTTTATGGGTTCGTGACTCGACGGCGGGAATAGGTACGATAACCTTCATCAATAAAAGCACGGGTGATTTCGGCGGACTCGGACACGGAATAAACGATTCGGAAACCGGAATATTGCTTCCTCTTGACAGAGGTATTATTGTTGATGTTGAAATAACAGATATTATTGCGGGAAAAAAGAACGCTCCCGGCGAGCTTAAGGGAAAGTTTGACCGAATTCGTAAGGGTGAGCTGAATATTAACTGCGAGGTTGGTGTTTTCGGTAAATTTGATGAAATTCCTAAAAATATCGAAAATGATA
The DNA here is from genome assembly GCA_002841455.1 of Firmicutes bacterium HGW-Firmicutes-21. Classification (GTDB taxonomy): domain Bacteria; phylum Bacillota; class Clostridia; order Oscillospirales; family CAG-382; genus UBA1049. The sequence goes on along the minus strand of PGZT01000005.1, from coordinate 3,779 downwards.
TACCGATAGGCTTTAAAGAAGAGCTTACGACAGGGAAAGCATATATTATCTCGACACTTGACAAGGGCAAGCCGGAGAAGTTCGAGATAGAAATAGAGAAAATATATAATGATTCGGGTTGTACAAAGAACTTCCTGATAAAGGTAACGGATGCCGCTCTTATTGCTAGAACAGGCGGTATAATACAGGGAATGAGCGGCAGTCCTATAATCAAGGACGGCAAGCTGATCGGAGCTGTTACACATGTTTTGGTAGGAGACTCAACAAAGGGGTATGGCATCCATATCGAAAATATGATTGACGGAATGAACGGGTAGTGCATTATGTCGCCGGAGTCGTAAAAAGCCTTTCGACTTCGGCGTTTGCATTATATTTTGCGGTTTTTTAGCTGTCTAAATTGAAAAAAGAGAAATATTATCGAAAAAGGTATTGCGAAAAATATATAAAAAATGAAAATAATCCACTAAAACTATTGCTATATTGAGAGTAATATGGTAAAATATGGCAAATTCATTGGTTGAGGTACTTTTGTATAAAAAATACCGGACTTTTTGAAAACGAAGTTTATGAAAGGATTGGCAAAGATGGAAAAAGGTCAAATTAAAGCAAGGGTTTTGATTGCCGATTGTAACAACGAGTTTCGCACACAATGCGTACAGAACTTGAAAAGACACGGGATTGAAATCGTTGCGGAAGCATCGGACGGGCAGGAAGCGTTTGCAAAGATGGCAAGGTTAAAGCCCAACATAGTCATATCGGATCTTTATTTGGGAAAGATTGACGGTGTCGGACTCATTCGGGAAGCAAAGAAACAACTTGGAGATAGTTTTCCCGCATTTGTCATGCTCGCATCCTTCAACAGCCAAAATCTGTTTGAGGAATGCTGCGAAGCAGGTGCCGCATACTGCATGTTAAAGCCACTTGATTTTGCGGCTTTGGCAGAACGGGTTATGAAGCTTGCCGACAGAGGCAGACGCAGAGGGTTGGCACAGATTCCGTCAAGGGATGAAGCCGATCTCGAAGCGCAGGTAACCAAAATAATCCACCAAATAGGAGTTCCGGCTCATATAAAAGGCTATCAGTACTTAAGAACGGCTATTATTATGACAATCAACAACAACGAGATTATCAATTCGGTTACAAAAATTCTATATCCCTCGGTCGCCAAGCAATATTCAACCACTTCTTCAAGAGTAGAGAGAGCGATTAGGCACGCAATTGAGGTTGCATGGGACAGGGGAGACCTGGATGTATTGAACTCATTCTTCGGGTACACAGTCCAGAATCAGCGAGGCAAACCAACCAACAGCGAATTTATTGCCATGATAGCAGACAATCTGCGGCTTAAAAATAAAGCACTTGCGGTATAATGGAATATTTTTATAGGGGTTGCGATAATTTATTGCGGCTCCTTTTTTTATGGTTATTGTTTACAAAAGTATAAAAAAGGTATATGATATACTTATCAAAAGCGAAGGATATATAAGGATAATTTAAACAATTAATCTTTCATATTTAGCTCTGTAATTGGCTGCAAGGTGCAGTCATTTGCATTGTTCATTATTGAATTATATACTAATAGGTATAAATCCAACTAACTTTTTAAATGGTATATTTATAAATAGGAGCAAAAAAAGAGGACGGCTTATACCGTCCATTTTATTTTGTCGTTTTCGGAGGACATAAGTTTGAATGATAAATCATTCAAATGCGGTTTTTGCCTTGGATGCAAAGATGCATCCATTTGTATTATATATAAATCGGCGTAATTCCCGTTCACTACCCAAAGAAATGGTCATAAGTCGTTGTATTTTTACCGACTTTTTCATATCCTTTATTTAAGGGTTCTTATAGCTATCCGGGAAATAGGTTTTATCCAATTCGGTGGGCAAGAGCATTTTTAGGGTTATATTCTCGTCATCGGCGTTTCTGGAAATTACGCAGATCATATTATCATCATCGTAGGTTATATCAATACCAATCATATAAGTTTTTACAAGTTCCACTGGTATCAAATAATCGTCCGAGCCGAATAATATGGGTGAGGATAATCTAACGGAATTATCGTTTATATAAACCAAGGAAGAATTGTTTTTACATACAATGCTGCCACCGTTCGGTCGTATAATAATTATAACCGTTTCGCTGTCGCCGACAATGCTCAGCTCGCATATCTCGCTGAGCTTGCCAAAGGGAACATATAGCCCGTATGAGTTGTTAACTTCGGTTGTTTCAAAGGAGTGTACTCTTTTTCCGTCATATTTTAACTGTAACGAATAAAGCTGTGTATTATTCGACACCTTGTTAAAGGAAAAATAAATAAAACCGGCAATTAAAAGACTAATCACTATATACAGTGTCAACAATAGAATCAGTACGGCAATAATCCGCTGCTTTCTGATAGGAGATTGCTTACGCTTAAAGCTTTTTTGCGGCGGTCTATTCATCGGTTGCCTATTAGGCATTACGGAGGTATCTCCTGAGGATGATGGGTCTATACGCTTTATTGTTTTTTTTGTAGTATTATTATCGTTATTTTTCAAAGCGTTTCCCCCTTTGCGACATATAATATAGTATAGTGTTGATAAACCAAAATAGAGCTTTTTAACAAATACTCGTTTACGAATTTATTATAGCATATAAACCGGTAATATTAAAGACCTACTTTCACATTTTCATAAAAATTTTCATAATCTGTATTCGGGAGGTGTATGACAAAAGCTATGACTAAACGATTTACCGAAAACGCAAAGCGGGTTATAAGTGCGTCGCTTGCGCTTGCGAAGGAGCTTGGGCACACCTACATCGGAAGTGAGCATCTGCTTTTGGGAATTTTATCAGACAGCACGAGCAGTGCTTCTAAATTGTTGAACGGCAGAGGGGTAACCTTTTCAGAGACAAAAACACGCATTATCGAGCTGGTGGGAATGGGTTGCAAGAGCAATCTTTCCACTGAGGACATGACGCCAACCTGCAAAAAGATATTGATGAGCTCCTCTACGCAGGCAAAAAGCTCGCTCTACAATTTTATCGGAACCGAGCATATTCTCTTAGCCTTATTAAAGGAGGATTGCGTCGGCACAAGGCTGATAGAAGCGGCGGGCGTTGATGTATCGGAGCTATGTATATGTCTTGACGGATTGTTTTGCAGAGTATTTGAGGAGACTGCTGCGGAGGCTGAGGTGAGTCATACAAAAAAAACCACACCGAACTTAGATAAGAACGCAATAAATCTAACGGAAAAAGCTCTGGCGGGAAAGATTGACCCGGTTATAGGCAGGGAAAAGGAAGAGGAACGGCTCATAGGTATTCTGCTGCGACGGAGCAAGAACAATCCCTGCCTTATTGGTGAAGCGGGAGTTGGTAAAACCGCCGTTGTCGAATCGGTTGCGAGCAGGATTGCCTTCGGCGATATTCCCGAGGAGCTTGCCGATAAACGCATTATGGCATTGGATATGTCCACTCTCGTAGCGGGTACAAAGTACAGGGGAGAGTTTGAGGAGAAAATAAAGAGTATTATCAGCGAGGTAAGCGAGGCTGATGATGTTATTCTTTTTATAGACGAGCTGCATACCATTGTGGGAGCCGGTGCCGCCGAGGGTGCAATCGATGCGTCAAATATTCTAAAACCCGCACTCGCAAGAGGCGAGATTCGTCTGATAGGAGCGACCACGCTCAAGGAATACAAAAAGTCTATCGAAAAGGACAGTGCGCTTGAGAGGCGGTTCCAGCCCGTTCATATTAAGGAGCCGACCGAGGACGAGTGTATATCAATTCTC
>PGZT01000004.1 GCA_002841455.1 Firmicutes bacterium HGW-Firmicutes-21 | reverse complement strand
CTGCCCTCGTCAATATCCCTCTCGGCATAAATATCCAAAAAGGTGGATACCCTTCCGAGCGACATTGCCGCTCCGTTTTGGTCCTTTATTGCGGCGAGATAACCGAAGTAGAGCCATTGTATAGCCTCTTTTACATCGGTTGCGGGCATAGAAATATCGTATCCGTAAGCACTTGCCATCGCCTTCAGCTCCTCGAGTGAGCGAATCTGCTCGGAAATCTCCTCCCGTTGACGGATAATATCCTCGTTAATAAGGTCGAAAACAAAATCATCCTTAGCACGACTCTTTTGTTTTATCAGATAATCGACTCCGTAGAGCGCAACCCTGCGATAATCGCCTATTATCCTTCCCCTGCCGTAGGAATCGGGTAATCCCGTTATAATTCCGCTGCGGCGGGCTTTTTTCATATCCTCTGTATATGCGTCGAAAACACCGTCGTTGTGTGTTTTTCTGTATTCAAAAATCTTCTCTACCTCGGGGTCCATTTCCCTGCCGTAGGACTCCAAAGAGGTCTTGACCATTCTAATACCGCCAAACGGCATTATCGCTCGCTTGAGCGGCGCATCCGTTTGCAAACCGACTATAATCTCCAGCTTTTTATCGATATAGCCCGGCTTGTGCGCCGTTATTGTCGAGATGGTATGCTCGTCAATATCAAGGACACCGCCGTTTTTGCGCTCGTCCTCCAGCAGCTTTTTAACCTTTTCCCATAATGCCGCTGTGCGTTCGGTGGGCGGAGCGAGAAAGCCGTCATCTCCGTCATATGGTCTGTAGTTCCGTACAATAAAATCCCGAACATCAATTTGCCGCTGCCACTTTCCTGTAATAAATTGCATATAGCTTGACCTCCGTTTCCTATATCCTCTGCCTGCACATAGTTTACATCTTTCCGTCGCTTTTTTCAATTAGTGTTTTCTATATTAATTTAGTGTTTTTCGCCTGTTTTTTGTAGGGAAATACTATACACACAGATATATAATCCTTTGCAGCGTCTTACGGAGATGTTTGTTGTACTTTTACCCAATTCAAATATTTCATTATACCGATTTCTTCATCCTTGTTGTATGTAAAAGAAAAGTGTTCCGCAACAGATGTCGCAATTACTCTGAACAGCTCGCAAGCGGTGAATACCGCCGCCCAAAGATTGTCGTAATCACTGTCTGAATAGGTTTTTGCATACATATCGTAAAGATGTGACGAAAGATGTCTCTTATAATACTTACCCATTTTTCCGGAGGAAACGGAAAAATTCGTTTTGATTCCGATATACCAGTCAACCATTTGGTTAAGCATATCCCGGATATAATGGTTGAACATTTCCATAACATATGGTAACTCATCTCTTGCAATACCTTTTCCGACATTATTTAAGCTCCACCAAAATTCGTTACAACAGTCCGAAAATAACTCCTTTGTCGGAGGTTTGATATACCAGTGTTTATCTGTTGGTATGGGTATATTTGGCAGGAAACCATCCTTGTCTAAAAGTACGATTGCAGGCTCTCCGTCATCAAAGTAAGGTGTATATTCAATACTTAAATCTATTCTGTTTCCGTCCTCAAAAATCATTAAATAAATAAAATGACCGTCTCCTTCCGGTGCAAGCAGAGGATGCGACATATTTTCCGGTAACTGCATAATCATAGGTTTTCCAAAATTTTGTTCAATCCAATCCAAATTATTATAAAAAGGCGATACATCCCTAACAAAATAAGTAATATCATAATCTTGATATATATCTTTGGGGGCGTTGGGGTTAGCACGAGAACCAACCATAAGGACTGCCTTAACACGCTCGTCCGCTTTTGCAATACCAAGTATTAAATCGAACATCTCTTTTTCCGTACGCATTTGTTTACCTCCTAATCATCCCTAAAATAAATTAATTTGTCCTTGTCTATGCGCTTTTACTTTGCGGTCTGTTATCCTTTCGCCGTCTGTAGCCGTGCCGATGAGCAGTTCGCTGTTCGGGTTGTGGGAATTATACCGCCGCAAAGTGGTTGCAGGGTTATCGTTGGCGTAACAATACACACAACCATTAAGACAGGTGTTATATACGCCGATGTCAATGCTCTCCATACAACCGCAGCCATCTCGTTGATTTTTGTCGGAGGATATGGCGAGCGAAGAGCCGCAAACCTTCTCAATTGCCGCTTTATCTATGCAGCTCGCCCGTTCGATTCCAAAGACTGTCAGGTCTGTACTTTCGCAGCACGCCTTTGCGGCTAATCCGTATTCTCTTGCTGTTTTTCCGATAAAAGAGCCAAGCTCCTCTATTTCATCACCTGTTATCTCACGGATAAGATTGGTTTTTAGTTTTTCGTAAACATCAACAAAGCTGATTATAACACCCTCGGTATATGGCGAGAGCTTTTCGCACAACCGCTTAAACTGCGCTTTGTGGTAGGCTACAGTCAGCGTATCATTAAAAATAATGGGGTCATATCGCCATATCACACGCTCCTTACCAATCTGTTCACTTAGAACTATAAAGGTTTTTTCAATATCCGCTTTATCACGCAGGTTTTTCTCAATTATATGGTCATATGGTGTCAGCGTGAATTGAAAATAATAATTATAGTCCATTTCGTCAATGGTTCTCAGGTGCGGCAGAATGTTTTTGGCATCCTTTGTCCAGAACACAATACAATCCACAACCTCGGGTGAAAGAGGTATTTTGCTCAGTTGCGCATGGTTGAACGGGTTCCGTGTCAGGACATATCCCGCATTCAGACGGTTTATAAACCATTCGGAATAATAGCAGGGTATATCTGTACGTCGGGAAGCGGAGAGAATCATATTGCTACTCCTTATAAGTCGAGTATACCAAATTTTATTAACTTAATTATACCATACAGAAGAATGAGTTGCAATACAGATATATACATCACGTTATAAATATGTTGACAAAATATAAATCTCGTGATATAATTTGTAAAATTTACTTTTCGGGAGGCTACAGCGATGTATTTCTCAAAACTTTACAGAACAAATAATACCGCCCATATGTCCGTATCTCAATACAGAACTATTTTCTTTACAAAAAGAGTTGTGCAAACAGGTGACGGGCTGAGACCTCTATATTTCAAGGATAATATGTTTTGAGTATAATATAACATTATTATTGAATATGCTATAGCGGTTTTGGTGTTCGGTGCGAATAATGTTCGCATATGAAAAGCTTACACCGCTTTTTTTGTTTTTAAAAATGGAGCTGCATAATGAAAACGATAGATTTATCCGACCGTGTAATTAAAACAATAGCTGAAAAGGACCTGACGGACTGCCTTTATGTGATACACAAGAGCTTTGCGACGGTGGCGCAGGAATTCGGCTTGACAGAGGAAAACTGCTCCAAGCATACAAGCTTTATGAAAATGGAAAGGCTGCGAGCCGTTTTCGAGAGCAAATGCCCTATGTTTGGTTATTTTGTAGGTACAGAGCTGGTAGGTTATGTTTCACTATCAAAAAAAGATGATGTTGCATATGAAATACATAATCTCGCTGTGCTGCCTGAATACCGACATTCCGGAATAGGCAGCGCTCTGATAGAGCATTGTAAGACTGTTGCAAGACACCTTGGCGGTAAGAAAATAACCCTTGGCATAATAGAGGAAAACACAAAGCTGAAGAACTGGTATATAAAAAACGGCTTTGTACATACAGGGACAATGTTGTTCCCTCACCTGCCGTTTACGGTAGGATTTATGGAAACGGAGGTTTAATTAATGATATTTACACTATACAATACAGCAAAGGTTTTTGCCGATGAAGTAACTGATGTTTTGAATAAGCATGAGATACAGAACAATCTGCTGTTAAAAAACATAAACATAGCCCTTGCCGCCGGAGGAATTAATTCGGATTTTATAATGGCAACGGTCAAGGACGATGACGGAAAAATCCTTTTGACTGCAATTCGTTGTATGCCACATCCTATGGTTATGTATGAAACCGATAATATCAGAAACGATACGGTTTTAGAGTTCTTTACCGATTCGCTTATCGAAAACGGCAAACAGGTTGATTTTATTTTTACCGAAAAGGCACTTGCAAAGAGCTTTTGCGATATATACGGAAGAAAGATAAACAAGAGCTTTGAAAACAATGAATGTCTGGTGCTGTATATTCTCGAAAAGGTTAACAAATTAACGCTTCCAAACGGTAATTTCCGTAACGCAACAAGTACCGATATGCATTTCCTTCCTTATTGGGTTGCGGATTTTGTTCCCGCTTGTAACCTCGGTGGGTATGACATTAATTTCGGTATAAAAACAGCTCAAAACCTGATTAACGGCGGACAGTTATACATATGGGAGGATAATATGCCCGTCTCGGTTGCCGCAAGTGTAAGGCAGGTTACCGACTGCATCTTTATCGGTCAGGTATATACACCGCCTCATCTTCGGGGTAAGAGCTACAGCACCGCTTGCGTCGCTTCGTTATCCCAAAAGCTGATTAACGAGGGTTGGAAATACTGCGCTTTATATGCGGATTGCGCCAATGAATACTCAAACAAGGTCTACCGCAGTATCGGATATAAGGAGTCGTTTTATTACGACCAGTACAGGATGGTTGCGGGAAAATAATAACACTATGCAAAAAAGGCACCCACGAAAGGTGTCTTCTTTGTATTTTGCACTGTTCATTTGATTTTAATTATATATGCTTTATTATTGTCGGCAGCAGGTATATATATATAATCACCGACAAATATTGCTCTATAAAGCAAAAATGAATCGTTACTAAGTGTATAGGTTTCAATTGGTTCAAACGAGAGCCCGTCATAAACCGTTACTGTGCTTGAGCTGTCCTTAAATTTTATTTCGTCAACATAATTACATGATGATATTTTTATTATATGCTTATTATCAGGCGTAAATAATACTTCAGATGAATCAAGGTTCTCTCCGTATTTTATTAGAAATTCAATGTCCTGTGGGCTGTTTATATTATAGCGTACAAAATTGCCACAATAATCCTCTATAGATAAATACCCGTAAATATAATCATCAATGCGTCTGTGTATTGACACGCTGTTAATGTATCGCACTGTTTTCTTTGTTTTTGGGTTATAGCTGGCTGAGCCTATGCACCACTCCCAGCCATAAATGTTATAGTAAAGCACTTCTCCTATAAAGAATGCCGGTCTTGCACCATGATATTCATCAATGTCGTAATTTCCGTCATCATCAGGCTTGGCATCATATATGAGTATTTCTTTATTTGCAACATTGTCATACAGATAAAGATCGTAGTTCCGACGAAATACACCATACCGTCCCGATTGCGAATGCATGCTATATTCCTTTGAATAAGTGCTGTTTGAGCCGTAATAATCATAACTATCGCTGTCGGTAATAAGAATATCGCTTATACTTCCGTCATCATTAAAGATAATTTTATAATATAAGTAATACCCTCCGTCATTATCGGATTTCCGCGCATAAAAGCGAACAATAAAATAATCCTCAGGCTGATACCAGGAGCCGGTATATGAGGATAAACTGTACCCCTTTTCCTGGGCATCCGTTAATATATGGCTGTCATATATAAGACTTTTATTCACAATATCAATAAAATCCACCTTTAACGGATATCCGCTTATAACAGCTACAACAGTATCGGAAATCGCTGTATTTGAATATATTTTGCGGTCTTTACCGATAAGCGAGGCAATATCAAGCTCTGTAATTTCGTCTGAATCAACCTTTTTTGGATAATCCCCCGCAAATTTACCAAATACAGAGTGTTGCTTAACCTTCTCCCAGTTATCCTCTAATGAATAATAGAAATAATAATCAATATGACCATCTATCAATATATACTTGTCGGGCGAATCGTTCATTACACCACATACAACAGAAATGTTGTTCTTTATATCATAATGATTATAAGATAAATTAACTTCATAACAAAGGTAGTATAGAGTAAACTTTTCAAAATCGTTAAACTCACTAAATCCCACGAAGCTGTCAATGTTTTTATAGATACCGTAGTATTGTTCTATATTTTTACAAAACCATTCCGCAAGAGGCAATACCGCCGATTCAAAGGCTATGGAATCGCTCTTTATAATATAAACATCCCCTGCGCTCATCATTTGCGGGGGCGTTTTTTCGTCTTCCGATGAATTATCGTCGACCGATTCCTCTGATTCAGCTACCGAAACAATGTCATCGGAGGATGTTCCCGAAAAATCCTCGTCTGTGCTTTCAATCGATTCTTCAATACCGATTTTTTCACACGATACTAATGCAGCCATTAAAATAAAAGTGAAAATTATTATAATTACCACGAATAAAAAACAGTTCCTTGGCATTGCTTTTTCAATTCTCATATATGTTCTCCTTTTGCGTATTATCATTATGCTATAATAGTGGAAAAAATCTCTTAAATTGTTTCAAGCTAAAATAATTTCCTTGAGATCACTTGTCATATTGCGCATTGTAAAAAAACATTTACTGTGATATAATAGTGCCGGTGCCAATATTGCTATAATCAGTTTGTAAGACGGTTGGTACAAAGAAGTATTAATCAATTTATAAAATAATCGGAGAACGGACATAATTATGAAAAAAGGTTTTAGCAATCGTTTATTTTTTATACCGATAATTGTGTTTATTATTATTTGTTGCCTTTCGGCCTGTATAAATGGCAAGGAGATAAACACATCCGTAAACAGTAAAGAGACATCCGAACCGCTAATAGACCTTACCTCTATGACGGGCAGCGATTATAGCAGCAAGACAGACGAGCCCGAGATAATTGAATACCGCACGGTTGCCGACGGCAGAGCTGTTTTTGCCGGAACCTGCGAGGAGGGTGCAACGATTTACATAGAACATGACGGAAAGGTTATAATGTCAACAAAATCACATTACGGAAGCTTTATATTCGAGCTCTCAGTTACCCCCCAGAGCAGTCCGATGGAGGTCTCAGTTTATGCAAAGGCGGAAAACAAGGCGTTGAGCGAGAGCGTAAGCGGCGTTGCATATTACGAAACGGACGACCCCGGTATATCCGAATGGGTGTGGGTGGGGAAGGATTTTCGTCTGTTTTTCAGCGCGACGAAGAATAATTATTACAGAAACGATGTTTTGGATAACCGACAGGAAAAAAATGCAAAGCAAAGAATTGCCGAACGGGTAACCTGGCTGGACGAGAACCTTGGAGCAAAGCCGATATATATACTCGTTCCCAATCCAAACGAGATATACGGCGAATATATGCCCGACGGTATGGTTAGGCAATTCGAGACTACCTCGCTGCACGAGCAAACCGTCCGTCTGCTGAACGAATCGGGTGCGGTTGTTATAGATATGAAGCCGATACTTGAGCAGCATAAAAACGATGAGTTCGCTATTTATCACCATACCGACAGTCATTGGACAGAGTATGCGGCGTTTTTTGCATATACCGAGCTGTTCGATTATATTTCCCGGAGCTTTGACGCAAGCAAGCCACGCCCGATAGAGGATTTCGGCTTCAGAAACGAATCCCGTCAGGTCGGAGACCTTTACACCGATTTATCGATGGATGAAACCATATTATACGAGACCTCAACCTTTTCTAACATTAGCTTCCAAACCCCTGTCGGAATACCGAAATACAAAAATGATATTTCAACCCTTATTCACGAAGAGCCGACAAAGGAATATACCTTTATAAACCCCGACAGTACGGGGAAGCCAAATGTTATCATCCTCAGAGATTCCTATTCTATTATGATGTTCGATTTTATAGCCGAGCGCTGTGCGACAACGACAATGCGTTCAATGTGGGATTTTAGCTTTGATAAAGCGCTGTTCACCGAGCTTGACATAGATTATGTTATTTATATAATCTGTGATATGAACCTAAAGAATTTATACAAATAGTTAGGAGGTTGGTTTATTATGCAAATAGATTTATCGGGTAAAACCGCTCTTATAACAGGTGCAACGGGACAGCTTGGAAGAGTGATGGTGCGTACTCTTGCCGAATGCGGTGCCGACATAATAATACATTACCATAATAACGAGGAAAAAGCGGTGCAATTACACACAGAGACCGAAAAAATGGGCGGGAAAGCGTTTGTCGTACAAGCGGATATAACCGATTTTGAATCGATTACTAAAATGAAGGAAAAGATAGAAGCGAGCTTTTCTCTCCCCAACATTATCGTAAACAATGCGGTAATACAATACAGATGGACGAGTGTGCTGGAGCAGGCCCCCGAGGATTATGAGAGCCAGTTCAGTTCCTGTGTAATGCAGAATGTATATATGGCAAAGGCTTTTATCCCTTATATGATAACAAAAAAAGCCGGTCGGTTTATCGGGATAAACACCGAATGCTCTATGGCTAACTCCCCCACCCAATCTGCATATGTGTCCGGTAAAAGAGGAATGGACGGCGTTCTTCGTGTCCTGGCTAAGGAGATCGGTGAGCACAATATAACCGTGAATCAAGTGGCTCCGGGCTGGACGGTCAGCGATAACGACAGGAAATGGGGAACCGAATACAATAAGGAGTATTGCGAGAAGGTACCGCTAAAACGCAGGGGAACAGATCAGGAGATTGCGAATGCAGTTGCTTTTTTGGCAAGCGACCTTGCGGGCTTTATTACAGGAGCCTTCCTCCCCGTTTGCGGCGGACTTGTAATGCCTTGTATCTAAGAAATTCGATTTTTTATATCGGAGGAGATGTTTTTGTGGTATATATACTGGCTAAAATATTTATCAAGGACCACTCTGACGAGGCGTCAATAAGACAGAGGTACGGAATTCTGTGCGGAATTCTGGGTATTTTTTTGAACCTGTTCTTGTTTTTGGGTAAGCTGTTTGTCGGTATAATCAGCGGCTCGATAGCGGCGACCGCAGACGCCTTCAACAACCTGTCTGATGCCGGCAGCTCGGTTGTTACCGCAGTCGGCTTTAAGCTTGCGGGGCAGAAACCCGATATCCACCACCCCTACGGTCATGGTAGAATCGAATATATCTCCGGGCTGATTGTCTCATTAATAATAATACTTGTCGGTGTTGAGCTGCTAAAGTCCTCCGTTGAAAAAATAATTAACCCTGCCGAGGTTAAGCTATCCTTTATTTCGCTTGCAATCCTAACGGCCTCGGTCTGCGTGAAGCTGTATATGGCTTTTTATAATAGCCGTATAGGTAAGAAAATACAGTCTTCCGCTATGAAGGCGGTGTCGAAGGACAGCCTGTGCGACTGTGTGGCGACGACGGCGGTGCTGCTCTCGATGATTATTATGGATGCTACCGGTTTTAATACAGACGGCTGGTCCGGTCTTTTAGTCGCCCTGCTTATAATATATACGGGAATAAACTCGGTGCGGGAAACCGTAAGCCCTCTGCTCGGTCAGCCGCCCGAGCCTAAGCTGGTACAGGAGATTGAACAAATAGTCCTCTCCTTCCCCGATATTGTCGGGCTGCACGATTTAATCGTTCATGACTACGGTCCGGGCAGAAGAATGATTTCTTTGCATGCCGAGGTTCCCGAGGACTCGGATATACTTGCTATGCACGACATCGTTGACAACGCCGAAAAAGAGCTTCGTGTTAAAATAGGATGCCAGGCGGTCATACATATGGACCCTATATCCGTCAAGGACGAGAGAACGCTCACAACAAAAAAGGTTGTCGAGGAGCTTGTAAAAAGTATAGACAAACGAATTACTCTCCATGATTTCCGTATGGTAACAGGTCGTACCCACACTAATGTAATTTTTGATATGGTAGTACCCTTTGACATAAAAAAGAGCGAATGTGCCCTGAAGGAAGAAGCCGCTTCGCTGATTAACGAATTTGACAGAACACTATATGCTGTGGTTGATATAGACAGAGAAAACGCATAATATTATAAGTGTTTTTTGTGCATATTAACGAATGAAAGGACTGTATTTTACAGTCTTTTTTTAATTTCGACATTTTCAATACGATAAGGGCTTGGTTTTGTTCATTAATTGTTTACATTATTTGTGCAACAATATTTAGAATAGGTATTGCATTCAAACACAATATATAGTATAATCGCAATACTTCCTAACGAGGGAGGACACCATTGGGCAACAAGAGAGAGGGAAAAGACATGATTGCTACAATAAGAAAGCGCGACGGCAGCTTAATGCCGTTTTATCCGGAGAAAATAACAAGAGCGATATTTAAGGCCGCAAAGGCTGTGGGCGGAAACGATTGGATTAAAGCGGAGAAGCTTGCCGAGCAGGTTGTTTTGCTTGCTGAGAATATGTACCGCGACCAAATTGTCGATGTTGAGACGATACAGGACATGGTCGAGAAGGTGCTTATCGAAAACGGACACGCAAAAACAGCAAAGGCATATATCCTTTACAGAGAGAAGCGGCACGGTGCAAGGCAGACAAACGCCTTAATCGGTGCTACCATCGATATGTTTAAGAATTATCTCGGTGATAACGACTGGCGTATCAATGAAAACGCAAATACGCAGAAATCCATAAACGGAATGAATAATTATATTCGGGAGACCTTTACAAAGCAGTATTGGCTGCACGAGATATATCCCGACGATATACGCAACTCGCATACATCCGGCGACCTGTATATACACGACTTAGGGTTCTTCGGTCCGTATTGTGCGGGTTGGGACCTCAGGCAGCTGCTTGTAAACGGCTTTGGCGGTGTGCCCGGTAAGGTGGAATCAAGCCCCGCAAAGCATCTACGCAGCTTCCTCGGACAGGTTGTAAACTCAACCTTCACCACACAGGGCGAGACCGCAGGCGCACAGGCGTGGAGTAGCTTTGATACCTACTGTGCACCCTTTATCCGATATGATAAATTAGAATACAAGACGGTAAAGCAAGCGTTGCAAGAATTTATCTTTAACCTCAATGTTCCGACCAGAGTTGGCTTCCAGTGTCCCTTTTCCAACCTTACCTTCGACATAAAGCCGCCGCACACCCTGAAGGATCAGCCTGTTATTGTCGGCGGAAAGCCTCAGAAGGAGACTTATGGTGAATTTCAAGCGGAAATGGATATGTTGAACCTTGCGTTCTGCGAGGTTATGATGGAGGGAGATAAAAAGGGACGGGTTTTCACCTTCCCAATACCCACAATAAATATTACCAAGGATTTTGCCTGGGACAGTCCCGTTGCAAATAAATTTATAGAGATTTCCTGTAAATACGGTATTCCCTATTTCTCAAACTATGTAAGCAGCGACCTTTCACCGGAGGATGCGCTCTCTATGTGCTGTCGGCTTCGTCTTAACACAAGCGAGCTCCGCAAGAGAGGCGGCGGTCTGTTCGGCTCTAATCCGCTGACAGGCTCGATCGGAGTTGTTACCATAAATATGCCCCGAATTGCTTATCTCGCTAAAAACGAGGAGGATTTTAAAAAACGGCTTCTCAGGCTTATGGAACTTGCAAGGGATAGTCTTGAGATAAAGCGCAAGACTATTGAAACGCAGACCGAGAGAGGTATGTACCCTTATTCAGCACACTATCTTGAGAATGTAAAGGAGCGTACGGGCAGCTATTGGTTTAACCATTTTAATACAATCGGGATCATCGGTATGAACGAGGCGTGCTTAAACTTCCTCGGCACAGATAAGGATATAACCACTCCCGAGGGGCAGAGGTTCTCTTGTGATATTCTTGATTATATGCGTGACATTATAACCGTTTTTCAGGAGGAAACCGAGCATGTTTATAATCTCGAAGCGACACCCGCCGAGGGCACAAGCTACAGCCTTGCAAGGCTTGATAAGGAAAAATACCGCGACATAATCACCGCCGGTGAGGAGATTCCTTATTATACAAACTCCTCTCAGCTCCCTGTCGGCTTTACCGATGATATTTTCGAGACACTCGACCTACAGGACGAATTGCAATGCAAGTACACGGGCGGAACGGTACTGCATCTTTATCTCGGCGAGCGTATAAAGGATATTGAGGTTGCAAAGCAGCTCATTAAAAAGGCGTTTGAAAATTACAGCCTACCCTATTTATCGCTTACCCCGACCTTTTCGGTTTGTAACGAGCATGGTTATATAAACGGTGAGGAGTACAAATGCCCTCAATGCGGAGGTAATACCGAGGTGTGGAGCAGAGTTGTCGGCTATCTTCGCCCTGTTCAGAACTTTAACAAGGGCAAACGAGAGGAATACATTCATAGGCGTAAATATGTTATAAAACAAGTGGAAGTTTGCAAATGATTATCGGCGGCATACAAAAAACAAGTACAATCGACTTTCCGGGAGTGTTGAGCTGCGTGCTTTTCTGTCGGGGGTGTGACCTTAACTGTTTTTACTGCCATAACCGTGAGCTGATTTATTCCTTCGGCAAGAGTTTAGACGACGAGAGCGTCCGGGAGTTTCTTGAAAAGCGGCGGGGACTGCTTGACGGTGTTGTTATCAGCGGCGGCGAGCCGACATTGCAAAAGGGCTTAAAGGAATTTATAGCCGAGCTTAAAAAGCTCGGCTATAAGGTAAAGTTGGACACAAACGGACAGCACCCCGATACGATTAAAGAGCTATGCGAAGACAGCAATTTGGATTATGTTGCGGTTGATGTCAAGGCAACCCTGTATGATTACCCGTCGGTGTGCGAGGAGGACGGTTTTATGAACACGGCTGAAACGGTGGAGATTCTTACAGAGTCCGAAATGCCGTTTGAGGTCAGGACAACATTGTATCCCGGTCTTACGGTCGATGGCTTAAGCCTTGTTCTGGCTTCCCTACCCGTGATGCCCCTTTGGCGGCTCAATTACTTCCGTATGCCGCAAAAGTATCGTGAGTATGACGAGGAAAGATTGCGGGAATATGCGTTGACACAGCAGGATGTTGAAAAAGCTCTGCCCGAGCTGTTGAAAATACAACCTAATTTAGTGTGTGAATAGAAAACGAGTGTAGCGAACCAATGCTTGCCTCTTGTGTGTAAGAAGAAGGTTAATGCTTTTAAAGAAAATAACCGTTAGTCCGTGAACCGGACTAACGGTTTTATATATAAGCATTCTTTAATAAACTAAGATACTCATAAATTGCGAAAACATCTCTGTCATTATATTGCCCCAAAAGATTAAAAGAGCTACCCAAGAAACAATTCCAAGAATACCGCAAACAATACCTGCAGTCGCTTTACCCGATTTGTTGCCCTTGCTTTTTGCTACGGCTCCGAATATAATGGCCAGCACGCCTGTTATATAAGCAAAACATAGAAAGGATACAATACCAAGTACCAGAGAAGCGATAGCCATACCTTTAGCCGGTTCTATATAAGGATTATTAAATTGATCATATCCTTGATTGTATTGCGGATTTATGTATTGATGATTAGAGGGCGGGGTGTAGCTCTGCTGACCCGTCTGTTGATTTTGTTGTGTATTCTGCTGTTGCTCAAGATTGGGCTGCTCGCTGCTTTGATTGTTTTCGTTATTTTCGCTCATAAATGCTCCTCCTGTAAAAAAATATGTAATAAGACATTATACTGTAAATGAGTATAAATTATTCCGCCAATTTTGTCAAGTATATTACAGAAAAATATATTTTATAATATTATACAGCAAAATTACCTATGAAACACAGTTGCGTAAAACAAAAAAAGCAAGTAAAACACCGACAGAAATAAAGAGCAGAGTATAAATAACAGTTGCTCTCCTTAAAAATTTAGGAACATTAAAATAATAACCTAAGCAAAAAACAAACCAAACAGGGATAAGCAGTGTCAGAGCGGCATTGCTTAAATATGCCGATACAAAATCTCCTTTCAACAGAGACAGAAACACACTTGTTGCTCCACAACCCGGACAATAAAATCCCGTGACAGAACGGAGCAGGCATTTTGGGAATTCGCCGATTAAACTAAACACAGTATAATATAAAAAACCCAATATAAATATTAAAAAAAGTGCCTTTAATAGTCTTTTTTTATATGGGTCTCTATTCATATACAACTTCCCTTATCTATCTTTTTTTTTGCGATACATATCCATGCTCATAAGCCCTGACCACATAACCAATTTCCGCAAAAAAGGATTGTACATAAAAGGACACTTAAGGTTTTTATAAACCAAACTCATTCGCAGAGACAAGGTTTTCCGCTTATATGCTTTATGTTTGTTCTTTTTATCGGATAGCAGGCTGTCGTTCAATAAAACGGCGCTGTTTATTGCACTGCTTATACCCTCAAGCGAGCTTGGGCTGATGAACCCGGCCGCCTCACCTATTAAAAAAATGTTGTCCGAGCCGAGGCAGAAGCTCTTCATGGATTTTGGACGCAGTACGGTACACGCTTCCGTTCTGACAGGATCGTTCAAGGGTAAACCAAAGGTAATCAGCTTGCTTTTTTGCTCCTCAAACGCTTTGCGGCAGTTTTTGGGAGCGAATGCTCCGCCGAAAATAATGTAGCCGTCCTTATATATTGACCATGAGCAGCAGTCGCTTGTCGCCCGGTCGAATATGCAGGAATAAAAAGGGTTTGCGGCGGTTTCTCCCTCTTTAAACCATTGCTGCAGCGCAACATATTTTCTTGTTTTCAATTTTGGGAAAAAGCTCTTTCGGACAATGGAATTTGCGCCGTCTGCTCCTATTAAAATATTCCCGACAGCATCGACCGTTTCTCCGTTCTTGTTCGAATATGTAATACGAAAACCGTCTTTTTCCTTTACGACCTTATAACAGGTTCCTTTTTCAACCGTTACATTCGGTGGCGTGAGCGACAGTAACCAATCGTCGAACTTTTTCCTATCCACATTTATATACATACGCTGATACCAGCGTTGTTTTTTTGTTTCCAAGTCTATCGTTTTAACAGAGAAAATCTGAGGGTCAACCATAACATTTTTGGGTAGAGTCAAATCAAAGCGAGCCAATGCCTTCTGTGCGTCGGGAGCGAGCAGTCCTCCGCAGGGCTTCCCTGCTGCCGACCCGTCAAGCAGTAGTATTTTAAGTGAATTATCCGCAATGCGTGCAAGGGTTGAACCGGCGGGTCCTGCTCCGATAATGATAATATCATACTTCTCCAAAATGATATACTCCTGTTAAGAACTCTTATTTTTGGTTTTATTATATTTGCAATACTCTTTTAAAAAGCATCCCTCACACAGCGGCTTTTTTGCGTTGCAAATTTCCCGCCCGAACAAAACTATTCTGTGGCAAAAGTCGCTCTGCTCACCCTTTGGAATTAACGCATCCATTGTCCTCTCGACAATAAGCGGATTCTTGTTTTCCACAAAGCCGAGCCGCCCGCAGATTCGTATACAATGAGTGTCGGTAACTATTCCTCCCAACCCGAAAAGGTCGCCACGAATAAGGTTCGCCACCTTCCTGCCCACTCCGGCAAGGGTTAGCAGCTCCTTCATATCGCTTGGCAGAACACCGCCGTAGACCTCCACAAGACGCTTACAGGCAAGCCGCAGGTTCTTCGCCTTGCTGTTGAAAAGTCCGATTGTCCGTATTTCCTCCTCAAGAACCCCCGCCGCGCTGTAAGCGATCGACTCCGGAGTAGGAAAGCGAATAAACAAGGTCCTTGACACCTTGTTTACGATTTTATCGGTTGTCTGTGCGGATAAAACCGCCATCACAAGCATTCTATGAGGGTCCTTCCCCGAAACAAGCCCGCAGACCGCTTCCGGATATTTATCCTCTAACAGCTTAATTATTATATCTGCTTTTTTCTTATTCGTCAAAAATAAAATTCACATCCCCCGACAGGAGCGCAAGCGTGCCCTTGTAAATTATCTCAGCTCTTTCGTCAAAATTCGCCTTGAGCTTTTCCGCATAATGTTTCTCGGTGAGGAAAACCTCGGTATTGAACAATATCCGCTCATTATCCGATATTACGCATTTTAATGTATAGCCGCCCTTTGTCTCGGTTATCCTGCTGTTAATCTTACTGCCGCTGCGATTAAAGGCAAGCAACCGCAATGCAGACCGCAGAGCCTTCTCCCTTACCGAATTATACAGCGTGCTCTCATAGCTCTCTATTGCGGTCCGCCCTATATCGGAAATGGCATAAAGCGGCTTACTCCCGGCGGTTTCGGTTATCTGCCCCGCCTCAAGAAGCTCGGCAAAGCAGATGGCAAAATCAAAGTAATTAACAAAACCGTCCTGAATGACAATATCGTTTACTGTCGTAAATTCAAGCGGCTCCTCAAGGTTATTTAACAGAAAAAGAATAAAGACCTTTATTTCGAATTTGTCCTGTAGTTCCAAAGGCTCGCCCCCTTGCTTTTATTGTACAATAAAACGACAATAAATACAACATAAAAATTTACTTGAAAAATATTTATTATGTGATATAATATTAAAGATATAGCATTAATAAACGGAGGAAGCGCTTGTGCCATTAACCTTTTTTGGCGGGATAACACCTGAAAATAAAAAATACAGCAGAATCAGTCCACTCCGTTTTATTACGCCGCCCGAGACTATTTATATTCCCGTGGACGGTGAAATAACCCCTATGGTTACCACTAAGGACATCGTTTCCGTGGGGCAGACAGTGGCGTACAGCGGAGAGACACCTGTTTATTCAAGCGTATCCGGTGTTGTTAAGGGCATAGCTCGTGAGGGTGAGAAACGATACCTCGCAATAGGTAACGACAGGAAAAACACACCGTATGAATCCCTGCGGGGCGTACAAAAGCCGCTTGGAGAGCTGTCGCTTAGCGAGATTTCCGCTCTTCTAAAGCAATATGCTATTTTCGACGGCTCGGACGGTATTCCGTTGTATGATAAGCTTGCCGCCGTTCAGAATGGTGTGGAATTAAAAAGGATAATCATTAACTGCTGCGAGCACGACAGCTATTCCACCGCTCTCTACCGACTGCTCTGTGAGCGACCTAAGGAGCTTATCGGCGGAGCAAAGATATTGATGCATGCGTTGTCGATAAAAAAGTGTATAATAGTAATTGAGAATATAAAGAGAAATGTAATAAAAAAGCTGGAAAAGCATATTAATGATTCCGATATGTTTGTAAGTGCGTATATTGCACAAAAATATCCGATCAACGACAAAACGATAATCAGCGCCATATATGGGAGTGAAATTCCGCACGGAAAGGATGCCGGCAGCTTGGGATATGTTTTCTTCGGTGCCGAGGCTGTTATACAGGTGTTTAATTCGTTTGTGAGCGGGATTCCTCAGGTCACCAAAACAATCACCGTCAGCGGAGAGAGTATCGCTAATCCCTCGAATTTGATTGTTCCGTTAGGAACACCGATAAAACATCTGATCGAGGACTGCGGCGGTCTATCTCACCGTTGTAAATGTGTTGTAAACGGCGGAGTTATGAACGGCGAATATATGGAGACTCCCGGCGGTGTTGTAACGGCGGGTACTAATCAGCTCCTGTTTTTAAGATGGATTGATAAATACGGGGGTAATTGTATCCTATGCGGCCGTTGTATAACGGTATGCCCCATGCACCTGTCTCCGCTTGATTATGCCACCACTTATGAAAAGAGGGACAAGCCGAACGCAGACAACACATATTACGGAATAAGTGCGTGTATTGAGTGCGGCTGCTGCGAGTTTATATGCCCGACGGGAGTGCCGCTGCTGGAAATCATCCGTAACGGTAAAAAAAGCGAAAGAACCGTGCGTAAGCGCAAACGCAGAGGGAACAAAATCGTTTTGGGTTCCCTGAAAAAGCGTACAAAAGACATTGTCAATACAAAAATCCCAAGCGCTTTTACAAACAACAAAAAAGAGAATATAAACAAAAACGACAAGGATGATAATATAAACCCGTTAGACGAGGATATGTTCGTCCAATTCTAATACATTCAAGACATCAACGAAAGGGTATTAATTCGTCACTACGAGTGAGGAATTAATGATTATATAATATGAAAAAAGCTCCGTTCCTGCACACTGAGAAGACATACAATACGATAATGGTCGATATCCTTATCGCACTTTCTCCGGTTCTTGTTTGGAGCGTTTTTATATTCGGTGCAAGAGTGCTTACAATTGCGGCTCTAACTGTATCATTTTGTATAATCTTTGAGTTTTGTTCCCGTTATTTATTAAATAAACGGCGTTTGGAATCGGCAATAAAGCATTCCACGGACCTTTCCTCGGTGGTTACGGGGTTGCTCATAACTTTTATGCTCCCTGTAACAGTTCCGTTATATCTGCCTATATTTACAGCATTTTTTGCGGTTGTAATCGCAAAACAGCTATTCGGCGGTATCGGCAAGAACATATTTAATCCCGCTGTGTTTGCAATTGCTTTTATAAAGATTTTACTTCCTTCGTTTACTTCAATATTCACAAAACCGTTTGCTTACTTTAACCCCTTAACGGCGGAATTGGACAGCAGCTTGATAGAAACCGTAAGGGTGTTCTCCCCGCTGCAGATGCTGGGCAGAGGACATGTATATGAGGAGGGTTTCTCCGATTTGTTTTACGGCACAAGCGCCGGTAACATGGGCGAGGTTGCTGTTTTAATTTTGATTTTGGGAGCGATATACTTATCATATCGCAAGGTAATAGATATTAAGGGAAGTCTTTCCTTTGTGGCAACGGTTTTTATGCTCGCCTTTTTATTCCCGGTGGGAGACGGCGAAACCATATACTTTGCTATGACCGAGCTTATGTCAGGCGGTGTTATCCTGCTTGCCGTTTTTGCCTGTAACGATTTTACTACAACACCGAGACAGAGCAAGGGCAAGGTCATCTTCGGAGTAGGCTGCGGAATATTAACCGTTGTTATCAGATATTCTTTTTCGCACTTTGAAGGTGTATATGTTGCGATCTTGGCAATGAATCTTCTGACCCCTTTAATTGATAAGCTCACAAGAAAAACACCTTACGGTATGATAAAGGAAAAAGAACCCCTTACCTTGAAGCTGTTACAAAAAGCTCATAACCGTTACAAAAAACGCTGATTGTTCCGTTTAAATCCGTGCGGAAGGTTGTAATATCCGCAAGCTTATCCGTTGTTTCCTTATGCGGATGACCGTAGCTGTTATTCGCTCCGCAGCATATGACCGCAATTTCCGGTGAAACCGCCGATAAAAACTCTGATAAGGTCGAGCTCACCGAACCGTGGTGCCCGACCTTTAACACATCCGCGTCAAGATTGTCGCCCGCATCAAGCATCTCCTGTTCGTTTATATCCTCGGCGTCTCCGGTAAATAAAAAGCTTTTGTCGCCATATGTCATTTTAATAACAATACTGTAATGATTCAAGCTGGTATAGCTGTCTCTTTTTGGCGAGAGTATCTCAAACAACAATCCGTAATGTATAATCCTCTGCCCCGCCATTGCCTGTACGACATTTATATCGGTCTTTTCCTCAAGCGCATCCAGCAACCGGTTATATACCTGCGTTGTTGTAACTGCGTTAGTCATATACAGGTTTTTTACGCTTATATTTTTTATAATCTCGTCCGCAGCTCCGATATGGTCGGCATGCGGATGGGTTAAAAAAACATATTCAAGTTCCGTTACTCCCCTTTTATCTAAGAAATCCATCACTATTTTCTTTGAGGAGAGAGTGCCGCTGTCAATAAGTATGTTTGCTCCCATATGCGTGGTTATGAGAATACAGTCACCCTGCCCCACATCCAAAAAGCATACCTCTAACATACCCTCGGTTTTTATGCTCTCCGAGGAATCGTTGCCGGAAACGGTAAATGATGATATGTAGGAATCGCTCTCGTGTGTAATATCCGCTCTTCCGCAGGAGGATAATACAGAGATAATCAGCACCGATACAAGTGCGAATAGGAGAATTTTTTTATTTTTCATTATCGTCACCCCAACATATACTACCATATTTTACCGGATAAAGGAACACAGATGAGCGAAAAAAATTCCGTTTTACAAATAAATATAACAGACCTCAATCCCGACGGCAACGGTGTAGGCAGAACGGATACGGGCAGGGTTGTTTTTGTTCCGTTGACCGCTCCGGGGGACACCTGCGAGGTCAAGGTTATTAAGGAGAGCTCGGGCTATCTTGTCGCGCGTTTGGAGCGGCTGATAACCCCTTCACCCGATCGCATCGAACCGCTTTGTGCCGTCTACAACAGGTGCGGCGGCTGCTCCTATGGTCATATTACCTATGAAAAGGAGAAAAAGCTCAAGGAGGATATGGTACGCAACGCTTTTTTGCGTATCGCAGGTACGCAGGTAAAGGTAAATCCCTTAGTTTCGGTAAACAGCGAGCGTTACCGCAACAAGGTGCAGTATCCAATCACTTGCACCGACGGCACTCCTGTTTTCGGCTATTATGCCCGTCATTCTCATAGGGTGATCCCTCATAACGGCTGTCTTTTACAGGATGGTATTTTTTACGATATCGCTGACAGGCTTACCGGTATTTTTACGGAAAAGATCTTTTCCGCTTATAACGAGGAAAGCGGAAAGGGTCTGCTGAAGCATATATATCTTAGGAAAACAAGAGCCGGCGACATTAGCGTCTGCGTTGTTATCAACGCCGATATGCTGCCCGATGCAAGGAGTATCGCCGATAGAATTCGTGATGATTTTCCTTGTATAAGGAGCTTCTTCATAAACATAAACAAGAAGAGAAGCAATGTTATTTTAGGCGAGCGGAATATTTTAATAAGCGGTGAGCCTTATTTGACCGACACTCTGTGCGGAAAACATTTTTCGCTCTCTCCGTCCTCATTTTTTCAGGTAAACAGCGAGGCGGCGGAGAAATTGTATGAAAAGGCGGCAGAATATGCCGCTCTCGAAAAGGATGATATTCTGCTTGACCTGTACTGCGGCGCGGGCACAATCGGATTGTGCATAGCAGGGAATGAGAACAAGCTCTGCGGAGTAGAAATAGTAAGGGAAGCGGCGGAAAACGCAAAAAACAATGCGTTTGCCAACGGCAGGAGCGAAAAAAACACTCTTTTTGTCTGTGGGGACGCCAAAATCGGCATTACGGAATGCAAAAAGCGTTTCGGCAGTCCTTCCGTTATAGTAGTAGACCCTCCCCGTAAAGGGCTTACACCCGAGTTGATTGCAGATATAACGGCGACGGCCCCCAAACGAGTCGTCTATATCTCCTGCAACCCCGCTACACTCGCCCGTGACACCGCTCTTTTTATGGAAAAAGGATATACGCCTATTGAAGCTACCCCGTTTGACCTGTTCCCCCGAACGGGACACGTTGAGACGGTAGTATTGATAACAAGGGTTGAGGGATAGTAGGTCTGGAAAGGCAGTATATAAGCCTTTTGTGTGTTTTTAGGGTCGGAAATCGGAGCATGAAAAATGCGTATTTTTTGCTTTGCGGGAACATATCCAAAAGGCTGATATTGATCGCGAGTGGTCGATTTAGATATTGGTGTTTGGCGAGTGGTCAGGATAGATGTCAGTGGTTTGCGAGTGTTCGATTTGGATGTTTTTTGATTTTGCCGGGGTTGAGTGGTCAGGTTGGATGTTGACAAAAAATCGAGTTGATTTGTAGTGGAAAATCTAAGTTAATAATGGAATTTATATTAGTTTTGCGAGGTGATATTATGGGAAGAAACATACGAAATTCTGCCAAGGCTCTTGTAATTAAAGATGGGAAAATGTTAGCCATTAAATTGAAGGATTCTGATGGTGAATGGTATATCATGCCAGGTGGAGGACAGGAAGCTGAAGAATTGTTGTCATCTGCGGCTTGTCGTGAAGTTGCAGAGGAAATGGGTATTCTAACAGAATGTAAAGAACTGCTCTTTGTAGTTGAAGGATTGCATGGAGAGAAATTTCACAGAGTTGATTTGGTCTTTCTTTGTGAGTATATAGGTGACATTCCAAATGCCACACTTCACGGGGACACAAACCAGATAGGTTATGACTGGTTAGACATATCAACGCTTAATATCCAACCTTTATACCCATCAAAGCTCAGACGGCAAATAATGAACTATTACGAAGGTAAGCCATACCGGGTCTATCTGGGGAACGAAGAGGCAGGTGATCCTGAATGTTTGGATTAGAGAAGTATTTAAATGATCTGTTAAGATTATTACAAGATAAATTTTGTAAAAGACTTCTTTATGTCGGTTTACAGGGTAGCTATTTTAGAAACGAAGCCAAAGAAAATAGCGATATTGATATCATGGTAATCATTGATAAGATGACAGTCCATGATTTGGATGATTACAAAAATATTCTTATATCTATTGGATATTTTGAGAAATCATGTGGATTTATTTGTGGAAAATCGGAAATGGCAAACTGGAATCCGCTTGAAGTATGTCAGCTTTTACACACAACAAAGGATTTATACGGAAAACTTGCTGATTTCGTTCCTACATATACGGTTGAAGATGAGAAGAATTTTATAAAACTTAGTTTGGGCAACCTGTTTCATGAACTATGTCATCGTTATATCCATTCTGATAGAGAAAAAAATATTGTTCGGTTACCGCTTACTTATAAATCAGCATTTTTTATTATTCAAAATATGTATTATATTGACAGCGGAATCTTCATGACTACGAAGAGAGAGCTCATCAAACATCTAAAAAATAATGACAAAGAAGTAATGGAAATGGCAATAAAGCTAAAAGACAACAAGGAGTATGATTTTAAGTATGCATTTGATGTATTGTTTACATGGTGTCAAAATGCAATTATAACAATATGATCAGAAATAAGCATAGGTCCAAAAAAAGTAAGGCATCTACGCCAGAGATATCATACCATAGAGTGCCTATTTGTTTTTACCTTATACTTCCTTTTAGAACTGTACTTCGTGGATTTTCGGGTCTTCCCAGTCTCTGTTTGAATAACGTTGCTACGGGAGACCCTCTCTATTTGTACGGCTTCAAACATTTCTGTGCTGATAACAGCCGGATGATGATCATGAACGCAATAACCATCTCTGCCACTTTGAGTTTTCTCAGGGTCAAGTATTATAGAGTTTCCGGTATATTTATAATTATTTAGAATCATCTCGATGGACTGTTTGCACCATAATATTTTGTTTGTCGGAGAGTTGATTCCTTTTTTAAATAATAGCTTACGCAGGCCTAAAATGCTGTATCCTGCCAGATAGTTTTCAAAAATCAACCGAACAGCTGATGCTTCTGGCTCCTTGATGACCAGATTGCCGTCTTTGTCATGGTCGTAGCCAAAGCACTTTTTTGAGTAAAGCTTTGATGTCCCCGACATAGCTCCGAACTGGATTCCCATATTGATATTCTCACTGCGTGATTCATTTTCTGCCTGGGCAAGAGATGTAGCAACAGATAGCATCAGAGAAGCTTCAAGGTTATCGGAATCAATCCCCTCCTCCTGAAATATAATACGAACACCCAAAGGACGTATTTCATTAAATGCAGATAGTGCGTCAACCGTATCTCTGCCAAACCGACTTACACTTTTTACATAGATGACATCAATTTCCCCACGGCGGCAGTCTCGCAGCATTCGCTGGTATTCTTTGCGCCCTGTGGCGTTCTTGCCGGAAGCAATATCGACATAAATATCCTTAAGTCTACAACTTGGTATGTAATAAACCATTCTCGTCAGCGCAGATATCTGTGTCGTTAGGCTGTTGAGCTGCCTTGCCTTTCCGCTGCTGACACGGCAGTATATGGCAGCATTTTTGATGGCTTTTTCATAAGCATCTATTTTTCTGATACTTTTGGCTCCCACACACATTTCCTCCGATAATTTCAAAATAGCCTATTCAAATTTACCTTCCGATGGTGTATATTATATAGCAGAGATAGGCTTATATACAATAACAATTGCGTATTTTTAGGAAAAGAATGAAATAGCCTAAGTTTCACACGTTGAGTGTGTCGTATTGATGTCAAGGGTCTAGAATAAGCTGTGAAAAAGGGCTTGATATAAGAGCATTTCAAGGTTCTTGCCACAAAAACCACCACTTAGAAATTGCCTGATTTTTGCTTCGAGGGAACAGGTCAAAACAAGCAAATTTCCTTGTGACAGAGCGATTTAGATGTCAGTGTCTAACGAGTGGTCAGGTTAGATGTCAGGGGTTTACGAGAGGTCGATTTAGATGTTTTTCAGATTTTCCGAGGTTGACAGAGCAGGTTGGATGTTTGGATAATAATTTGTGAAATAGGCTAATCAACATAGACGAAATATGTCTTCATGTTTATTAGCCATGATGTTAAATGGAAATATGAACTCATGTTAATGCAGATTATTTATATTAGCTTGTGGAGGGAACAATTATGGATTTTAATAAACTTCGTGAAATAAACGACGAGATTGAACAAATATCAAAAACCTATGAAATTTTCAATGAGGATTTAAGATTGAATCGTTCTAAATCTGCTCGAGTTGAATTTTTAACAACAGTTAAATATATAGAAAAATATTTGAAACCAAATGATAGGATTTTAGATATTGGTGCAGGTGCGGGTGAATATAGTCTTTATTTTGCAGAAAAAGGATATAAAGTAAGTGCGATTGAACTTGCAGATAATAATATTCAAGCATTTAGGAAAAAGATTACAAGTAAGCATTCGATAAATCTAAAACAAGGGAATGCAATGGATTTATCACCATATCCCGATAAGTCCTTTGATATTGTCTTATTATTTGGTCCCTTATATCATTTACATAATGAAGCTGATCGCCAAAAATGTATTGCTGAAGCAAAACGAGTATGTAAAGATAATGGTGTTATATTCTTTGCATTTATTTCAAACGACATGGTAATTATTACAGAGATCTGTTATAATCAAAACTTTTTCAATGGAAATGAATATAACCACGACACATTTAAATTAGAAGATTTTCCGTTTGTGTTTTTCACGGTAGAGCAATGTAGACAAATGCTTGTTGATGGAAAAATAACAATTGAAAAAGAAATTGCATCTGATGGTATGAGTGAATTACTCGCTGAAAAAATCAATGCAATGGACGAATATAGTTATAATCAATATTTAAAATATCATTTCTATTGTTGCGAAAAGCCTGAGCTTCTTGGACATAGCAACCATCTATTGTTCATAGGAACAAAATGAGCATCATATGAAGCAGACAAATTGCAATTTGTCAAAGAAACCGTAATTAAGGAGGTGTTGTCGTGGCTGATAATAAAACAATTCATTTCATACCACCATTGCCACAAAAGCGTGAAAAGCGTGTAGGTATTTACTGCCGTGTGAGTACAAACAGTGCTGATCAGCTGAAAAGTCTTGCCGCTCAAGTATCAGCGCTAACAAGATTAACAGCAGCTAACCCCAAATGGTTGTTAGTAGATGTGTATATAGATATTGCTTCAAGCAAGACAGGTTCTTCTCGTAAAGAGTTTTCTCGTATGCTGCAGGATTGTAAGTCACGTGATATAGAGATTATCTTAACCAAGAGTATTAGCAGGTTTGGCCGAGATACGGTAGAGATTCTTGATGCATTGAACCAGCTAAGGATTCTCGGCGTTCGTGTTATATTTGAACAGGAAGTACTTGATACAGCTGATACAGATAATGACCTTATGATCTCAATAATAGAGTCAATTGCATAGGCAGAGAATGAATCACGCAGCGACAATATAAAATGGGGTATAAAACAACGTGCTGCACAAGGTACTTCAAAGCTATATAAAAGAAAATGCTATGGATATTTTAATGATGCAGATGGTAATCTGGATATCGATGATAAAGAAGCAAAAAATGTCCGCTTGATATTTAACCTCTATCTTCAGGGTAAGAGTGTTTTAGGTATTGTGAAAGAACTGGAACGACTTGAAATAAAATCTCCTACCGACAGAGACAAATGGTGCAAGCGGACAATTGACGTAATGCTCAGTAATGAAAAATACGTAGGAAATGTTCGGTTATTGGATAATGGAAAACATGATTTATGTTATTTTGCCGAGGGTAATAATCCAGCGATCATATCCAAAGAAATGTATCAAGCTGTGCAGATCGAAAAACAGCACCGAAGTAATGTTATAGAGGGCGAGGATTGCAGCCGTAGAAAAAACAAAAAATACAGTTCAAAGAAGTGAAAACATAAAATAGCCTAATCGAGAATTATTTCTTGAGAGAACAGGATAGATGTCAATCCAGCATAAACACAGCATTTTTATTGTATTTTTAGGAAAGTGTGAAATAGCCTAAAAACTTCACGTTGAGTGCGTGGTATTGATGTCAAGGGTTGATAAGTGAGTGTGTAAAAAATCCATTAAATAAAGACTTTTCGGAGTTTTAATGTAAAAAGTGGCTGCTCTAAAATCGCAAAAAAATCGGTTCAAGGTAACAGGTCCAAAGGCTTAATTTTAAAGTGTACAGAGCAGATTGGATGTCAGGTGTTCGGTACAGAGCAGATTAGATGTCAGAGGTTGCGTACAGAGCAAATTAAATGTTTTTAAAATTCTAAGGTTTACAGGGCAGGTTGGATGAAATTAATTATTTTGGTTGAGTTGGTTGTGCAATAGGTTAACTAGTAAATTGGAATATAGATTATTAAACAAACTATGTTTTAAAAGTTGGTGATATTATAGAAAACACATATACAACAAGTCAAATTGCAAAGATAATCGGCATTCATCCAAACACAGTGCGAATGTATGAGGATTTGGAACTTATTCCGAAACCTTTACGAAGACCAAATGGCTATAGGATTTTTACAGATATTCATGTCGATCAATTCAGATTAGCCCGCACCGCATTCCAAATTGAGGTATTACAAAACGGACTTAGAAATAACATTATAGATGTCGTAAAATTATCTGCAGACAAGCAATACGATGAAGCAATTAAATTAACACATCGGTATATTCAAACTGTCAGCGGAGAAATTACAAATGCGAATGAAGCGGTTGATATAACTAAAATATTATTGCAAAGATTTGCTCAAGAAAATACAGTGTTCTTGAAACGTAAAGAAGTATCAAGCGCTTTGGGTATCACCATGGACACACTTCGCAATTGGGAAATGAATGGACTGCTTAAGGTCAAACGCAGTGAAAACAGTTATCGTGTTTACAGCAATAAGGATATACAAGAGTTAAAAATCATCAAATCACTTCGGTGCGCCAATTACTCTCTTTCCGCAATTTTGAGAATGATAAACTCTTTAACCCATAATCCTGAAGCCAACATCGATCAATTGTTGAATACACCAAACGCAAGAGAGAATATCGTATCCGTTTGTGATCAATTAATAGTATCCCTTAATATCGCTAAAGAAAATGCCGAGATAATCATAGATTTGCTTCGTGAAATGAGAAGTAAATATTCAAACCCTCCACTATAACACCAGACTTTTGTTTGGTGTTATACTTTTTATATCAAACAAAAGGAGGAATTGATAATGGAAGATGTAATCAAGGTAGAACATCTGTCTAAATCTTACGGAAATCTAAAAGCAGTTGATGATTTCAGTTTTTCTGTAAAGAGAGGCAAAGTATTCGGATTGCTTGGGGCAAACGGCGCAGGAAAGAGCACAACCATTGACTGTGTTTTAGGCACAAAAAAAGCAGACAGTGGAGTCGTTTCTGTATTAGGAATGAACCCGACTACCAATCGCAAGGAGCTTTTTGGGCAAGTGGGCGTACAGTTCCAGGAAACGCATTATCAAGAAAATATCAAAGTCGGTGAACTGTGTGAGGTAACCGCCTCTCTTTACAAAAAACCGGTGGATTACAAAAGTCTTCTAAAAAAATTTGGTGTTGCAGACAAGATAAATACCCATGTGAAGGAGCTTTCCTGTGGACAAAAACAGCGCCTGTTTATTGTACTTGCCTTAATACCAAGCCCGCAAGTGGTGTTTTTAGATGAACTTACTACAGGTCTTGATGCAAGAGCCAGACGGGATGTCTGGCAGATACTCTCAAAACTCAAGGCGAACGGGCTTACCATTCTGCTCACTTCGCATTACATGGACGAGGTGGAAATCTTGTGCGATGAGATTTGCATTTTAAAAATGGGCAAATCGGTATTTTATGGAACGGTGCCTGAGGCAATCAGCAAAAGTCCTCACGACAAATTTGAGGACGCGTATCTTTGGTATACGGATGAGGAGGTAACACAAAATGAAGTCATATAGAACTATACTTAAAACGGAACTGAAGCTCTCCCTGCGCGGAATGGATATGTTAATTTTTGCAGTTATTATGCCTATCATCGTTCTTGTTGTGCTCGGCATTATTTATGGAATCAAGCCTGCATTTGAGGGCGCAAGCTATACTTTTATTCAGCAATCCTTTGGTGCGTTGGCAAGCATTGCGATTTGCGCAGGCGGAGTGATGGGACTGCCACTTGTTGTGTCAGATTATAGAAGCAAGCAGATTCTAAAAAGGTTCAAGGTTACCCCGATAAGCCCTGTTACAATTCTAATTGTTGAAGTGACAATCTATTTTCTGTATGCTTTAATTTCTCTTTTGACACTTCTTGCGGTGGCAGTGCTGTTCTTCGGTTTTAAAATGCAGGGAAGTATCTTGCAATTTATCTTAGGCTGGATTTTGGTAATGGTTTCAATGTTCAGCATTGGCATGATGGTGGGCGGTATTGCAAAAAATTCGAAGATCGCAGGCATTCTCGCAAGCGTATTGTATTTTCCAATGCTGATTTTTTCAGGAGCAACCGTTCCTTATGAGATCATGCCGAAAGCCATGCAGAATGTTGTGGATATCTTGCCGCTGACACAAGGAATCAAAATACTAAAATCCGCTACCTTGGGCTTGCCGATGGATAATGTCCTGCTGTCTATCCTCGCAATGGTTGCAATTGCGTTAATCTGTTCATTTGTTGCAATCAGATTGTTCAAGTGGGAATAGTGAAGCGAATAATATACTGTTCATTGAAAATAGCTCCTTTTTGATACTTTGTTGTTGTAGTTATCAACATTATATCATTTCGGTAGCTATTTTTCTTTTTTATCTGTCACCCATCTATTGTACCATAACAACCAACAGAAATATATTTATATAAATAAACTTGATTTTGCAAACTGATATGTGATATAATCGTATATCTAAAAATTTATTGCAATTTTAATCATTCTCGAACAAAATCTTCATGACATGATTCTATAATCATGATGTTATATGTATAAAATTATATTTGATAGAAAGAAGGATTTATTATGGGCAAGAAAATATTGATGTATAAGGGTAATATTATTTTTATTGTAGTGATATTGGCTGTGTTATGGTTATATATTACATTTTACTCTGGGGTAAAGGAAGGATATTCTGATATTTTTTTCGCAGCCATAATCCTTTCACCCGCGCTATCTATACTAATTCCTAAAAATAACATTAAAATAGACATAATATTTGCAATTGTTATTGTTTTAATATTGGCTTTATTTGCAGTTTTATTTTGGATGTATAAAGACGGCACTTTGTTTTCTTCAATTGATGTTTCGCAAATTTCAGAAGGAGTTAGATATCGGTTTAGCTTTGAAAATAGATTGAGATTAGATTTATTGCTTATATTCGGCTCGATATCCACTCTAATATCACTGCTTATACGAATCTTTTATTTAAAATTCAATGTGGTTAAGAATAATTCACTTCATAAGCTTATGAAGTAAAATTAAAAATCTTCTTATATACAAAGCACCCAACATTGTAATTTTTGTACACCCTGCTCTTTTTCACCCTAATACATTAACAATCATCATGTTTACTGCTGCCGAAATCGCATACTGTAAGCTGAACTATGATAAATCATTCGAAATTTTAAACAATGTGCGCTTCAAATGATATACGCCCTAATTGGCCCTCTTTGCAAATACATTCCTTAATGCCCCGTGCCAAGCTGGTTATCATTGAGGGTGCGGCTCATTTTATATGGCTGACACATGCTAATGTAATGAAAATTTATCTGCGTGAATTTTTAGGTCTTTCTAATTACGGATAGGAGATAAAAAGATGCAAGAAATGACAGAAAATCTTATCGCCCCTTGTGGTATGAATTGCAAACTTTGTTATGCATACCAAAGAGAGAAGAACAAGTGCAAGGGTTGCCGCAGCAATAACGAGTTCGTTCCCAATAGTTGTATTCGATGCATTATAAGAAATTGTCCTGTAATTAAAAATAATGTTTCCGGATTCTGTTATGAATGCGAAAAATATCCTTGCCGCAGGCTTAAGGATTTAGATAAGCGATATCGAACAAAATATCATATGAGCATGCTTGAAAATCTTGAAATTATTAAGAACCACGGCATTAATTCGCTTTTGAATCAAGAAGAAAAGCGTTGGATTTGTTTAAAATGCGGTAATGTTATTTGTGTACACAAAAATGCTTGTCAAGTGTGCAAGTCAACATATATTGAATAATTATTGTTTTTCGTCTAAGGAGTGGCAAAATGACCTTATTATACGGCACAGGAAACCAAGCAAAAGTGGAACATATGAATAGTATGCTGGAAAATACGGACATAAAAATTATCGGGCTTGATGACCTAAACACGGTCGTTCCAAAGGTTGACGAAACGGGCAATGACCCTCTGGAAAACGCATACATTAAAGCAATGGCATATTATAATTCGTTTAAAGTCCCTGTATTTTCCTGTGATTCGGGTTTATATATCGAGGGGTTGGAGGATTCCTTGCAGCCGGGTGTTCATGTCAGAAATATCGGCGGTAATTATCTTAATGACGATGGAATGATTACATATTATTCTTCTCTTGCTCAAAATATGGGTGGTCAGTGCTTTGCGCAATATAAAAACGCAATTTGCCTGATTTTTAACGAGAGCTTAATTTTCAAGCATATGGGTGACGATATATCGGGTAATAGGTTTATCATCACCGCAAAACCTCATCCAAAAAGACGGGTAGGTTTCCCTTTAGACAGTCTCACGGTACACATAGAGAGCGGGAAATATTATTATGATATGGAAGAAAACCGCTCCTCCGTTATGGCTGAAGGCTTTAGAAATTTCTTCGCTAAAGCGTTTATGCAATGTAAAGGTATATTATAAGTAAATTGTATAATCTACACGGAGGCGTTATGAAAAATAATGATTTCGGCAAGTATTTATCGGAACATAGGGCAAATAAAAAAATCAAGCAAAGCGACCTCGCTAAGTTAATGGGTGTGCCGAAAAGGGTTGTTGCTAAATGGGAAAACGGTACAAAAAAACCGAGCATAATAAATATCTATAAGCTCTGCGATCTATTGGATGTTGATTTTGAGGATGCCTATAATGTGCTTATTGATAACAAAGCAAGCGATGAGTTTCGGTTTAAGAAAGCGTTTTACATAGATTACCTAATTAAAAAAAGGTGTTTGATTTACTTTTTATCCGTCTCTGTTTTAATTTTGGTAAGTTTATTATATTATTTAAATAACCCTTTGCCGTCTGCAGATAAATTATGGGTATTAAGCTCCGCATTTGTCCGGAGTATAGCGGCAGCGGTTCTAATCCCTATTTTTTATAAATTAATCCACAAGAATATTTTATATTTAAAAATGTCTTATTATATAGTTTTATTTGCAACCATCTTATCCATTTTGATTTTTATAATGCTTTTACAATTTGCGTTAAGTGTCGGCGAGTATGTTCCCTATAACTTACATATGTGTATAACCGCAATATGTGCCGGTTTGTGGTCCTTTAATAAATACAGTTATTCAAAGTAATAATATAATATGAGGAGCCGAAAAATGGATATTGAGGTAAGATTTGCTGTAGAAAAGGATATTCCTCGAATAATTACTCTGCTTGAGCAGGTCGCAGAGATACACAATAATGCCCGCCCCGACTTGTTCAGAGCAGGCTCAAAAAAGTATGACAAAGCGGATTTATGCAAGTTGTTGAGGGATAAAAAAACGGTCATTTTTGTCGCTACGGACGGAAATGACACGGTTCTTGGGTACATATTCTGTATGCTGAACGAATATAAAAATCATAACATTATGCAGGACAACAGAACGCTGTATATTGACGACCTGTGCGTTGATGCCGATAAAAGAGGTCTGAACATAGGCAGGGTTTTGTTTCACCATGCCCGTGAATTCGCCAAAACGCAGGGCTGCTATAACATTACCTTAAATGTGTGGACGGGTAATGATAACGCCCGGTTCTTTTACGAAAAATTGGGTATGCGGGAGCAGAAACGCACGCTTGAATTACTTCTTTAATGTGAGAACCCGCCTTGGTTAAGGCGGGCATCATTTTTAATTCTCCGTGTAATGGTATGTAATTTCCTGTCCCGTGTAGCTGCCCTCAACCTCGGTAATAAAACAATTAAATCCTATGTCATCGGTATATGCAAGTCCGCTTTTAAGTTCCTCAAGAGTCGGTGATGTACGCCTAACTGAAATTAACAGCCCGTCGGTCGACTTTAACTCCCCGTCCACCTCATAACGGAAGGAACCGCTTCTGCTGGTAAAATGTGTGATAATCAGATATTTGCTGGAGGCAAAATACTCGTCGTCATAAACAGATAAATCCGCTTCGAAAAAGCTGCCGGATACGCTCGCATAATTGAAATTATCCCGACCAAGCTCCTCAAGCTGAATGGGTGAGGTTATGACATAAGCCGCAGGGGAAAAAGTTGAGTTGTCATATAAAGCCCGAAGGCGCATTACTCCTAATTCCGAGCTTTTGTAGTTAATTTCCTGCCCGCTGTATACACCGTCTACTTCTGTGATATAACAATTAAAACCTTCTTCGGCGGTATGTGCAGCATAGATATGCTTAATATTTATTACGGATAGAGTCAGTTGTTCTGCAATCTCGGCTTCCACCTTATAACGGTAGGAACTGCTGCTGCTTAAAAAATGAGTTATAATCAAATATTTTCCGGAGGCGAAATACTCGTCATCGTATACAGATAAATCCGCATCGAAAAAGCTGCCGGATACGCCCCCATAATTTAAGTTGTCCCGATCAAGTACCTCAAGCTGAATGGGTGAGGTTATGACATAAGTCGCAGGGGAAAAAGTAGAAGAATCATATAAATACAATAGATTAAATGCACCTACATATATTATTTCCTGTCCGTTATAAACTCCGTCCACCTCAGTGATATAGCAATTAAAACCAAGCGCCCATAAATAATGACTTGTATATTCAGGTATCATAACAAGCACCAATTCATTGCCTCTCAGCTTCGACTTCAACTCATAACGAAAAGAAATGCTGGTGGTTTTGAAATATGTGATAATCAGATATTTGCCGGAGGTGAAATACTCGTCATCATAGACAGATAAATCTGCTTCGGAAAAGCTGCCTGATGCGTTTTTATTTAAGTTGTCCCGATCAAGTGCCTCAAGCTGCTCAAGTGAGGTAACGACATAAGTCTTGGGAGAATGATAAACTGAAGTATCATATAAATCCCGAAGAGTCAGTAAAACCTCCGGTTCTGAGCTGTTATCTTCACTTTCGGCGGATAAAATATCCGAGGTTTCGTCGATATATGAGCTGTCGCTTTGTGCCTGCCCCGGAGTTTTTGATGTTGTATCAATGCTGTTTGGAGGAATGGGCTGCTCGTTATTATTTGTAAACATAAATACTGAGGTAAACACAACAGCGTAAACCGCAAGCATCGACATAACCAGAATAGCGGCCTGCTTTCCCCTCGGACGGTATTTATTTGTTTGCAAAGAACTGTTTGATATAATAATATTGTTTGCAATATCGTTCTTTTTTCCATTTGATATGGATATTTTGCTTAGGGTGTTTTTGTAATCATTTTCGTTCATATTGCTTTTGCTCCTTCCAAAATAAGTCCCAGCTTCTTCCTTGCTCTTTTTAAGCGGGAGGAAGCTGTGTTTATGCTAACCCCTGTTATTTCGGCAATTTCGTTTATCTTATAACCCTCATAGTAGTAAAGATAAATCGAATCCCTGTAAACTGGTGAGAGCTTCTTAAGCTCAGACAAAACGGTGTTGTCCGTCTGATCAAGGGAATAGGCCACCTGATCGGTAAGAGACTCGGTACGGGTGTTCCAGAAGGATTTCCTCAGGTCCTTGCACTTGTTTATCGCAACCCTGATAAGCCACGCTTTTAAATGCTCATCGCTCTCAAAAACACTTTTTGTTGTGTAGAGAGCAATAAAGACCTCCTGCGTAATATCCTCGGCATCCGAGAAGTTCTGCAAGCGGTTAAACGCAACCTTAAATACGGTATCCCCGAAACTTTGTACCCGCTGTCTGAAAAGCTCATTTGAAGGTTCTATGCTGACAGTTTCTCTTTCCATTGACTTTCTCCCTTAACTCATAACTCGATTGAAAGCGGACTTTTGGTGCAAAGCAATACAAATATTTAATTTTTTTATTTAACCTGCAATATTTACCTGTTGCGATACTTAGAAAAGAACGGATTGTGCGCTTTTTCATCGGATAATGTTGTTTTTCCCTCATGTCCGGGATATACCGCATAATCGCCCGGAAGGTTATAGAGCATCCTAAGCGTGTTTTCCATATCGGCGCCGTCTCCGTCAAAATCGATGGTCCCTACGCTTCCTCTGAAAAGAGTATCGCCGCTGAACATTATATCGTCAAAAACATAGCATACACTGCCCTTCGTATGCCCCGGAGTGGGGATTACATAAAATTGAAAGCTGTCGACCTTGTATTTCCCCTCTTTTTCAAACAGAAAGTCCGCCGGCTCAAAAGGTCTTGGGTCGTACGAAATTATAGCCGAAAACATATCCCGCTCGGTTAAATAATGAGCGTCATCCTTGTGTATACATACAACCGTCCGTGCCGTCTTTAAATCGCCGACCGCAAGTATGTGGTCAAAATGCCCATGAGTGAGCAATATTACACGACAGGTCGCATTCATCCTGTGCAGCGCATCCTTTATAACCGTCATCTCACCGCCCGGATCGATAACGACAGCGTCACGGCTGTCCATATCCTTTATAATATAACAATTTGTATGCAGCTGTCCTACAACAACCCTTTCGATTTTATATTCACCCATGCTTATCTTCCCTCCGATTTATTCAAACAACTCACTATTTTAACAAGCTGTTTATTGCCCACCCTCGCTTAACTCCATTGGCAAACGCTTGTAAATATTCCTCCCGTTCCTCCAGCCATAATGGTCGGGCGGGAATTTTGGTGCGGTCATAACGAGTATCATAATCAGCATAGCTGTACCACACGGCAACCTTAATTTCCGGATAATTCGGCAGGTAGGTGAACATATCCTTTATCCATTGCTCCTTATCACCGCCAACCGAGCTGCAGCCAAATTCACCGATAACCCATGGAAACTCCGAGAAGTATTTTCTGTTCTTTTCCACAAGAGGCTCATAACAACCCAAAAAGGTTCGGAAATCCTCGTACTGATAATAATCTCCCGCTGAATAAGCGGTCAGCCCAATCATCTGCACATACTTGTCTCCCGGATAATATGCTATCATATTATTCCAATTAACAGGCGGGAAATCGTTATCAAACGGATTAAAGACCCAAATCGCATTCTTTACACCCTCCTGCTCAAATATATCGTAAACATGCCGCCATAACCTGACATACAGGTCGGGGTCGTTCATAAGAAGTATTCCGGAATATTTGCACCAGGTGGTATTCATCTCGTTAGAACATCGAAGCAGTACAGGATGATCGAAATCCTTTAATCCTTTAGCCCACTTCTTGATATTACTGTCATATTTACCGTCGAGAATACCATATGTATTGTTCCTATTATCATCATCACCGTTTCCGCCAGATAGCAGATGGAGGGTGAGCTCCGCTATCTGCCCTCTCTCCTCATATGCTCTTTTTAATTCCTCCATCGGAAAATCGGCAGTCATCTCACGGTAGAACATAATAACGGGAAATCTGTAATCAACATTCTCCTCTATTTCATTCACATGAAAATAATCCTGCTCCGAGTATGGCGAAAACAACCCCCATGCAATGCCCTCCTGTTTACGCAGCCTTTCATACAGAGCCGCTGTTTCCGTATTCCATTCAGGAAGAGTTGGAGAGTAAACGCCATTACCGATGTTAATGCCTTTTACACTGATAACACAAAAGCTGTCAAGTACGCTTTGGATAAGTAAATTATATTTATCAAAATCGGTTACATTAAATAAAATAGAGAAAAAAGTACCGTTGCCAATAGAAATATTTACATGACCATAACAGCCCATGGTCTCTGTGCTTCCCAAAGTTATTGTGCGTTTTATAAAATTAAACTTTGAAAAATAAGTACCCACTCTGCCGTAACCGTCATATTTAATATTATTATAGGTATGCTGTGTCAGGTTATATTTCTTGCAATA
The DNA here is from genome assembly GCA_002841455.1 of Firmicutes bacterium HGW-Firmicutes-21. GTDB lineage: Bacteria > Bacillota > Clostridia > Oscillospirales > CAG-382 > UBA1049. The sequence continues at coordinate 9,778 of PGZT01000004.1, read as the reverse complement.
GATATCTCTAAGCTCTCTCATATTGTTATTTTGAAGATAATCATCACTCTCAAGGTATTTGCAATTATAATCCTCCATAAACTCTACAAAGTTATATCCCGTATATTCCTTGGAAATGCGTATTTTTACTTCATCGCTCTTAAAGCTGACCGATGCCTGTGAAATAGAAAAATCCGGTTCAAGGCGTGCCTCTGCAGGTAGAGTTATTTTAAATCCGTTAGGGTAATCGGTATACAGCACATTCCCATCTCCGCTATCCTCGATTAACTTAACATCCTGACTGTAAAATAGTTCTTTTGTTGTTATGACGCCGTTCTGATAGGTTCCATAAGGCTCGTAAGGGCCGAGTACAATAGGCTCCTCACTCTCGTCGGATGTTATTTCTATGTTATCATCAGGAGTATTAAAACAAGCGGTTATACTTATAAATATAATCACCAATAATATAATTAAAAACACTCTATTTTTCAAATTAATTCCCATTTCCCCGGCGATACAAAATACAATAATATAGCCATTTGTCGCCGGATAAATGGCTGCGGTGTCTGAGAACACCTTACAAAATGCAGTCATAAACCGCATATTGCATTAAAAAGTTTACTTCATAAACTTCCCACTGCCCCCTTAATAAACTTTTCTACCGCTACCGTCGAACGCCGATGCTTTTTCGGTGAAGGCCGCCGCACCGATCTGCCCTTTTAACAGCTGAGATAAAGCAACGCAAATGTCATTCCCGGCGTTGGACAGGTCTTGTAAATAAGGGTACATATATTCAATTTTCTGCGTTTCGCTCATATATTCCTTTATTCCAAAATAAGGGGTTACCGATTGTATCTCCCAACCCAATTCGTCCGCTTTATAAACAGTAGCTGTGGTATCGCCGTATTGATACCTGTATTCGGCATAAGCGGCGGCTATACAAATAGCAACCTTTACAGCGGTTGATTTATCGCTGCATTTATGCGAGATTAAGAGACCATTGCCTATCTTCATGCTTGAACCTGACGAGATTCCATAATTTTTAAGATAGGATTCATCCTTAACAGGAGCAAAGAACCAACCGGATTTGTTTACACTTTTTGCCGCTTTGTCGGCAACCGACCATGAGCCGTCCGCAAGCATGGCGACCTCACCCTTTACAAATGAGGTGCTGTTTGCGGCATAGCCTTGATTTAAGAACTTTGGTTCTATATAGACGCTCTTTACAAGCGTTTCCATAAACTGAGCCGCCCACGCATACGGAGCGTCTCCGAAGCTCGCTTTGCCCCTCATAATTTCCTTGGTTATCTCGGGGTTTACTGTAAGTGCGAACGCTTCGAGAAGCATACAACTCTGCCATGACTCGGAAGCGCTGGTTGCAAGTGCAGGTATTCCGTTGCTCTTGAGAGTTTCGCAGACCTCAAGGAACTGCTCGGAGGTCTTTGGAACAGATAGTCCGTATTTGGCAAATATTTGTCGGTTGTAATAAATTACCGTATAGTTGGCGGGTTCATAGGGTATAGTATATATATGTCCATCCTCATAGTCCTGAATAGCTCCGCCGCAAACTATATTTTGGAACTTTTCTGCATTTAAATAGCTCTCAATCGCAGTGATCCCGCCCGCTTCCACAATCGCATCAAAGTACCCTACAGGTGAGGAAAATACATCATATACACCTTCCTTGACGCTGTTGTAATAAGACTCATTATCACCGTTGCGTTTCATTGTAAGAGTAATCTTTGTGTTCGGATATTTCTGTTTAAGCTTTTTTATTATAAACTGTTCCATCATGTAATCGGTTTCGTTTAAATAAACCTGTAAAATATTATCCTGCGCTACTGCCTGTTCATTATTGCCTGAAAATATTAAGCCAAGCAATATGGGTACTATCATCAATGCGGCGAGCAATAATGCTATAAATGTTTTCATTTTTGAACTCATATAATTCCTCCGAAAAACTTCTTATAATATTATATCATAATGTACGGTTGGCTGTAAAGAGATATTGAACATATAAAAATAAGGAGGTGATAAATATGAGTCCAAAGGAATTACTTTATATCGAGGATGCCCTAAATCACGAGCAATTTATGAAGATCCAATGTGCCGATTGTGCAAACAAGCTGCAGGACCCCGTTCTTAAGAACTTTGTAAGTCAGCTCGAGCAAAGGCATACTCAGATCTTTGACGAAATCTACCGCACTCTCTAATGCTAAGTAAAAGTCGGGTGGTATCAATATTTCCGAAATGTTCGAATTATGTTTCGGAGGAAAGGGGTTTTATTATGGATGATAAAAATTTGATGGAAAATCTTCTCTTTACGGTAAAGACAACGAGCGGATTGTTTTATAACGGTACGGTCGAATCCACGACAACCAATGTGCGTAATGTTTTTGACAGCGCACTTAACAAATCCTTGCAGATGCAAAATGAAATATTCACAAAAATGAACGACAAGGGCTGGTATCAGACAACGCCCGTTGAGCAGCAGAAGATAACGCAGACGGCACAAAAGTTCTCCCAAATGCGTTAGTTAATAACGACTTTATAGATTTCGACCGAAAAATCCCGTTTCCACCGCCGTAAACATTCTGTTCGGCGGAGGATATATACGGGGTTTTTTTCCTTGTTATTCATATTGCGGTATACAATATGATTGACAATATGTTTTAAGCGTGTTATGATTATAAGGTAATTATAATAATTGCAAGCATTAAAAAAGCCTACAAAGGAGTTATCTTCATGAAAAAAATCGTTTCTGTTTTTTTATGCTTAATTCTGTTTACGGGGTTATTTACCGTTCCCTCCGCCGCGTCGCCCGCAAATGCGAGGGTAACCGTAAAAACAACAACTACAGCTCCCGTAATTAACGGTGTTGTAGAAGCCGGCGAATACGGAGAAAAGATACATTCCGTTGATTACAGCAACAGCGAGTTTATTTCGAGCTTTGACATGGATAAGAGTATAAATGCTGATTTTTATATGACCTGGACAAATGACAGCCTTTATATGGCATGGGTTGTATATACCGACGGTCATTGGCCGATTCCGATAAATTACGACCACAACGGCGATGGTATACCCGACCTCGGCTATATGTATCTGTTCTCCTGCGTGCAGTTTATGCTCTGTACCGGAGCACCGGACGCATCAAAGGTTGTTTATCAGACGGGTGCATGGTCGGGAAATTATCTTGAAGCGGGACTCTCGGTTATGTCGGACGGCTCAAGCTACAAGGTAGCGTGGAGCAAGCCCGTCGGCGGTGAAGGTCTTACGGTGGATTCGTGGGATTTTATGGGAAAACGAAACAACTCCGCTAAAACCACCACCTATGAGGTCAGAATTCCATTTGCGGCTCTCGGTATGACAAATATCGGCTCTGGCACACAGTTTGGGCTTACATATGCGATAGGAGATCAGGAGAATTTTAATATTGCACCGAATATGTGCGAATGGCAGGACGCCATACTCGGCGGAAAGAATATGGATAAAGGTGCGGTTATAACCCTGTCCTCCGAGACTATTGACGGCAATATACTCGGTAAACCGGTGGAAAATCCTAAATATAATATTTCGGTTGCCGCTCCCTCCGAATATATACCGGGTGACACGGTTAATGTTACCCTTACCCTTAACGATATAATATCCGAGGACGGGTTCGGTCTGATTCAGTTGCTCCTCTTTTATGACAGCAGTAAGGTTGAGCCTGTTGTTAAAAATGACGATGATATGAACAGTTCGATGGACGACTTTCTTATAACGGCTCCGAATAAAACAAAATGGGAGGGCTTGTGCAAGCTTGAGGAGGCTTACTCGAGGTATGATCTTTCCTTTTTTACCATCGAAAAGGCTTCCCATGCAAAAACGAACGGCTCGGTTGTTATCAGGGTTGCTTTCACAGTAAAGTCGACTGCTAAGGGGGATATTGTTTTTCAGGTCCCTCACGCGAGCACTGTCTGTGCAGATTACGACCTTAAAAAGCATTATGGAAATGCAGGGCTTGCTGTTATAACCGAATACGAAATTACCGATTATTTGGGGACACCTGTGGAAAATCCTGCATATAGCTTATCGGTAACAGCACCCGAGAAGTATATCCCGGGAGGTAATATCGAGGTAACGGTAACTCTGAATAATGTAACGAGTAATGATGGTTTTGTTTATGTGCATTTCTTTTTATATTATGATAAAGCGTTGGTTGAACCTATTGTTAAAAATGACGGAGATATGAACAGCGAAATGGAAGCTTTTCTCGTTACCGCTCCAAACAGAACCAAATGGGAGGTTTTGTGCAAGCTTGAGGAGGATAGTTCGAGATACGATGTTTCCCTCGCCACAGTCGATTACGCCTCCCGAGCAAAAGAAGACGGCTCTATCGTTGTAAAAATCGGATTTACTGTTTTAGCGGATGTCGAGGATAGCATAATCTTTTATATGCCGCATGCAAGCACCATTTGTTTGAATTACAATTTGATTGAATTTTACGGAAACGGCAGTTTAGCAATCCTTACAAAAGACCTTAATGAATATAGTGGGATTGAACCGAATGAAGGAAATGGGCTCATAATAGACGAGGAAAACGGTTTTCTGAGAGGATTAACCGGAGGAACCAATGCAGGGGCGTTAAGGTCTATGTTTAAAGGGAATGTAACGATACTAAACAGAAATCGTGTGGCTGTCCCAGATAACGGTTTAATCGGAACAGGCTTTATAATAACAGACGGTATACAGGAGATAATTGTTGTTATCCTTGGCGACGCAAACGGCGACGGTGTTGTCGACACAAAGGATTATCTGTTGGCAAAGAGGGTGTTCTTAGGCACATATTCGCTTGACGGAGCTATGCTTGCGGCACTCTGCCTCGACGGCGGAAGCTCTCCGACGACAAAGGATTATCTTAAGATAAAACGCCATTTCCTCGGAACATATAATATTTATTCTTAACATTTATACCAAATATAAAATCCCTTGTAAAAATTATAAATAAAAGCATATAAACGGAGGAATATAATGGAGAATCAAACAAAGCTTATAGCGGAGAGATTGAAGTTTGCAAGAATTAATGCCGAGCTTTCTGCCGCACAATTGGCCGCCTCATGCGGCATTGACGAGGAGAAATATCTGATTCTTGAGGAGGGCAACGATGATTTTTCCTTTACCTTCCTGTATAAATGCGCCATTGCTCTCGGTATGGATATATCCGAGCTGGTCTTGGGTGTTAACCCAAAGCTGGGGTTCTATAATATTACCCGTGCCGGAGAGGGTATGCCGATAAAACGCAGAGAGGGCTTCAATTACAGGCATATTGCACCGCTTTTGAAGAACAGGATGTCCGAGCCCTTTATCGTTACTGCTAAATTTGATTCGGCGGCGCTTGACAATCCTATTCCGCTCTCCACACACACGGGTCAGGAATTTAATATGGTGCTCAGTGGTTCGCTTAAAATACAGCTTGACGACCATGTTGTCATTCTGAACGAGGGGGACACGGTTTATTACGATTCGGCGCACCGCCATGGTATGATTGCCGCAGGAGGAGAGGATTGCACCTTCCTTGCGATAGTATTTAAGCCCACGGAAGGCGCTGCCGAGGACATAGAGCCTACGCCTGTTGCTCAAGCAGAGAACAAAACGGGTGTTACCGACGCCAAATACGACAATTTGATTTACAAGAAATTCGTCAAGGAGACCGTTGCTGAGGATGGAACGCTTGTAAGCTTTGAGACCTTCCCCACCTCCGACTTTAACTTCTCATATGATGTTCTTGATGCTCTGGCAAAAAAATCCCCCGACAAGCCTGCGCTTGTATGGGTATCGGCACAAAAAGAGGAGCGGATTTTCACCTTCTCAGAGATGAGCATACTCACGAATAAAACCGCTAATTACCTCCGCTCGCTCGGTATTAAACGGGGCGACAGGGTTATGCTGGTGCTGAAGAGGCATTATCAGTTCTGGATGGCTATCCTCGCTCTGCACAAGCTGGGTGCGGTTGCAATACCTGCGACAAACCTTTTGGTGGAAAAGGATTATATCTACCGCTTCAACGCAGGAAAGGTAAGGGCGATTATATGTACGGCGGACGGAATATGCGCCGACGAGGTGGATAAAGCGGCTCCGCAATGTCCCACTCTGGAGATAAAATCCCTTGCAAAGGGTACAAGAGAGGGCTGGTCGGACTTCGACAGCGGAGTTGAGGCTCAGAGCGAGATATTCGAGCGTGTCGAAACAAGCAAGGATGACCCGTCGATAATGTTCTTCACCTCGGGAACGACAGGCTACCCTAAAATAGCCACTCATTCCGCAACCTATCCGCTCGGACACATCATTACCGCCCGTTGGTGGCATTATGTCGACCCCGACGGACTGCATCTGACAATATCCGATACAGGCTGGGGCAAGGCGCTATGGGGAAAATTATACGGTCAATGGTTCTGCGAGTGCGCTGTTTTTGTATATGATATGGAGAAGTTCGTAGCCGATGATTTGCTTCCCTTATTTGCAAAGCACAATATAACCACCTTCTGTGCGCCCCCCACAATGTACAGAATTCTAATAAAAGAGGACTTGTCCAAATACGACCTGTCGTCGATAAAATATGCCACAACCGCGGGCGAGGCGTTGAACCCCGAGGTGTTCAACCGCTTTAAGGAGGCTACGGGGCTTGTGATTATGGAGGGCTTCGGGCAGACCGAGACAACTCTGACAGTCGGCAACCTTTACGGTACCAAGCCTAAAATAGGCTCTATGGGTGTTCCCATCCCTGCGTATAATATGGATATTTTGAGGGAGGACGGGACTCCGGCTGATATAGGCGAGGTCGGCGAGATTGTTCTCCGTACCGAAAAGGATGTCTGCGGTATGTTCATGGGTTATTACATGAACGAGGAGAAAACCAACGAGGTATGGAAGGATAATATCTATTATACCGGAGACACCGCATGGCGTGACGAGGACGGCTATTACTGGTATGTCGGCAGAACCGACGATGTAATCAAGTCGAGCGGTTATCGTATCGGTCCGTTTGAAATTGAGAGCGTTATAATGGAGCTTCCTTATGTGTTGGAATGTGCGATTACGGGTGTTCCCGATGAGACGAGAGGACAGGTAGTAAAAGCGACGGTTGTTCTGACCAAGGACAGGGAGCCGAGCGAGGAGCTTAAAAAAGAGATTCAGGAATATGTTAAAAAGCATACCGCACCCTACAAATATCCGAGAAGGGTGGAGTTTGTAACCAGCCTGCCCAAGACAATAAGCGGTAAAATCAGGCGTGTCGAGCTAAAAACCTAATTAAAATAAAATCCCATCAGTAGATATGATTGATGGGATTTGTTTTACAAAAATATAAAACACCGAGAGGACTTACTTAAAATGCCTATTAATCAACCCGAACCCTTTTACGATACAATAGCTGATAAATATCACTGGTTTTTTTCCTCATGGGAAAATGCAACAAACAACGATATGGGGTTAATATGCCCTGTTTTTGAAAAGCATGGTGTTAAAACAGTGCTTGACTGTTCCTGCGGCAGCGGTCTACAGGCGATAGGTCTTGCGAAGCGGGGATACAAGGTAGAAGCGAGTGATATTTCCGGCGTAATGATTGACGAAGCAACTCGTCTTGCGGAGAAGGAAAAAGTTGATATAAAATTTCGCCAAGCTGATTTTAGGGAGCTTGGAAAATATTATAAAGGTGAATACGATGCTGTTATATCATGGGGGAACTCCATTCCGCATCTAATGAGCGATACGGATATAGAAAAAGCCTTAACCGAGATTTATGCTCTGACAAAAAAGGGTGGAATTGCAATGTTTTCCATGCGTAATTATGATTTAATGATTAAAGACAAAAAACGCTTTCACCCCATGCGTATAAATGATATTAAGGATAACAAAAGATACAGCATTGTATATGTTTTCGATTACCATAAAAGTAAAATATGCTTCAATATTATTTACTTAATAGAGGACCTCGAAACCGGATTAAAACACATGGAAAGCGAATCTGTTGATTACAATCCCATAAAAAAAGACAAATTTATATCCCTTGTTCATAAAGTGGGATTCAAAAATATCACATATACGGAAAACGGAAACATCAATTATTTAGCCGAAAAATAGTATAATTCGTTGGCGAAAAACAAAGCTGCGGAATTGGCAAAATGCCTATCCGCAGCCTTTATTCTATGCTGTTTTACGAAAATAAATTATAGCTGCCTAAAAAATGTCGTTTTATTTTCAGATAGTCCGATGCTCTTGGAGCGACTCCGTCGGTTATGGCGGCGGCTCTTATCTGGTAGTCGTCGGGTGTATAGGTTCCCAGGAAGATACGCTTTGTCAGAAGATAATCGACACTGCCTATCGCTCCGTCGCCGTTTACATCACCCATGATTACGATAGTATATTTATACTTGCCGTTGGAGAGCACCTGTCCCGTACCCAACCTTGCGTTGTCGGAAAGGCTGCTTCCGTTTTTATCGGTTACCGTAACTATTCCGCCTAACAATAATTTTGCATCGGAGACTCTCATGCTGTCAACCGTGCCTCCATCAAATCCGATAATAACACTGTTTCCGTTTATACTCTCGGTCCTGAAGAAATTGTTTACATTATTATAAACCTCAAGTGCTTTTACAGCTATTGTTTTGGAATAATTCAAGTCATCCAAAAGAGCCTGTTTTACGGCGTTGTTCGTAATTGTGTTTACGGTCGTAATCGCAGAATTTATATTCAGAATAACCTGTTCGGTCAGTCCTGCGTCAGCGGAGGTTTTTATCACATTCAACTTTGACTTTACCTCTGCTGCCTTTGCGGAGGTTATCGCTCCCTTTGGTAGAATTACCTCTTCTATTCTGGTTACAGCTTGTTCGGTCAGCAGTAGCACCGAGCGACGCTCGTCATATGTAGGGGATAACGCACGGTTTCTGTAAAGCGTTGAGGTGAGAAGACTGCCGCAGCCCTTGTTTAAATATGTGCTCGCTTCAAAAAACACCGAGCCCGCCGCTTTAATCGAGGAAACCTCGGTTGCCTGTCTTAGCATATCCTCCGCTTGAAATTCGCTCATAAAGACACCGAGACCGACACCTACATAGCAGTCTCCCGCTAAGGATATATACTGCTTCATTAAATCAACATAGCCCTCTCCGTATGCCATCGGGTGTATCATATCGAGATACCCCTCCTCCAGCCATTTAGCGCTGTCCTGATAAATATAGTTATAAGCGTGAGAGAAATCGGGCGAGACATCCGCGCTGAGCACTACCTGCGGGCTTACACGGTTTATCAGCTCTCGGGCGGATTTAACCATATCTGTAACATAGCTGGCTCTGAACGCAACCCAATTGCTCCAATAGCTTGCTTTTGTGTTGAATTCAGGCGTTATCCCGTACTTAGCCTTAAAGGCGTTTACGGTTGTGCTGTCATAACCGAAATCGGTTGTTCCCCTTGCGGCATATCTTATGTAATCGAGTTGAAACCCGTCAATATCGTAATTGGTCAGGATATACTCGTAGGTATTTAAAAGGAACTCCTTAACCTCGGGGTTAGCCGGACTTAAAAACATAAATTTGTCCGTGTCGTTTGCTTCGTAATAGCTGCCGGTATTGGTGAGCGACAGCCATTCCGGCTTTTTCGCTCCCACGCTTTTGCTGTAGTTACTGCTGTTTCCGTGACCGACATAATAGATCGGCATCCATATATGCAGCTCCATATCCCTTGCGTGGCAAGCATTTATAAACGCCTGAAGCATATCAAAGCCTGCCCAGGAAGGGTTCTGTTCAAACAAACTGTCCTCCGGCAT
>PGZT01000090.1 GCA_002841455.1 Firmicutes bacterium HGW-Firmicutes-21 | reverse complement strand
ATTGTCGGCGGTGCGGGTGACAGCGATGATATTAAGTCACGCATCGGGCAGATTAAGTCCGCTATCGAGGTTTCGACCAGCGAGGTTGACAAGGAGAAGCTGCAGGAAAGACTTGCAAAGCTCTCCGGCGGTGTTGCCGTTATCAAGGTAGGCGCAGCAACCGAGACAGAGATGAAGGAGAAGAAGCTCCGTATAGAGGACGCACTCAACGCAACCCGTGCGGCTGTTGAGGAGGGTATCGTAGCAGGCGGCGGCGTTGCACTTGTGGATTGTATCCCCGCAGTTGCAAAGCTTGTTAAGACAACAGAGGGCGACGAGCGTACGGGAGTTAAGATAGTACTCAGAGCGCTTGAGGAGCCTGTAAGACAGATCGCAGAGAACGCAGGCTTTGAGGGCAGTGTTGTTGTAGAACGGGTTAAGAAGGAAAAGGTCGGTGTCGGCTTTGACGCTTACAACGAGAAGTTCGTTGATATGATTCAAAGCGGTATCGTTGACCCGACAAAGGTTACCCGCTGCGCACTTCAGAATGCAGCAAGCATAGCTTCCATGATTCTTACCACCGAGGCACTTGTTGCCGATAAGAAGGAGGAAAATGCATCCGCAAACGCAGCCGCTATGGCCGGCGGTATGGGCGGCGGAATGTATTAATAATCCCGTAAAACGGTTTTGAATAATAAGGAGCGGCTGTCTTTTTGCTAAGGCAGCCGCTTTTTGTAAAATATTCTTTTTATAATGAAACAAAACGGTAAAAAAAGCACACTATTATATTAAATAACTTATTTTTATAAATATTATAAATCATTATATTGGTTACGGCATATGATATATAAATAAACGAGCAGCGGAGCATGGAGGATTTAATGAAAAAGTCTTTATTTTTAACAGTTATTCTTGTTGTGGTTATATCATTGTTGTTGACCTCCTGTAATGAATTGAACAGCGATAATATATCCGATTCCGTTTCAGAGTTCTCCGAAATATCCTCCGTACAGACCGAAGATGATATATCAGAGCAAGCCAACCCGGGTGACGCTTTTACCGATTCTTCCTTTAATGAAGTGGTTTATGTTAAATGCTGTGATGCCTCGGATATACCGAACTATGAATCAGTTTATAAATTTAACAAAAACGGTGTTATGGTATACTCGATTAAT
>PGZT01000089.1 GCA_002841455.1 Firmicutes bacterium HGW-Firmicutes-21 | reverse complement strand
TGGGGATTTCCTTGCGATAAGATACCTGTCGGCACCGGTCTGCCTTGCCATCTCGTATATAAGAGGTATACCCTTGGCTTCCGCCGTTATAAGCACATCGTGCTCGGGCAGCATTTTTACAAGCTCGGTCGCACACGCCATTGTCAGCTCAACATCGCCGAAAATTACAAAGGCGGCTATATAAAGCCCGTCATGCACTTTGCAAATAGGAAGGTTCCTCTTTACACCTGCTACCGTGATCGGGTATTCCTTATATTCGGTGGAATTAATTCTCATTGATAACGCCATTTTGGGAACTCCTTGTCAGTTTAATTTTATCGGCAGCTTTTTTCCGCCGATTATATGAAAATGCAGGTGCGGGACGGTTTGTCCGCCGTCCTCGCCGCAGTTACTTATAACCCTGTACCCGTTTTTAAGTCCGAGTAACGCCGCAACCTTTGGTATAGCAAGCAGAGCCTTATTTGCTACATCAATATTGCTCTCGTCAAGAGCATCTACCGATTCAATATGCATTTTCGGGATAACCAACACATGCACGGGAGCGTTTGGCTTTATGTCATGGAACGCCAGAACGCTTTCATCCTCATAGACCTTCTTTGACGGAAACTCACCGCTTATAATTTTACAAAAAATACAGCTCATTATTTTGTCTCTCCGCTATTTTTTTATCTGTTTATTGAGTATCTCCCCGACCGCCGCAAGCGCTTCATCCAGCTTAGCCGCATCCTTACCGCCGCTGGTTGCGCTGTCAGGTCTTCCGCCGCCGCCGCCGCCCACGATAGGTGAAACCGCTTTTAAAATGTTTCCGGCGTGTGCGCCTGCTGCGACCGCAGCCTTACCGCAGCTTGCAACGAACAGAACCTTACCCTCGTTCACGGTTGCGAAAACACATACCGTCTCTTTATTTTTATCAATAAGTCTGTCGGCTGCGGTTCTCAGCGAATCGGAGGGTATATCCCCAAAACGGCAGGTAACAAGTCTTACGCCGCAAAGCTCGGTTGCTCTTTCATAAGCCTCGGTTATTTTTGAGAATGCAAGCGTCAGATTTGCGTTGTCAAGCTCCCTTTTCAACTGCCTGAACTCGTCCTGCATACCCTGGGCTTTTTCAGCTATATCAGAAACGGTATTTGCTTTAAGAACGGTTCTTACCGATTGCAACAGCCGC
>PGZT01000062.1 GCA_002841455.1 Firmicutes bacterium HGW-Firmicutes-21 | reverse complement strand
AAATCAGTTTGTTGCTTAAAATTTAACTACATTTACCATAGGTGGTTTTTGTGCTGTCTGCACAAACTGGGGCAGTTCATATTACCGACGGAGAGGTTGTTTTAACTATATGCCTAAGACCGACTGTTTTCGATAAATCGGTGTATATATTTATTTAACACCTTATAGAGAACAACGGTTAATGCGGCGTTTCCGCCGAGCTTTATCAGGTTAAAGGGTATGATTATCGGCAGCAGTATTTCCTTAACGCTTGATACAGGCCAGCCTGTAAAAGCAGGCGTTATAATCAGATTTGCTCCCACCATTACGGCCGTTGCCGTTATCACACCAATTATTACAGAGGTTATGAGCTTTGCTTTTTCTCCTATTTTTATGTATCGATTTATAACGGTAACGGTTAAAACAAGAGTGCCGGTTGCGATTACATGCATAATAAATCCATATACTCCGCTTTGAGCGCTTACTGTTGTCGCTTGAATAGCCGAAACCGCAACAGTCATAGCCAGCCCCCAAAACGGTCCCAAAAAAATCCCGCCCAGTAAAATTGGTATGTCTGCCGGATCATATTCGAGGAATGGTGCGGATGCGAACAGCGGGGTTCTCAGGAACATAACCATAACCACGGAAAGTGCGGAAAGCACTGCCGCCGTTGTTAATTTGCGAATTTTATTTTTGTTAATCATTGATATATCTCCTTATAAAAGTGTGAGTATCCAATGCTTAACGGGTTATTTCATAATACAGGTAATAATAACAAAAGTCCCCCGTAAATAAATACAGGGGGCCCTTTTTTGTTTGTTATCTTTGCCTCTCTCATCCAGACTTTAAAAACACTTATCACCATTAAAAGCAAATATCTGTTTCAGAAATACAAAAGTATACCTGAAAAAGCGTAGCTTTTTCCTAATGAATACGAAGCATTCTATACTGTCGGTCCGGGAATTACACCCGATCCTGCCGCCAAAAAGCTAATTCTGTTGAGATTTCTTCAAACAATAGCTTTCGACGCAAGTTTACTGAGTAAACCTGTCACCCGAACCAACAGTTCGGACTTTGCTCGCAGACTTTAACTGCCGGTAGGGAATTTCACCCACCCCCGAAGCATATTAAATTATTAATATATATTGTAAAACCAAGTATAATATAACTGATTATAACTGCCTGCGGCAATTATTTCATCTCGATAACAACACCGGAACCAACTGTTCTGCCGCCCTCACGGATAGCAAAACGAAGTCCCTTTTCGATAGCGATCGGAGTGATAAGCTCAACTGCCATATCAACGTTATCGCCGGGACGGCACATATCAACTCCCTCGGGAAGTGTGATAACTCCGGTAACATCGGTTGTTCTGAAATAGAACTGAGGACGGTAATTGGTAAAGAAGGGCTTGTGACGGCCGCCTTCCTTCTCGGTAAGAACATAAACCTGACCGATAAACTTTGTCAGGGGCTTAATCGAACCGGGCTTTGCAAGAACCTGACCTCTTTCGATCTCGGTCTTTTGAATTCCGCGCAACAGACAGCCGACATTATCGCCTGCCTCGGCAAAATCAAGCAGCTTGCGGAACATCTCGATACCGGTGATTACTGTCTTTCTTGATTGATCGGCAAGACCGACAACCTCAACCTCATCCGCTATCTTAACGGTTCCTCTTTCAACTCTGCCCGTAGCAACCGTTCCGCGGCCTGTGATTGAGAAAACATCCTCAACAGGCATAAGGAAGGGAAGCGTATCGTTTCTTGCAGGGGTGGGTATAAATTCGTCAACCGCCTTCATAAGCTCACGGATGGAATCATAAACCGAATCCGTAATCTCCTTGCTGTCGGAAAGAAGTGCGTCTCTTGCGCTTCCTCTTACAATAGGAGTATCGTCGCCGGGGAAATTATACTCGGAGAGAAGCTCTCTAACTTCCATTTCTACTAAGTCAAGAAGCTCCGGGTCGTCAACAAGGTCAACCTTGTTCATATATACAACCATTGCGGGAACGCCAACCTGACGAGCAAGCAAAATATGCTCGCGGGTCTGCTGCATAGGACCGTCTGTTGCCGCAACAACAAGGATAGCGCCGTCCATCTGAGCGGCTCCTGTAATCATGTTTTTAACATAGTCGGCGTGTCCGGGACAGTCAACATGCGCATAGTGGCGAGCATTTGTCTGATACTCGACATGACGGGTGTTGATTGTAATTCCTCTTGCCTTTTCCTCGGGAGCGTTATCAATCTGGTCATATGCCATAAATTGGATAGTTTTATCCGAAAGTGCAAGTGTCTTTGTGATAGCTGCGGTCAATGTTGTCTTACCGTGATCAACATGTCCGATAGTTCCGATATTAACATGTGGCTTTGTTCTTTCAAATTTAGCCTTTGCCATTATTTTTCCTCCTGTTTTGTCTTTTTTGATATAAATTCATTATATAGTTTTTTTATTCGCTGTCAAGGCTTTTTCAAAAATTTATTGTCTTATACCATATAATATATAAGCAATTATTGACCTTTTGAGCCTGTTAATGCCTCTTGAACCGACTTAGGTACAAGCGCATAATGGCTGGGTTCCATGGAATACTGTCCTCTTCCCTGTGTTTTCGATCTGAGATCGGTGGAATAACCGAACATACAGGACAACGGAACATTTGCAATAATCTGCTGACCTCCGGCAATCGGCTCCATTTCCTTAATGGATCCTCTGCGTGTGGTCAAATCGCCTATAACCTCACCCATGTAATCATCGGGCATTGTTACGACAACCTTCATAATCGGCTCGGTCAGAATGGGATCTGCTTTTCTCATTGCGTTTTTAAACGCCATTGAAGCGGCAATTTTAAATGCCATTTCGGATGAATCCACCTCATGGTAGGAGCCGTCGTAAAGAGTGGCTATGACATCGACAACATTATAACCCGCAACAACGCCCGAAAGCATTGCGCCTCTTATTCCTTCGTCGACAGCCGGTATATATTCCTTGGGTATTGTTCCGCCGACAATCTTGTTGACGAACTGGTAGCCCTTGCCCGGCTCATTGGGCTCGATTGTAATTTTAACATGACCGTATTGTCCCTTACCGCCGGACTGACGGGCGTACTTGTTATCCTCGTCCGCTTTTTTAGTGATTGTTTCACGGTACGAAACCTGCGGTTTGCCCACATTTGCCTCAACCTTAAACTCACGCAAAAGCCTGTCTACGATAATCTCAAGATGAAGCTCACCCATTCCCGCGATAATAGTCTGTCCGGTCTCCTCGTCGGTATAGGCTCTGAAGGTCGGATCCTCCTCGGCGAGCTTGGAAAGGGCAATGCCCATTTTTTCCTGACCTGCCTTGGTTTTCGGCTCTATCGCAACCCTGATAACCGGCTCGGGGAACACCATTGATTCAAGTATAATAGGCTTCTTCTCGTCGCAGAGCGTGTCGCCGGTTGTTGTGTTTTTAATTCCCACCACAGCGGCAATATCGCCTGCCATAATCTCGTCGGTATCCTCACGGTGGTTTGCGTGCATAAGCAATATTCGTCCGAAACGCTCACGGGCATCCTTAACCGAGTTATAAACCGCCGAGCCTGATGTTATTTTACCTGAATATACTCTTATAAAGCATAATCTTCCGACAAACGGGTCTGTCATTATCTTGAATGCCAGCGAAGAAAAAGGTGCGTCGTCGCTTGAGGGACGCTCATCCTCTTCGTCGTTGTCGGGGTTAATTCCTTTTATAGCCGGAACATCCACCGGAGAAGGCATATAGTCAACAACCGCGTCAAGCAGCTTTTGGACTCCCTTGTTCTTATAGGAAGTTCCGCATATAACCGGCACCATTTTGTTTGCTATGGTTGCGGCGCGGATTGCATCCTTTATCTCCTTCTCGGTCAGCGTCTCGCCCTCGAGATATTTCTCCAGCAGGCTGTCGTCGATATCTGCGACATGCTCAAGCAGCTCCTGACGATAATTCTCGGCTTTTTCCTTCATATCATCGGGAATCTCTGTTTCCTCGATAATGCTTCCGTTATCGTCAAGGTAGACATATGCCTTCATTTTAACAAGGTCGATAATACCCTTAAAGTCGCTTTCCGAGCCAATCGGTAATTGAATCGGCACGGCGTTTGCCTTCAAGCGGTCTCGTATCATATCCACAACACGGTAGAAGTTGGCTCCCATAATGTCCATTTTGTTGATATAACACATACGGGGAACCTTGTACTTGTCCGCCTGACGCCATACGGTTTCGGACTGCGGTTCAACGCCGCCCTTTGCGCATAAAACGGTAACCGAGCCGTCGAGCACTCTTAAAGAACGCTCAACCTCGACTGTAAAGTCAACATGTCCGGGAGTGTCGATAATATTTATGCGATGGTCGTTCCAAAAGCAGGTCGTAGCGGCGGAGGTTATGGTTATACCTCTCTCCTGCTCCTGCTCCATCCAGTCCATCGTGGCGGCACCCTCGTGAACCTCGCCCATTTTATGTGTTTTTCCCGTATAATACAATATTCGTTCTGTGGTTGTGGTCTTGCCCGCATCTATATGAGCCATTATACCTATATTACGATACAGCTCAAGCGGATATTTTCTCGGCATACTTCTCTCCTTGGTATCAGCCGGTAAAACGGATAATGCCTTCGGGGCAGTGTTTAGACCGGTATACTGTTATAATCTTGATTTATACTAATTTATTAATTACATTGGGTAATAGCGGATGTTTTGTGCCGTTTCGTTTTGCCGAGGAACTCGGCAATTACGAATTTACACCATAATGTACGGTGTAAAAGGCTCAAAACTCCTCATTTGAAAATTCATTTTCAAATTACCACCTGTAATGCGCAAAAGCCTTGTTTGCATCTGCCATTTTGTGTGTGTCGTCCTTTTTCTTGACTGCACCGCCGGTATTGTTTACGGCGTCTATTATTTCAGCAGCAAGCCGTTCGCACATTCTTTTGTCATTTCTCGCTCTTGAATAGGTCTTTAACCAACGCAAGCCGAGTGTCTGCCTTCTCTCTGTGCGAACCTCCATAGGAACTTGGTAGTTTGAGCCGCCCCTGCGAACCGCCTTAACCTCAAGGTTAGGCATAATATTCTCAATCGCTTTACGGAACTGCTCGAGTGGCTCCTGCCCTGTTTTTTCTGCAACGATATCAAACGCATCGTATACAATCTTTTGAGCAACGCCCTTTTTACCGTCGTACATAATGTTATTGATAAGCTTTGTTACCAAAGTCGAATTATATAGCGGATCCGGCAAAACATCTCTTTTAAAACCATGTTCTCTTCTTGGCACTGTACTTCCCTCCTTCATAATGATAGCCTAATCCGCACTTTCTGCGGTATGGCTTCAATGAGTTCATAGGTACTCGAAAAATATTTCCGTTAGTGCTAATGACGAGAACACTTATAAATAAAAACATATATATTATAAGCGTAAAACGCAAAAAATTCCGTTTTTGGAAAATGTATTGACTACATTCTGTCATTAGGCACGAACAAAATCATCTTGTCCCTTTGTTTAAACAGCAAATAAAAGTCTTACTTTTTCTTTGCCCGCTTTGCTCCGTACTTTGAGCGTCCCTGACTTCTCTTGGCAACACCTTGAGTATCAAGCGTACCGCGGATAATGTGGTAACGAACACCGGGGAGATCCTTAACCCTGCCGCCTCTGATGAGAACAACCGAGTGTTCCTGGAGATTGTGTCCGATTCCCGGAATATAGGCGTTAACCTCGATCCCGTTTGTAAGTCTTACTCTGGCAAATTTTCTCTGTGCCGAGTTAGGCTTTTTGGGGGTTTTGATGGCAACCTTTGTGCATACTCCTCTTTTTTGCGGCGACGCACCCTCGACAGTTATCTTCTTTATCGAGTTTACACTCTTCTGCAATGCAGGCGTCTTTGATTTGTAAACACTAACCTGTCGTCCGTGTTTTACCAATTGATTGAATGTAGGCATTATTTTCCTCCTTTCCTAAAATTACGCAACGAATTGATTATACATTAACGCAAATGTTTTGTCAATAGTCAAACCTTCAACAAATAACGGACAAAACAATCGCTTCGTTGTAAAAATAGCACAGTTTCCGTATGGGTTAAAGGAGATTAACCCATCGGAACCGTTTTAGTGTTAAAACTCTGTTATTATAGCGGTCGGTACATCCACACCCGCTTTTTCGGCAAGCTGGTGGCTGGTAAAACGGGTGTCTATCTCTATAACTCCCGCTCTTTTTACCTCGTTCATTACTTTGGTTGCAAACATCACATCTACATCCTTGGCAAGAATTACCCTTTTTGCTTTTCCTGAACGAATGAGCTTAAGTGATTGATTTACACCGATAACCCAACTTCGTTCTTCGGGACCTTCTGACATTTTAAAACCTTTTTTCTCCGACAATATAAATATTTTAATGACCGATAACCGTTTATCGTCGGCAAAACGGTTATAGCAACTGTTTTGTTATATTTTAGCTTACAGCGGAGAACGATTCCGGCACTCTTTCAGGCTGATTTATTCAACCTTTTCGGCGCCGTAAACCCGCTCGTACTTCTCGCCGACATCAACCCTGACATCACGGTATATCTTCATACCTGTTCCGGCGGGAATGAGCTTGCCTATGATTACATTTTCCTTCAATCCGAGCAACGGATCCTTTTTGCCCTTAATAGCCGCTTCGGTAAGCACCTTGGTGGTTTCCTGGAAGGAAGCCGCCGACAGGAAGGACTCGGTCGACAACGACGCCTTTGTTATACCTAACAGAAGAGAAGTGCCCTCCGCCTCCATTTTAGGCGTCTCGTTGGGATTATCCTCGTTGTATTTACGGACAATCTCGTTCTCGGATATAAATTCGGCTATATCCACCGACGAACCGACCAGCATATTTGTATCTCCGGTTGACTCTATCTTTACCTTTCTTGTCATCTGGCGGGCTATGACCTCGATATGCTTATCCGAAATCTCAACCGCCT
>PGZT01000088.1 GCA_002841455.1 Firmicutes bacterium HGW-Firmicutes-21 | reverse complement strand
CAATAGAAATATCACTTGACACAAGTAATATAATGCCTTATCATGATGCCAATAGAATATTTAGCAAACTTATCGAAAGGTAAGGACGCAAAGCTTTAGGGTCTAAGTAATTTTTTATATGACAGCCAGTTGCAAAAAATCATCATCACAAGATGAGATCAGTGCAACGTGTCAAAACGTTGTTTTTTTTATTCTATCTTATTCTCCGGTTGGAAAATTTAATATTCGGCAAACTTACCGAAAGGTAAGGACGCAAAGCTATAGGGTCTAAATATTTTTTTTACATGACAGCCAGTTGCAGATTTTAGGTGTATTTAATTCGCCTTAAAGTGCAACGTGCAAAACGTTGCTTTTTTATTACCAAAAATTGTTGGAGGTGGGCTGATGGATCAATTTGCAACAACAGCGCTGGTTATCGTAATCGGAGCCGTCGTTGGGGTGTTGATGGAAAAAGCGACTGTGTATTTGATCAAGCGGAGAGTTAACACACTGATGCACCATCAATTTTCAGGCAGCTTTGCTAAAACCATCTTTTGGGCAATGATGAATGCAATCACTTGGTTGATCTTTGTCAAGATCAACGGACTTGAATCAAAAACACTGGAATGTATGCTGCTCTTTTCTATCTGTATCATTCTTTCGGCGGTAGATATCAGCATTAAAAAAATCCCCAACGAATTGGTATTAATGACGATCTTCATCGGGGGAGCATTCATAATAACGGGGCAGCCCATTACCAGTATCGGGATGAATGTTTTTGGTTTGTTGATTGGGTTTATTATCTTCTTCTTGCCGGCAATGATAGGAAAGGGCGCCGGTTGGGGAGACGTAAAATATGCAGCAGCAGTTGGTTTTTGTTTAGGGGCTTATGGCATTATATCGGCAATTATGATCATGACATTTTTTCTGATGATTTATGCCGGTTATCTGATTATCCGAGGAAAAGGTAATCTAAAATCAAAAGTTGCTTTGGGGCCGTTTATGGCATCCGGTTTTGTATCGGTTTTAATTCTAAATCTTATAAATGCAAACTTTCACCTATTCGAATTTGGAATGTTATTTTAAGAATCAAAAATAAATGTTAACGGTTACGAATTTAATCATAACTTTAAAGGAGAAGAAAGAAATGAAAAACGTATTTACACGGATGATGAGAGAAGAAGATGGACAGGGTATGGTTGAGTATGGC
>PGZT01000003.1 GCA_002841455.1 Firmicutes bacterium HGW-Firmicutes-21 | reverse complement strand
CCGCAAGGTGCTGCCGGTCCCACCGGTCTGCAAGGTGCTGTTGGTCCTGCTGGTCCGCAAGGCGCTACTGGTATAGCCGGTCCGCAAGGTGCTGTTGGTCCGACTGGTCCACAAGGTCCTGCCGGTGACACAGGTCCTCAAGGTGCAGTTGGTCCAGCCGGTCCACAAGGTCCTACTGGTGAGACGGGTCCGCAAGGTGTTGCCGGTGACACAGGTCCACAAGGTGCTGTTGGCCCAGCCGGTCCGCAAGGCCCTACTGGTGACACAGGTCCGCAAGGTGTTGCAGGTGACACAGGTCCGCAAGGTGCTGTTGGCCCAGCCGGTCCGCAAGGTCCTACTGGTGAGACGGGTCCGCAAGGTGTTGCAGGTGACACAGGTCCGCAAGGCGCTGTTGGCCCAGCTGGTCCGCAAGGTCCCACTGGAGAGACGGGTCCGCAAGGTGTTGCAGGTGACACAGGTCCTCAAGGCGCTGTTGGTCCCACCGGTCCGCAAGGTCCCACTGGAGAGACGGGTCCGCAAGGTGTTGCCGGTGACACAGGTCCTCAAGGCGCTGTTGGTCCCACCGGTCCGCAAGGTGATGTTGGCCCACAAGGTCCAGTTGGTCCGCAAGGCCCTTCAGGCACAAATGGATTATCCGCATATGCGTATATTTATAATTTAGATGCGCAGGTTGTAGCTTTAGAATCCGATATCTTGTTTAGTACGAATGGAATTATAGTTGGTGCAATTTCTCATGCACCAGGGACTGCTCAAATAGAACTTGGTAGTACCGGCGATTATGCTGTATGGTTTAATGTTGCAGGAGTAGAACCAAATCAATTTACTCTATTTCAAAACGGTGCTACTGTTGCTGGTAGCATATATGGCTCAGGTGCAGGGACTCAACCGAATCCAGGTATGGTCATTGTAAGAGCGGCCGCTGGTGATAATCTAACTGTCAGAAATCATACAAGTAGTGCCGGTGTTACGCTGCAATTATTAGCTGGAGGAACACGGATAAACTCAAACGCTTCAATATTAATTCAAAAATTAAGTCCGTAAAATCAATTTCTTCGATCTGTAAGATTTATTCTTATGGACCGAAGTTTTTTTATCCAAAGGCATATCCTCTACTACTATTTGCTAAAACCAAACTATATTTTTTTGTTTTGTATCCATTTTTAACACAATAAAACTGCACCTCTTTAGTTATTCATGTGCCTATTATATCACATGTCTAGCTTTTTAGGTGCAGTTCATAATGCGAACAAGGGATTTCTATTTTACAAAATAATCTACCTCGACCTCTAAATTCTTCCATTTCAATTACCAGAGACACCCTCCGGTTTCTTTGCCAAAAGCTTTGGTTTCTTCGCAATCTATTGTGAAACGGAATAGGACATGGGTTTGAGTTGAAAAGTGCAATGTTTTCGGGAAAATACTTACTTGCTCTTTCCGTCTTTAACAGCAGCCTGTGCGGCGGCAAGACGGGCTATCGGTACTCTGAAGGGAGAGCAGGATACATAATCAAGTCCGACAGTATGGCAGAACTCAACGGTGGAGGGGTCTCCGCCATGCTCGCCGCAGATACCGAGCTTTATATCGGGGCGTACAGAGCGTCCAAGCTCAGAAGCCATTTTTACAAGCCTGCCGACACCGATTTGGTCGAGCTTTGCAAAAGGATCGCTCTCAAAAATACCCTTTTTATAATAAGCCTCAAGGAACTTGCCTGCGTCATCTCTCGAAAAGCCGAAGGTCATTTGCGTAAGGTCATTTGTACCGAAGGAGAAGAACTCCGCTTCGCTTGCAATTTCATCGGCGGTAAGCGCCGCACGGGGAATCTCTATCATTGTGCCGACCTTGTATTCGAGCTTTATGCCTGCGCCGGAAATTATTTCATCGGCGGTCTTTACCACAACACTCTTGACATATTTAAGCTCGTTGATATCGCCGACAAGCGGAATCATTATCTCGGGAATAACGCCGCAGCCGTCCTTATTAACCTCAATCGCAGCCTCGATAACAGCTCTCGTCTGCATCTCCGCTATCTCGGGGTAGCTGACCGCCAAACGGCAGCCTCTGTGTCCCATCATCGGGTTAAGCTCGTGCAGAGAAATGACGGTAGCCTTTAGCTCGTCAAAGCTAATGCCCATTTCCTTTGCAAGAACGGCTATATCTTCATCGTCGCTCGGAAGGAACTCATGCAGCGGGGGATCCAAAAAGCGGATTGTAACGGGGTAGCCCTTCATCGCCTTGAAAATGCCCTCAAAATCACTTCTCTGCATAGGCAGAAGCTTGTCTAAAGCGGCACGGCGTTGAGCGGCGGTTTTGGAAACTATCATCTCACGCATTGCGCTTATTCTGTCCGCCTCAAAGAACATATGCTCCGTACGACAGAGACCGACACCCTCCGCACCGAAATTAATTGCCTGAGCGGCATCAAGCGGAGTATCGGCGTTGGCACGCACCTTGAGAACACGCCTTTGATCCGCCCAGCTCATAAAGGTCTCGAAATCACCTGAGATACTGACCTCCGTGGTAGGGATTTGTCCTATATATACATTACCGGTAGAGCCGTCGAGCGATATATAATCTCCCTCACGGACACAATTACCGCCGATAATACAGTATTTCTCTTCCTCGCGCATAACTATATCGCCACAGCCGACAACACAGCATCTGCCCATTCCCCTTGCGACAACCGCCGCATGGGAGGTTTTGCCGCCTCTGACGGTTAGGATACCCTCGGAGGCATACATACCCTCAATATCCTCGGGAGAGGTCTCGAGACGGACAAGCACGACCTTTTCCTTCTTCTCGGTTCCGTGCTCCTTTGCTTTCTCGGCTGAGAAGTATACCTTTCCGCAAGCGGCACCGGGGGATGCTGCTAAGCCTGTTCCCGCAATGGTTGCCTTGTTTATCTCGCTTGCAACGAACTGCGGATGTAAGAGCGCATCCAACTGCTTAGGGTCAACCTTAAGAATAGCCTCGTCTATGGTAAGCATTTTTTCGTTAACAAGGTCAACGGCGATTTTAAGTGCCGCCGCTGCGGTACGCTTGCCGTTTCTGGTCTGGAGCATAAATAATTTACCGTTCTCTATGGTAAACTCCATGTCCTGCATATCTCTGTAATGCCGCTCGAGCTTGTCCGCTATTTCAACGAACTGCTCATAAACCTCGGGCATAACATCCTTTAACGATGAAATAGGCAGCGGTGTGCGGATTCCCGCCACAACATCCTCGCCCTGTGCGTCCATAAGATATTCACCGTACAGCTTCTTCTCGCCTGTGGAGGGGTCTCTTGTAAAGGCGACACCCGTACCGCTGGTCTTGCCCATGTTTCCAAAGACCATTGCCTGTATATTTACCGCCGTACCCCAGGAAACGGGTATATCGTTCATTCTTCTGTATACTATTGCCCGTTCGTTGTTCCATGAACGGAAAACAGCCTTAACCGCTTCAATGAGCTGCGATTTCGGGTCGGTGGGGAAGTCCGTGCCTTTTTTCGATTTGTAGTAAGCCTTAAACTCCTTGACCAAACGCTTCATATCCTCAGCGTCCAAATCCAAATCAAGCTTAACGCCCTTCTCTTCCTTCAGTTTATCTATAATAACCTCAAAGTTCTTCTTCTCAACACCCATAACAACATCGGAGAACATCTGTATAAAGCGTCGGTAGGAGTCATAAGCGAAACGGTCGTTCCCCGTAAGCTTTGCCAACCCCGCAACAACCTCGTCATTAAGTCCGAGGTTAAGAATGGTATCCATCATGCCCGGCATTGATGCTCTCGCACCGGAGCGAACCGAAACGAGCAGCGGATTGTTTATGTCGCCGAACTTCTTGTTATTTATCTCCTCCATTTTGGAAATATAAAGATGAATCTCTTTTTCCAAATCCTCGGAAATAACCTCACCATCCTCATAATACTTGTTGCACGCTTCAGTCGTAATGGTAAAGCCCTGCGGTACAGGCATTCCGAGAAGTGTCATTTCGGCTAAGTTAGCGCCCTTGCCGCCTAAGGTGTTACGCATGGAAACATTGCCCTCGGAAAAAAGATATACGAACTTTTTACTCATAAAATTTTTGTATCCTCCATTATTGAATTATAGGTTTATTAAATCCTCAACCAAGCTATTATAACATATTTTTCCTGTTTGTCTATAGCTTTCGACAGGTTTATCTTCATATTAATATAATATTTACAAAAAACATTAATCATAACCCGAAAATATTTATATTGACAAACACCGTTTATATCGGTAAACTACTTACGATAAATTTGTACAGAGGTTAAAGCGGTGAGATTTTTCGGTAATAAAAAGAAAACGCTCTGCGAATATTTAATAGTCGGGCTGGGGAATCCGGGCGAGAAATATGCAAGAACAAGGCATAACGCGGGGTTTATGGCGCTCGACTATATTTCCGGCAGAGTAGGCATCCCGATAAAAAAATTAAAGCATATGGCTATGGTGGGTAAGGGCAGTATAGGCGATACGAGCGTATTACTGATGAAGCCGCAGACCTATATGAACAACTCGGGAGAAGCGGTAGCCGATGCGGCGTCGTATTATAATATCGCACCGGAAAACATAATAGTAATATTTGACGACATATCTCTTGATATTGGTCAGCTAAGAATAAAACGCAAGGGAAGCGACGGCGGTCATAACGGGCTGAAGAGTATAATACAGCATATGGGTGACGGATTTCCCAGGATAAAAATCGGCATAGGAGCAAAGCCGCACCCCGAATATGAGCTTGCCGATTATGTTTTGTCCAAGCTTACGGCAAATGAATATTCAAAAATAAGCGCCGACTTCGACAAGGTTTTTACAGCGATAGAGCTTATACTTAACGGTGAAATAGATAAGGCGATGAATAATTGTAATTAAAGAGCGGAATTTTAATGGAAGTGATTTTATCCCAATTCGGTTCGGACAGTGAATACAAGGCGCTCGTTGAGGGTGTTAGGGAGAACAATATACCCTGTATGGTTAACGGTATATGCGATTCCGCACGCCCATTTTTAATTTCGGCACTGCTCAAGGACACGCATTCAAAGGGGCTTGTGCTTGTTTCGGACGAAAAAGAGGCGTATCGTCTCAAAAGCGATTTTGAACTGTTCTTTGAACGGGTTTTTGTGTATCCGTCAAGGGATTTTGTATTTGATAATATAAAGAGCTATTCAAAGGAATGGGAGCATGAGCGGCTTACGGTGCTGCAAAGCATTGACAGCGGCGAATATGATATTATTATCACGCTTCCTGATGCGCTATCGCAATATACAATGCCGAGGAGAATACTGCGGGAGAGCGTTTTCACTCTTGCGAGAGGTAAGAGCATCCCTGTTTCCGAGGTGTGCGAGCGACTGCTGCGGATGGGTTATTCCCGCACCGAGGTGGTTGAGGGAGCGGGGCAGTTTGCTCTGCGGGGCGGTATTCTGGATGTTTTTTCTCCTCAATACAAGGAACCGTTCAGAGTGGATTTCTTTGGGGATGAGGTTGACCTCATCGGCTTCTTTGATATCA
This sequence comes from Firmicutes bacterium HGW-Firmicutes-21, assembly GCA_002841455.1. GTDB lineage: Bacteria > Bacillota > Clostridia > Oscillospirales > CAG-382 > UBA1049. The sequence continues at coordinate 43,340 of PGZT01000003.1, read as the reverse complement.
TAACTCAACGGCGAAACGAAAATGTCACCGAACTGACGGTTATTCCCACAAGTGAGCTTGCAATCGACGAGAATTCAAGAGAACGAATAAAAAACGAATTGCAAAGGCTTATAAGTGTTTTCAAGGGAACGGATAAGCAGCGGGACAGCTTAAAAAGAGAGCTTGAAGCGGCTGAAAGCGGAGAGCGTATTGCCTTTGCCGACAGGTTTTTTTCTCTTGTTTATACGGACAAGGAATGTCTGCTTGATTATATGGGTGATTACATCGCTTTCGTTATCGAGAGCGGACGAGTAAGGGAGCGTAAAAAGGGCTTTGATTTCACACTCGGGCAGAATATAGATTCCTTGGTTTCCGCAGGCAGCTGCTCATATAAAACAGCGGATATTGCGTTAGTGGGCGAGTATTTATTTGAGAAATTGGGTCGGAGGGTTATTGCGGTTGACCTTTTTATGGCGGCCGGAAAGCTGTTCGATTATAAAGCTCAATATAACATTGTCGCAAAGAGCGTTACCTCCTTCAGCCGAAATCTTGAGCTCTTATATGACGATCTGTATAACTATATAAAATCACATCTTAAAATACTGATATTGACAGGGAACGAGCGAGCCGCACGGAATTTGGTCGAGAACCTTGAGGGGAAGGAAATATCGGCACACTTTTTTTCGGGAGCGTTGTATGCGGGAACGGTTGCCGTCGGAGTCCTTCAGTCGGCGAATCCGATAGCCGGGTTCGAGCTTATAAGAGCCGGCTTTGCTCTGCTCACCGATGCGGATTCGGTACGGGAGAACGGCAGCGTATCTAAGCTGGGCTCGGGTAAGAGTCTTAAAATAAAAAAAGGCGAAAAAATCGCATCTTATGCCGACCTTGCACTCGGGGACCTCGTGGTGCATACAAACCACGGCATCGGAAAGTTTATGGGGATTCAGAACCTTGTAAGCGAGGGTGTTTCCAAGGATTATATAAAGATTGTTTACGCCGATAACGGAATATTATATGTTCCGTGCAATCAGCTCGATATGGTCAGTAAATTTATAGGCGGCAAGGACACCGTAAAGCTCTCAAAAATGGGCTCGGCGGAGTGGAAGAGAGCAAAAGCGAGAGCAAAGTCGGCAGCGGCGGATATAGCCAAGGAATTAATAAAGCTTTATGCGGAACGACAGCGGAGACAGGGCTATGCCTTTGGTCCGGACGATGAAATGCAGGATGAATTTGAGGCTCTGTTCGAGTACACCGAGACGGACGGACAGATTACCGCATCAAATGAAATAAAGCAGGATATGCAGCACCCAGTACCTATGGACAGGCTCTTGTGCGGCGATGTAGGGTTCGGAAAGACCGAGGTTGCGCTTAGAGCTGCCTTTAAATGCGTGTTCGGCGGAAAGCAGGCTGCGATACTCGTACCCACGACCATTCTTGCCTGGCAGCATTATCAGACACTTCAGGCACGCTTCAGAGGGTACCCCGTATCCATTGCGATGCTCTCCCGTTTTGTCAGTAAAAAGGAACAAGCACAGATAATAAAGGATTGCAAAAGAGGTAATATTGACATTGTCGTGGGGACACACAGGCTCCTGCAAAAGGATATAGAGTTTGACGATCTGGGGCTCTTGATCGTAGACGAGGAACAGCGGTTCGGTGTTACCCATAAGGAACGGCTCAAGCAGCTTGCAAGCAATATTCATGTGTTGACACTGACGGCAACCCCGATACCGAGGACGCTCAATATGGCGTTGTCGGGTATTCGTGATATGTCGGTGCTGGAGGAGGCTCCCGCTGACAGGGTGCCGGTACAGACCTATGTTCTTGAGCATGACAATGAAATTATAAATGAAGCCGTCAGAAAGGAACTGCGCAGGGGAGGTCAGGTTTTTTACCTTCACAACTTTGTGGATTCCATATACACGAAAGCGGCAAAGCTTGCCGAGGTTTTTGATGAGGCAAATATCGCCGTCGCTCACGGAAAGATGGAAAAGGAACAGTTATCGGATGTCTGGGCGGCAATGATTGACGGGAAAATAGATATTCTTGTATGCACAACCATAATAGAAACGGGAGTGAATGTCCCCAACGCCAATACGCTGGTAATAGAGGAAGCAAACCGTATGGGCTTGTCTCAGCTGCATCAGATAAGGGGCAGGGTCGGGCGTTCCACACGCAAGGGATATGCTTATCTAACCTATCGGAGCGGCTCGTTAATAAGCGAAATAGCGGCAAAACGGTTGGAAGCGATAAGGGAATTTACCGAATTCGGTTCTGGCTTTAAAATCGCCATGCGTGACCTGGAGTTGAGAGGTGCGGGCAACATCCTCGGTGCGGAGCAAAGCGGGCATATGGAGGCTATCGGCTACGACCTCTATATAAAAATCCTTGAGGAAGCAGTAAACGAGCAAAGAGGAATACCGCCAAAGGCAAAGAACGACTGCACGGTCGATATTGCGGTCGACGCATTTATACCCGAGAAATATATATTCTCGCCGAAGCTGCGGATTGATGTTTACAGAAAGATTGCCAATATCGAGAATGACGAGGACAGAGACGACCTTTTGGACGAGCTGACAGACAGATTCGGCGACCTGCCCGTATCCGTCGGGAACTTAATAAACATTTCGTTGATACGCAACGCCGCAAGTATCTTGGGATTTTCCTCGGTCGAGCAGAAGGGAAACATTATTTCACTTTACAATCGTACGCTTAACTTAAATGCGGCATCTGCAATTGCGGCGGAAAACGATCTAAAAGGTACAATAATGTTGTCTGCGGGAGCTAAACCGCACATTGCCTGCAGACTGCGAGGCGGCGACAATAATCTTGACATTATAAAGAGAATATTAAATATTTACACAAAATTATCACAAAAATAGTATAGACAAACAGTTGGGAATATTATATAATCAACAAAAGATAAGTCTTTTTGTCTTTTTGGCTGAATTTAAATTTACTGACGGAATAACCGTTTGTCCGGCGACAGACGGTAAAATATATACAAGTTTACCTCGCCGGAGAATGGATTATTTAATGAGAAAAATGTCTAAGATGCTCTGCCTGATAATATCGGCGGTTTTATTACTCACTTTTTCGGCATGTGCCAAGGCACAGCCGGTTTTGTTATCATATGAGGGGATGACCTTTTCATCGGCTCAATATGCCTTTGCGCTCGCCGAGAGAAAGGGACAGATAGTAGACAGCTATTATGACTATACAGGTAAAGATGTCTCCTCGGATTTAACCTTTTGGCAAACAATGAGCGACGGCAAGCCTTATTCTGAGGTTGCCGAAAACGGTGCTCTGGAGTTTTGCAAGCTTATAATTATAACCGACTATTTCTGCAATCTTTATAAATTGGAGATTATCGACGAAACGGTTATAAAGGATTTAGATAAACTGATGGAAGACATAATCAATGACTTCGGCGGCGAGGATCTGCTCTCTATTGAATTGGCTAAATACGGCATCACAATTAAGGAGCTGCGTCATTATTATGAGAGCTATGAGCGTATAAAGTTATTAAAGGATTATTGGTACGGCGAAAAGGGTGATATGAAGATACCCGAGAGCAAGGTCAAGGCATCCTTCCTCGAGAATTATTATAAAGTTGATGTTATGTTTTACAGCTTCTTTGACAGCAGCAATCAATTCAAAATGGATAAGGAAATAACCGAGGAGGAAGCACGCGAGTATTTTGACGAGAAGTATGTGAAGGTACAGCATATATTATATTCGACAGTTGACAGAAGCGGAAACGCATTATCGGATGAGGAAGTCGCACTTGCAAAGCAGAAGGCTACAGAGGCATATAATGCTATAATCGCCGGCGAGGCTTCGTTCGAGGATAAGAAAGCGGATAACGAGGATTCCGGCACCGAATATGTATTCACCTATGGCGCAATGGTGGATGAATTCGAGGAGGCATCCTTTGAAATGGCGGTCGGCGATATAAGGCTTGTCGAAACAGAATTTGGTTTTCATATAATCAACAAGCTCGAAATTGACGACAAGGATTTTGAGGGAAAGCTTGCGGAGGTTAATAAAGCAATAAGCAAGGACCGCATGACCGCAGTCGCAGAGGCTATGTACCAAAAATTGCTCTCTGGCAAGGCGGAGTTCGTTAAGAGCGAGGATGACGCCGAATATTATTTCTTCCCAGATGCGGTTTTTACCGATGGTGAAATGAATGGAGACGAGCTTGAGGACTTGATTACCGAAATGGAAATCGGGGAGATTGTTCTTCATAAAATTGTTTATCAGGGCGTGGAATCCGGTTATTATATCATCAGAAGAACAGAGCTGACCGATGTTGATGTAAACAATAATTATAAAGAAGTCGAGGATAAACTGATAAATGAGGCTTTCTACATTTATATCGAGACCTTTTTCGACTCTATTGTTGTAAATCAGGAAGAATTTGATAAATTCGATATAATAACAACGGTTTCCTTCCCGTATTATTATTAAAATAGGAGTTATAATTAATAAATATGACAAATAAAGAAGTATTTGACAATATACTGAGAGATTCCGTCTCGGTTTACTCCGAGGAGGGCTTGAGGGTAAGGCTTGAGAGCGGAAAAAAGCTAAAAATAAAGATGGGCGCCGACCCGAGCAGACCCGATTTGCATCTTGGGCATTCGGTGGTGCTGCGGAAGCTAAAAATGTTTCAGGAGCTTGGGCACGAGATTATATTTGTAATCGGTGATTTTACGGGTATGATAGGCGACCCCTCGGGTAAGAGCAAGACCCGTGTCCCGCTGAGCTTTGAACAGGTAAGAAAAAACGGAGAGAGCTATTACGAGCAGGTAACAAAGATACTCGACAAGGAAAAAACAACAATAACATACAACTCCGAATGGCTTGGGAAGATGAGCTTTGCGGATGTTTTATCCCTTGCCGGTAAATATACCGTTGCCCGAATTTTAGAGAGGGACGACTTTCAAAAAAGATATAATGATTACCAGCCGATAGGCCTACACGAGCTGTTTTATCCGCTTATGCAGGGATATGATTCTGTTGCGTTGAGCGCCGACATAGAGGTTGGCGGCACAGACCAGACATTCAACCTTTTGGTGGGCAGAGAGCTGCAGAAGGATTACGGACAGGAATCGCAGGAGGTTATTACATTTCCGCTGCTGCCGGGTCTTGACGGCGTAGAGAAGATGAGCAAATCACTTGACAACTATATCGGTATCGACGAGCCTGCGGAGCTTATGTATGAGAAATGCATGAAGGTTCCGGATAATCTGATGCTGGATTATTTCAACCTGACAACCGATTTAAAGGAGAGCGAATATAAGGAGCTGATTGACAGGGATATAAGAGCGGCGCATTTTCTGTACGCCGAGACCATTGTCAGGATGTATCACGGTGAGAGTGCCGTAGCACCCGCTGTTGAGCGGTATAAAAGCGTGGCTAAGGGCGGTGTACCCGATAACATCGAGGAGTTTACCTCTTCCGCAGGCACTCGAATAGCCGAAATGCTTGTAACGGCGGGGCTTGCACCTTCTATGAGCGAGGCAAGGCGGCTGATACAGGGCGGCGGAATAAAGATTGACGGTGTTCAGATTTCCGATGTAAACACCGTTATCGACAAAACAGGCAGCTATATAATAAGCAAGGGCAAGAATAAATTCGCAAGGTTCAATATCGATTAAAAGGCTCTGTGACAGCAATTTGTAAAAAACACAGAAAAAACACAATTTTCTCAGCTCTCTCTGATTTTACGGGGGAGCTGAATTTTTTATTTAACTGATTAAAATAGTAATTAATCTTTTAATAACAGCATATAAATGATATGTACGGACAACTATACAGTATTATGACAAAGAGCAAAGAGGGAAATTACGAGCTTTTTTATTGACGGGAGGAATTATAAATGTATTTGTCAAGCGATGAAAGGAAAAACAACAATAACCAAGCCGGGCAAAGCGGAGCGGAGAATAAAATTATAATCAAAGCAAGAACAGACAACGCAGAGCATTGCGTCTGCTGCGGGGCAATTGTTCCGGAGGGGCGTGAGATATGCCCGATTTGCGAGAGCAGAAATGGCAATAACCTGTAATATATTCCCAAATACTATATTTTACAACCTCGGTTCTAGATTCCCGAGGTTGTTTTTTATAAAGCATCCTTAAAATCATCATCCGCTAATATAATATAACGGCTAATATAATTCCAACAAACTAAAACAGGAGAAAAACACAATGAAAAACATCCTCGAACGCTTAAAAAGCACTCTAACAGAGCATAAAAAGAGATTAACTCTTGCTGTGGTTTTTTTAATTCTGTTACATATTATTGTACTAACCTTGACAGGTCTGTTTTTTGCGGGGAAAAATAAAAACAACGATAATCTCGACGAAGAAAATATATACCAAACAAGGTGCGACCTGCTCCTTAACGCAGTTAAGCAGATAGGTGTATGCTCTTCCCAAGGTGCGGCGGAGGTGTGGGGGGAAGGTCTTGTACAACGGAACGCGGCTATGCAATTGTCAGTAATGAGCAATGAGCTTACCGAGGAATACCTACTCAATCTAAATGTAACCGCTCCTGATTGGGTTGTGGGGGCGTCAAGCCCATCAGTTGACGGCTATGAAATAGTAAATACGGCAAGAACCAACGATGATAATAAGGTTATCATACTTATATTAATCAAAACCGCCACATCCTCAGGTGCGGCAGACGAATACAAGGCAATGCTCACCGTTGTGCAAAACGAGGACGGGTTCTGGTGTATCTCCAAAATTTCAATGGATAAAGGGCTGTATCCATATACGGGCTTTTACTTCTCCGGATAAAAGACAGAATTGAGCCATATACCTGATATGTGCATAAAAAAGCTCTGTAAAGCGAATAATTAACAGTATAAAATAAATGCTGATCAAGGGGAAGTATATGAATTTTGAAGCGACCTTTACACCTATGTATATAGGAAACATGTTTGTGAAAAACCGTTTAATCGTTCCCGCCATGGATTCGGGAATGGCAAGATCGGACGGCTCTGTAGATGAATTAGCCGTCGACTACTACGCTGCGAGGGCAAAGGGCGGTTACGGGATGATAATCGTTGAAATCGCCGCAGTTGACAGGCGTGGAGTTGGAATGCCCTGCCAGATAGATATTTCCAGGGACGAAAACATTCCGGGGTTAAAGGCGCTTGCGGACGGCATTAAAAACAACGGAAGCAGAGCGATTATACAGCTGCACCATGCCGGACGGGAAACCGTGACGGCGTTAGCGGGAGGACAACCTGTCGCACCGTCGTCAGTACCGTGTCCCGTGAACAGAGAGACTCCGCATGAGCTTACAACCGAGGAGGTATATGACCTTATAGAGGCTTATATAGATTCCGCTGTGCGGGCGAAGGAAGCGGGGTATGACGGGGTGGAGATTCATGCCGCACACGGATATATGGCGGCACAGTTCCTGAGCCCCCGTTCAAACAAACGCATAGATGAGTTCGGCGGCAGTATCTATGACAGAACCTATTTTCTGAAGCTTATTATTGAGGGAATAAAATTCCGGTGCGGAGAGGATTACCCCGTAATTGTGAGAATTAGCACAAACGAGCACCGCATAGGAGGAGTGGAGGAGAACGAAGCCGTTATACAGGCATGTCTGATAGAGGAATATGGTGCGGATGCGTTGCATCTCTCGGCAGGAACCTACGGCTGCTGGGATATTATAGTGCCGCCGCCCGATTATCAGTATGCATGGAACCTTGAAGCGACAAGAACGATAAAACAGGCTCTGAATGTACCCGTAATTGCGGTCGGACGGTTTACCGACCCTCATGTTATCGATATGGCCGTCTCTCGGGGGGACACGGATTTCGTCTCGACAGGCCGTCAGTCGATTGCCGATGCGGAGTTCCCAAACAAAATGTTCTCCGGTCAGCTGATGGATATTATACCCTGTATAAGCTGTACGCAGCGGTGTATGAGCTTCAACGACCCGGGTGAACTGATGGAGGGTGATATGGGTATATCCTGTATGCTTAACCCAATGAGCAACGCCCGCCGTGAAGTTGACATAATACCCGCAAAAACGAAAAAGAGGGTAATGGTGGTCGGAGCAGGTCCGGCAGGATTGGAAGCGGCTTGGTTATCCGCCAGAAGGGGGCATAAGGTAGCTTTATATGACAGAAATCCTATGTCGAGAGCGGGAGGTCAGTTCCTGATAGGCGCATATCCTCCGTATAAGCAGGAGCTTACCCGTGCCATACGACATTATCTATATATGTGTGAGAAATACGGCGTGGAGATGGTTTTTGAAAAAGAGGTTGACGAGAAGTTTGTTCGGAATATGCAGCCCGATGTCCTTATCATTGCAACGGGAGCAACACAGAAGAAGCCGAATATAACAGGAATAGACGGACCGAGGATAAAGTTCGCTAACGAGGTTCTTTTAGGCGAGCCTGTGTCCGGAAGCGTTTTGGTTGTCGGAGGAGGTGTTGTCGGAGTCGAAACAGCCGAGTATTGCACCGATTACTGCGACAGGGTAACGGTTGCGGAGATGACCTCGTTCATAGGCTTGGATTTGTTTATGACGGTAAGGGACAGCCTCTACCAACGCTTCAAAAAGGAAGGGGTGGAGATACTCACCGATACCAAAATATTGGAGTTTACCGAGGATGGCGTTATTTGCGACAGAAAAGGGAAAACCGTCACCCTAAACAGATATGATTCGATAATTCTCGCACTCGGAGCGGACGCATACAATCCGTTCAGGGATGCGGAGGATTTGGCACCCGAGGTATATATAATAGGCGACGCCAAGGAAGCCCGTTCGGCGGTCGAAGCCATATACGAGGGCGCAAGGACGGCGTTGAAAATATAAAAAATAAGGCTGCGGAAAATATCCTCCGCAGCCATTAATTTGTTAAAACTCGGCTTCCATTCCGTCATATGAGGTCTCAAAACCTAATTCCTTGGCAATGGGCACAAGCTCATCGTGAATAGCTCTGCCGTTGTGTGAGAAGTGGTTTATTATCATACGGGTATTTTTACCGGCAATGCCCTTTTCAAGCAGCTTATCTCTCTCGACACAGCAGGAATCAAGTCCGAGGTGTCCGCCGCCGCTCTTATTCAATACATAGGTGCAGTCAAAGCTGACAAGGTCTGCTTTAATATCATTATTTATAAGATAATCATACACCTCGTCGTAAAGTCTGCCAGTGTCGTGAAGATAGAGCAGAGTGCGCTTACCGTCATCAATGAGATATATGTATGCGGTTTGCTCCGGCGCATGGTTGGCTCTGAGAGCGGTAACGGTATAGTCCCCGAGCTTAGTGGGTGTATATAAAGGTAAAAATGCTGAAATAATGTTTTGATCCGTGGGTTCTACGGGATAATCCGAGATTAATTTATTGTATTGCTCGAGCACCGCTTCGTTGGAGTATATATACATTTTTTCCTCCGACAGATTATGTGCATAATAGCTCTTTGAACGAAAAAATAAATCTATGGGCGCAAAGTGGTCAAGATGCGAATGGGTGACAAGTAAATACTTTATCGCCGACAGATCAAGGCCATATTTCAACATATGATAATTCGTGTCTGATGGGAAATCGATTAAAAGGTCGTTATTAATCAGAGTCTGTGAGCGTGTACGGATATTGCGTCCCCCTGCTTGCTTTGCTCTCTCGCAGTGGTCGCATTTGCAAAACACAGCGGGCCAGCCCTCCGCAGCCGCTGTTCCAAGATATTTTAGCTTCATTTTGTTATGCCTTCCTGTTCTTTATATTGCCGTTATTATATAATAAATGACGCTAAAACACAATATGGAAATTAAAAAATGGTATAATTCTTTGCATATATAACAGTTGATTTTTTAGTATTGACAAAGCACCTGCTGTGTGCTATTATACTAAATGTTGCATACGCGCCGTTAGCTCAGCTGGATAGAGTACCTGGCTACGAACCAGTAGGTCGGGGGTTCGAATCCCTCACGGCGTGCCATACAAAAAAGGATACCTCGGCGGTATCCTTTTTTGTATGGTTTTTATGAGTATTACAAAGCGTTAATTGAAGAAATTAAGGAATGCCTGGTCCGTAAGGGGTGTTGTTATAGTATACCTCGGTATCTCGTATATACTCTCGCCCACAACGGCAGCTCTTTGAACGGTTGTGAAGGCGGCTTCAAAGCCGGCTGCGATAACCGCATTGATAACCGTAGTGTTATAATCTCCGTAAGGGTATGCAAAGAATTTTGAGGGGTATGCGTTCTGGCTCTGCATTAAGTCGTTATACACATAATTATACGACTGCTGAGGCAGATTATTATGATTGGAGAAGGTGTGGCACTGCTGATCGAAAACATCGGCATTCAACAATAAATCCTGTTGAGTTATATGCTGGAGCTTTGTCGGGTCATAGACCGGCTGATATGTACCGAAGAAGGGCTGTATTATACTGAAAATAGTAGCCTGATACCCAAACTCACGCAGAATAGGAGCCGCATATTCGGTATTTGACTTGTAACCGTCATCAAAGCATAATACAACGCTTTTAACAGGAATTGTACGGGTTCCCTTTATGTAGTCAACCGCTTCCTCCATTGTTATTACCGTATAGCCTATATCCCTAATCAATTGCATATGCCGTCTGAACTCGGTTACGGAAATGGTGATATCGTTGTTCCGCCACTGCGAGCTGTCCTTATCCGCATCCAATAAAATATGATGATAGAGCAATATAGGAACCTCTGACGCATTATCGGAAGAGCCGATGTCGTGAGTACCCATAAAATGCCGCTTAACCGCAAGATAGTCAATCGACCTTATCGCACCGTCCTCATCTATATCGGCTGCAAGCAGATATTCGTTTTCAAGCACATATGTACCAAGGAAGTGTCGCTTGATAATCAGATAATCGGCGGCTGTGATTCTGCCGTCTCCGTTAACATCCGCAAGCACGACCGCTTTAAAGGTTCCGTCACTGCGGATAATGTTATAACCGGTACCGACCGGCTCGCTTCCCGGTAACACAAAGCCGTCTTTGGAAACATTCTGCACCGATGCCAGTAAATCCTTCAATCCGGAAACAGTAGTACCCGGTACAATGCTCCTAATTGTGTTATCCTGGGTATATGCGGCTACGGCACCCAAGCACATGGAGAGCATCAACACAAAACATAACAGTAACGATAATAGCTTTTTCATTCCGTATCTCCGTTCGTATATTTATTATAATTTATAATCAAACAATGATAAACTGTCCGAAAAATTCGGGGCGGTGGAAATCGGCTCTATCCGAATCAATGGAAGACCACATTCCGAAATGGGGTTGCGTTGTCTTATCGCCGCATTTATAAAAGTTGCCGCAGAAAACGCTTCCCTTTTCAAAATCGCATTTGCCGAACAGAGCCTCGATCATTTCTAACGAAAAAAATGTCTCTACTGTCCAGCGGTTATCAAATATCTCCGCTCTTACGACAGGAAGCTGCGTCAGCTCGTGTATATTTGTTTTGTTTTTTCTCTCTGTGCGGACGGAAGCGAGGAACGCTCCGTTCGAGTTCATCTCAAAGTTCATATATAACGGGCTGTCCTTATTAAATCGTACAAAAAACTCAAGGCAGCTATCCTCATATACGGATTGCCCGTATTCGGTGTGAACCGCTTTTGGGTTTTCCTCATATGCGGTCATTTTTAACGCAAATCCGCTTTCTTTTATCAATACAAGCTGACCGTATGCCCTTGGCGTGTAGTCGCTTGCCCATTTGTAACATTTAATCTCCGCTATAGGAACATCAGAGAAATCCGCTTTTTCCTTAGTTAGCACATTGTATACGGACATATGAGTAAAAGCCCTCTCAAAAGTTAAATATATGCTTACAAGACAATAATACCATTTTATTCGACCGATGTCAACTTTAAATAAAAAATTGTTAATTTGTTTCGCTCTAACTGTCTATTTTATCGATTCTATTATCTCCAGCAGCCTGCTCTCTCTCAAGGAGCCTATGTGCCGCTTAATGACATTACCGTTTTTATCAATTCCGTAGGTAATGGGAATGCTTGTTACCGAATATGCTCTCGCACCGTTTTTTTGGGTGTCGAAATATACAGGGAAGCTGTAACCGTTTTTCTCGACAAAATTCTTAACAGAATCAACCGTATCTGCCGTACCGTCGGTTAGGTTAACCATTAAAAATACAACCTCATCACCATATTCCCTAAATAAGGTCTCAAAATGCGGCATTTCGCTAAGGCACGGTCCGCACCAGGTCGCCCAAAAGTTTATCAGAATCGGTTTGCCAAAATGATCGGATAACGAAACACTGTTTCCGTCTTTATCAAGCACGGTAAAATCAGGAGCGGTGTTTGTCTGGTAGATCTCCGATTTATCAGGACCGCTCACCGCAATAATACCGGGAGTATAATCAGCTCCGATATAATTATATAGCAATGTTCCGACCACTAAAAAAAACAGTATTACCGAGAAAATTATTATTACTTGTGTTTTCTTGTTCATAAAACCCGTCCTTTCCGTGAGGAAGGGCGGCTCTATCCTACATCCTTCCTCTTGTTCCTTATAAACTCTATTGCGGATAAAGATGCCTTTGCACCCTCTCCGACAGCTACCGAAATCTGCATTACTCCGCCTATACAATCCCCCGCAGCGAATAAACCGGGTATGTTGGTACTCATTTTTTCATCAACGGCGATACTGCTTCCGTTTGTTTCGACACCCAGCTTGCGTGCAAGGTCGGCGGCGGCCGCCGTTCCGATTGCAATGAATATTCCGGAAACGGAAATTCTGCTATTGTCAACAAATTCAATACCCTCCACCATATTGCCCCCGTATAACTCCGAAATCGGGGTTATTATTATTTTTACGACAGAAGGGAAGTCGGCATTTAATTCCGCTCCGTTTGTAAGGAGTGTTACACTTGATGCAATGGGGAGCAGCTCGTTCACCTCGTGAAGAGCATATTCACCGCTTCCGATTACGGCAATATGTTTTTGTCTGTAAAAAAAGCCGTCGCATACAGCGCAATAGCTTACGCCCTTGCCTTCATAATTCTCTATACCCTTGATTTTTAGCTTTTTTCTTGATGCACCCGTGGTTATTATAACCGATTCCGCCTGCAAAACCGTGTTCTTGGTCGTTATTGTGAAGCTGTCCATCCACGAAATATCAAGCACCTCGTCGTTGATCAGCTCCGCTCCCAACCTTTTAGCCTGTTCGATACCGGTTGCTACTAAATCATGTCCGGAGACAGGGTTTGTCAGACCGAAATAATTCTCTATTCGCTCCGCCTTCTCCAGCGCTCCGTTGTCAAGACCGATTATTGTGGTGGACAACCCCGCACGGCAGGTATAAAGTGCGGCAGATAGCCCTGCGGGGCCGTTCCCGATGATAATAACATCCTTCATATAAATTACCTTCCTTTTTATGTTTTTATATTTGTTTATGTCAAGAGTGAAAAAAGAACACGCATATATCCGCTCATCATAAGTATTCCCACAATTATTAAAAAAGCACCGGAAGCAATTCTTATTACTTTATAATGCCTCTTTATAAAGTCAAACGCACCCTTGAGCTGATTTATCAATAAAGCGCTTAAAATAAACGGTACACCCAGACCGAGTGAGTAAAATACCAGCATAAGTGCGCCCTTATATGCGCTTCCCTGAAGGGACGCCTGCATAAGAGCCGTACCGAGAAAGGCTCCCACACACGGGGTAAGACTGATCGAAAACACCATTCCGAAGATAATAGCAGATAAGAAGCCGAGATTGTCAATTCTTCGCTTTTTGCTTGAAATATCAAAAAAGGATATATTGAACACTCCGAGGTAGCTCAATGCGAAGACTATCACAATTAACCCCGATATAATATTAAAAGCAGTGCTGTACCTGTTTAAAAAAGAACCTACCGTACCCGCAAAAAGACCGAGTGTGATAAAAATCGTCATAAATCCGAGTACAAAGCCGACCGAATTTTTAAGGGTTCTTGTTATTTTCTCATCCTCCTTATTACCCGCAAGGTAGGAGACATATACAGGCAGCATAGGAAGAATGCAGGGTGAGACAAAGGAAATAAGACCTTCTAAAAAGGTAAGCAGATATTGCATTTTTTACCCCCTCACTTCTCGTTCCATGAATTTAATTATACAAATTAACAATTGCTTTGCTGTGACAAAGTCACATACTCTAAGTATTGAATAAAAAACAGATATAAGAAAAAACTATACCAAAGCATAAATAATAAAGTATTTACTATAACAAAACAATATAGTATAATAGACAAAACAATTAAGAGAGGTCATATAAATGAAGAATTCTATAATAGGCTACCCAAGAATCGGCGGACTTCGTGAGTTGAAGTTCCTGACCGAGAGCTATTTCAAAAAGAGCATAAGCGGTTCCGAGCTTGAGCATAAAGCGGGCGAACTCAGAGCGGAGCAGTGGAGGTATATAGCAGGGAAGGGAATAGACTATATTCCCTCAAACGATTTTTCGTTTTACGATAACCTTCTTGACACCGCATATTTATTGGGAGTTATCCCCGAGAGATACAAGGCACTCGGTGCCGATTCGCTTACAACATATTTTGCGATGGCGAGGGGTTATCAGGGAGATAAGGGTGATGTAAAGGCGCTGCCCATGAAAAAGTGGTTTAACACCAACTACCATTACATCGTTCCGGAGTTTGACGAAAAAACCCAGTTCTCATTAATAGGAAGCAAGCCGTTTGATGATTATAACCAGGCAAAGGCTCTGGGGATTAAAACAAAGCCCGTAATAATAGGGCCGTTCACCCTGCTTAAGCTGTCTGATTACAGCGGCGGCAGAAAAGCGAGCGATTTCGTAACCTCCGCCGTTAAGGCATATAAAAATATAATAAGCGGTTTTACCGTTCTCGGAGCGGAGTGGATACAGCTTGACGAGCCCTGCCTTGTTACAGACCTTACAGCGGATGACAAGGCGTTGTTCACCGAGCTTTACAGGCAGCTGTTAAACGAGAAGAAGGGTATAAAAATACTGCTGCAAACATATTTTGGCGATATAAGAGATATTTATACCGATGTTGTTTCTCTGAATTTCGACGCCTTCGGGTTCGATTTTATTGAAGGAAAAAAGAGCCTTTCTTTAATAGAGCAATATGGTTTTCCTAAGGGTAAAAAGCTGTTTGCCGGTGTTGTAAACGGCAAGAATATCTGGCGTAATAATTACGAAGAGACACTGTCGCTGCTTAAAAAAATAAGCGAATATGTTGACAGGGAGGATATTGTTATAAACACCTCCTGCTCGCTGCTGCATGTTCCTTACACGATAGAGAATGAATCTCTGTCGGCTTCGCAGAAGTCGCAGCTCTCGTTTGCACAGGAGAAGCTCGACGAGCTTGGTGAAATAAAGGCATTGTTTTTGGACAAAAATGCAAAGAACAGCCAAATATATATAAAGAACACAGAGCTTGTCAAGCAGCGAGCCGCTTTTGCGGATAAAGCCGTACAACAGAAGATATCATCGTTGAATGACAGCGACTTTATACGGTTACCGGTGTTTACTGCCCGTGAGGAGATACAACGGAAGGCGCTCGGTCTGCCGTTGCTCCCCACAACTACAATTGGTTCCTTCCCGCAGACCGCAGAGGTTAAGGCTAACCGTGCAAAGCTCAAAAAGGGGGAGATAACCACCGAGGTATACAAGGCTAATGTCAAAGCAAAAATCGCCTCCTGCATTAAGCTCCAGGAGGAAATAGGACTGGATGTGCTTGTGCACGGAGAGTTTGAACGCAATGATATGGTGGAATTCTTCGGAGAGAATTTAGATGGCTTTTTGTTTACCGCCAAGGCATGGGTACAGTCCTACGGGACTCGTTGCGTCAAGCCGCCTATCATTTGGAGCGATATTAAACGAAAGAATCCGATAACGGTCGAGTACAGCGTTTTTGCACAGTCGCTGACAGACAAACCCGTAAAAGGTATGCTGACCGGTCCTGTAACAATACTAAATTGGTCCTTCCCCCGTGAGGATATAACGGGCAGAGAAATGGCTATGCAGATAGCGCTCGCCATAAAGGATGAGGTGCAGGACCTTGAAGCGGCTGGGATACGCGTTATCCAAGTGGATGAAGCTGCGTTAAAGGAAAAACTGCCTATACGAAGAGAGGATTGGCATACCGAATACCTCGATTGGGCAATACCCGCCTTCCGTTTGGTACACTCGGGAGTTAAAGCGGAAACACAGATACACACGCATATGTGTTACAGCGAATTTTACGAGATTGTAAGAGACATCGATAATATGGACGCCGATGTTATTTCCTTCGAGGCATCCCGCTCTAAGCTGTTGATTGTTGACGCGCTTTTAAGAGAGAATTTCAGAACTCAGACAGGACCCGGAGTTTATGACATACATTCGCCAAGGATTCCCTCGGAGGGCGAGATAATCGGAGCGATAAACAGAATGCTCGACGGAAACCGAATCAAGAAGGAAAAGCTGTGGGTAAACCCCGATTGCGGACTGAAAACAAGGGGAGAAGCGGAAACGGTTCCGAGCCTTATTAATCTTGTAAACGCCGCTAAAAAAGTCAGAAACGAGCTGAATTAACAATGAGCATTTCCTCACTTTTTACACATAAAAGTCCGGTGGTTTCCTTTGAGATTTTCCCCCCGAAGAGGGACGGCTCATTGGTCAATCTCAACGAGACGATAAGGAGCCTTGCGACATTAAAGCCCGGGTATATCAGCGTTACCTTCGGTGCGGGCGGTAACGGAGTCAATGCGTCCACATGGGAGATTGCCCGTTCGATTAAGGATGATTTCGGTATTGAACCGTTAGTGCATCTAACCTGCATTAGCCACTCAAAGGAGGACATCGATGAGATACTATTGCGGTTAAAGGCTTACGGACTGAAAAATATACTCGCTTTGAGAGGGGACATAAATCCTGACAATCCCCCGAAAAAGGATTTTACATATGCGGGCGACCTTGTTAATTATATACACACTCAGGGTGATTTTATCGTTTCTGCCGCCTGCTATCCCGAGGGTCATCCGGAATCCGAGAGCCTTGTACAGGACACGCTAAATTTAAAGAAAAAGGTGGAGTCGGGAGCGACACATCTCATCTCACAGCTCTTTTTTGACAACAACCTTTTTTATTCCTTTTTGGACAGAGCAAAGCTTGCCGGTATCGCTGTTCCGATTGATGCGGGTATAATGCCAGTCGTTAACAAAAAGCAAATCGAACGCATGGTTACTCTTTGCGGAGCGAGCTTGCCGCCAAAGTTCAAGAGGATAATCGATAAATACGAGGATAAGCCGGAGGCGCTGACCGATGCCGGAATTGCTTATGCGATAGATCAAATAATCGACCTTATTTCACAGGGAGTGGACGGAGTTCATCTCTATATAATGAACAATCCGGTTATTGCGGAGCGGATTTATTCCGGCTTCTCGAGCTTGCTAAAATAGAAAAAGGAGAGAGATAAGGTGACTTTACAGCAGCTTAAGTATATAATAGAAATCGTCAACAGCGGTTCGATGAGCGAGGCTGCAAAAAGGCTTTATATATCTCAGCCCAGCCTTTCAAACGCTGTTAAGGAGCTTGAACGGGAGATAGGAATAACCCTATTCCTGCGTACAAACAAGGGCGTGGTGTTGTCGGTTGAGGGTAACGAGTTCCTTCGTTACGCCCGTCAGATTGTCGAGCAGACCGAGCTAATGGAGGCGAGGTATCTCAGCTCACAGCCCGCACATGCAAGCTTTTCGGTTTCTACCCAGCATTATTCGTTTGCGGTAAACGCCTTTGTTTCGCTTATCAAGAAATATGGCTTTGAGGAATACGACTTTAACCTAAGAGAGACCAGAACCTACGAGATTCTCGAGGATGTAAAGAGCCTTAGGAGCGAGATAGGCATTCTTTACTTAAGTTCGTTTAATAATAAGGTTATGAACAAGCTCTTTAAGGAGAACAGCCTGTCCTATAATCCGCTTTTTACCGCCAATCCGTATATTTTTGTCAGCAAGCACAACCCGTTGTCAAAGAAGGAGTTCGTAACTCTCGACGACCTTGCGGAATATCCGTATCTGAGCTTTGAGCAGGGGACATACAATTCGTTTTATTTTTCGGAGGAAATTCTCAGCACGGTTTATCGTAAAAAAAACATTGTTGTAAGCGACAGAGCAACGCTTTTTAATCTGTTAATAGGTCTGAACGGCTACACGATTTCAACGGGTATACTAAGTGCCGAGCTGAACGGAACAGATATTGTTTCGGTTCCGCTTAAAGCGGACGAATATATCTCCGTAGGGTGGATATCGCACAGAGATATGACGCTCAGCAAGCTGGGAGCGGCTTATATCGAGGAGCTAAAGAGTATCATCTCCGAAAACGGATTGGATCTTGAATAAATAATTATACGAAGAAGCCGAGGGGTAACGCCCAAAGGCTTTTTCTTATTGCAAATGATTGTTGCAAAAGCATTTATTGTATGCTATTATGTCAATATAAGTAAAATAAACAGCAAAGGCGGTGGATTTCTGATATGGAGTATTATGAGAAGTTTACGGAAATACTCGAAAAAGAGAACAAAAAAGAGGCTGTCGAGTTTGTTTTAGAACTCTTGAGCAGCAAGAAGACGGATGTTGTCGGTCTTTATACCGAAATACTAACACCTGCGCTTAACGGAATGGCGTGCTCGCTTAAAGATAAGCGCATATGCGTATGGAAAGAGCATGTTCGTACAGCAATTGTAAGGACAGTTGTGGAGTGCTGTTATCCGTATGTACTGGAACAGCTCAACCGTCAGGAAACTAAAATATACGGTAAAGCAGTGGTATTATGCCCACCGCAGGAACACCACGACCTCGGGGCGAGAATGGTAGCGGATTATTTTGTTTTATGCGGAATAGATGCGGTTTTTGTGGGGAGCGACACCCCGTACGATGATTTTATCGGAGCGGTGGATATTATCGCTCCCGACTTTGTAGCCATAAGCGTAAGTAATTTCTATAACATTATAGTAACAAAAAAGTTAGTGGAGGATTTGAGAAAAAAAGCACCATCGAATACAAGAATTATAATCGGGGGCAGTGCTTTTGTCGCAAACAGCGAAAATATTAGTAAGATTAATGCCGATTATTATGCGCATACCTTTGAGGATATTAAAAGCATAACCTCGGTATTAAAGGAGGGGAGGGAATGAAGCTCAGCTTTAGTATTGCCCTTAGATTCCTAAGGTCCAATGTTTTGCAAACAATAATAATAATTCTGGGAATCGGTATCGGAGTATCTGTGCAGATTTTCATTGGCTCTCTGATACAAGGATTGCAAAACAGCCTTGTAAACTCCACAATCGGGAACTCCTCGCAGATAACCATAACCGCCTCCGCTGATAACGAGCTGCTGGAGGATTATACAACACTTATGCAAAAAGCCATTGATGGCGGAGACAGTATCATAAACATTTCTCCCGTGCTTGATAATCCGGCATTTCTTGAAAGCGGTGGTGCTTCGCAATCGGTTGTCGTACGAGGCTTTGACAGACAGAAAGCAGAGGGTATTTATAAATTCTCTGAGTATATCACAGAGGGCGCTTTTCCCATGAACAACGGCGAGGTTATGCTGGGTACTGCCATAAAGGATAAATATGGCTTGAAGATAGACGATACCATCAGCCTTATAACCGCAGATAAAAGGACGGTAGTTTGTCGGGTATCCGGTTTTTTTGACTTCAAGGTGGCGGCATTAAACGGCAGCTGGTGTGTAACGACCATAGCATCGGCACAGGAGATTTTTAGTATCGGGGACAAGGTAAGCGCAATTGAGATGCAGGTTGCCTCCTCAGAGATATTCAATGCCGATATTATCGCAGAGAATCTACGGGAGCGGCTGGACAATCAAGGGTTGAGGATTACCGATTGGAAGGGACAGAACGAGCAACTGCTCAGCGGGTTACAGGGGCAGAGTATTTCCAGTCTGATGATACAGGTCTTTGTAATGATATCGGTGGTTCTGGGCATTGCCAGTGTGCTTGCGATAACCGTAATGCAGAAATCAAGGCAGATCGGTATACTAAAAGCAATGGGCATAAAAAGCAGACAGGCAAGCCTCATATTCCTGTCGGAGGGGCTTATGCTCGGCGTGTTCGGAGCGCTTGCCGGAATCGCAATAGGTATCGGGCTCTCGGCATCCTTTACGGCTTTCGCCTTGAATCCGGACGGGACACCGGTTATCGCTCTTTACATAAACAGTTCGTTTATCATGGTGTCGGGTTTGATTGCGGTGCTGGCGTGCCTTATTGCAGCCATGATACCGGCAAGAAGGTCGTCGAAATTAGATCCTATTGATATAATTAGAAACAACTGAGGGGGTAGCCGATGAATAATATTCTTGAATTGAAAAACATCAACAAAATCTACGGAAGCACAATAAAAACGCAGGTGCTAAATAACATAAACCTTAGCTTCGAGTCAGGCTCCTTCAACTCAATTATCGGGCAGTCGGGTAGCGGAAAAAGCACCCTGCTTAATATAATGGGTACATTGGACAAGCCGTCCTCCGGAGAGGTTATAATAAACGGTATAAACATCGCTCGTATGACAAAAAACCGTTTGTCCGAAATAAGGAATAAGAGCATCGGGTTTGTTTTTCAATTCCATTATCTTCTTCCCGAGTTTACTGCGCTTGAAAATGTTCTGCTCCCGTACAGAATAGAAAACGGAGCGGTTACAAAGGAGATGAGGGAAAAGGCTGTTGAATATATGCGTCTTGTGGGATTGGAAAAGGTGATTAACAACAATTCCACAAAAATGTCGGGAGGTCAACAGCAACGGACAGCAATAGCAAGAGCATTAATAAACAACCCGCAGATTATTCTTGCCGACGAGCCGACAGGCAACCTCGATTCCAATTCCACAGAGACAATTTATAACCTGCTCAGAGATATTAACGAAAGATACGGAACAACCTTTATAATTATTACCCATGACAGGCACATAGCGGAAAAAGCTGACAGGATTATTGAAATAACAGATGGAAAGATTAATTTGGATATAAAAAAACAATAAAAAAGAGCAAAAAAAAGCAGGGACGGAGTAATCCGTCCCTGTCAAAACACAATAATCAAAGATATATAAGTTAGAGCTTATAAAGCAGTGTTTACACTCTGTGAAAGCAGTGTTTTTGAAAAAAGGGTTCTACGCGATTGTTACATTTGCAGCTCTGAGCTTGCGTGTGTCCTTAGGATCCTTCTCGATATCAAACATAACCTTCTGACCTTCGTTCAAAGCCTTGTAGCCCTGAGACTGAATTGCCGAGAAGTGAACGAAAACATCGTCTCCGCCTGCATCGTTGGAAATAAATCCAAATCCCTTTTCTGCGTTAAACCACTTTACTGTACCTTTATTCATTGGTACCTCCAAAATAAATATTCATACTCCAAAAAAACAAAAAACCCGCAATACACTAAAATCATCTAAACGAACAATGACCTTCAGCAGTACTGTGAGTTCATAGATACATTCGGAATACAATAACAATATAGCATACACAAATGCGTTTGTCAAGTGCTAAACAAAAATAAATTACAAATCGCAAAATGTCAATTTTATGAAATGTTATAATACGGGTTAAACCGTCTCTCCGTTTTCCTTTTTTGAACCAATCGGAATTGAAAAGCTGTTTAGAAGCTCGTCGAGCGATTTGATTTCCTCTTTATTCTTTTCTTTATTATCTTTAGAGTCGGAGGGATCTTTTTTACTGTCGTTTGGTAGAATAATCGGTGACTTTTGCGAGTCGGCGATTTTTTTAGCAAGGTCAACTATCGGCATTTCCTTTGTCTTTGCTTCCTCGTCAACTGTTTTATTGTCAGGCTGTTTTATCGGCTCGCTTTCCATCGCAAATTCGGGAAAAGCCGGCAGGGGAGCACTTTTTTCCGTATTGTTTTTATTCGGGAGTACAAAGACCTCCTCCATTGTCTTTTTCGCAGCTCTTACTGTCTTTGTATTAATCTCGTCGAAAACAGCCTGCGTTTCTGGGGTATTCTTCTCTATATGGTCGGATACGACCATAATCGGTTCATCCCCGGAGTCATCAAAGTCGGAAAAGCCGTTTGTTATCGGAATCGGTCGGGTTGCGGATATAATATCGTTAAAAGCGGGTAATATCTGCGAGAGCCTTGGCGCTATCTCGGATTGCTTTATTACAATTGCCGGCAGCCCTGCCTCTACATTGGTGCGAATATCGTTACCTATTGATTTTTTAACGGTTTCTATTAAAGCGTCGGTGTCATATAACTCTATCCCGAGCAGGGGTGCTTTCTGCGAGCCGAATATTTTTACGGAGGAAACATTCGCCCAATCGATAAATATTCCTTTTCGTGGATAATTTACAAAATCATAAATACCGTTATCGGTCAGAATAAGCGCGTCAAACGGCTTTATTCCCGTATAAACGGTAAAAACGAACATGAAGGTGAAATACAGACAAGCGGAAAATCCTATTGCAACGATATAGGTTCTATATTCGGCTGCGATATTATAGAGCTTTGGGAACAGGCAGCACAGCAGAGCCAATAGCATCATAAGAAGGTAGAACAAACCTTTTATCATAAATGCACCCGAACCCTTTTTTACATGAAACTCTCTTTTAAACATAATAAAATCCCTTTCGTTACCGTTCTGTATCTGAAAAACCTAATATTTTATATTCGTGATACTCTGTAAAAAGTACATTTAACGCTTATAATCCTCTAAATAAACAACGGTGTTATTGTTATACACTCTCAGCGTTGTTATCGGAGCAACCGGATCGTTTAAAAAGCTCTCGTAATCAATGTTTACCAAGCCGTTTGTTACAGAGGCATATCCCTTTTTTATAATTTTGTCGTATGAATAAATACTCAATTTATAGTTTACACCTGTACCTATTTCTTCCTTATCTTCGCTTTCGTCATTTATATCGTCGCTTAAGGTGCTTTCAGCCTTGCTGATAAACATCTCCTCATAGTCACTCTCAAAATCGCGGCTCGTTTCTGCGGATTTTATATACTTATTCTCCTCCAAAGCAAGTGATACTCCGCCAAAGCTAACCCTTGCGTAACCATACTTCCGGTTGGAACCGGTAACGATATTAACCACAGGATAATAATTCCCTTCATTGTCGGTTAAAACAAAAACAAGAGCGTCGTCAACCTTGCCGTCGGAGATTTTTTGCAGATTGAACTGTATTCCTATCTCAAATTCGTTTGCCGTTTCGGCATAATAAATGCTTTTTAGCTGAACGGTGCCGTAATAATCCATAAATTTTGCCGGTTTAACGCTGTAAACTACAAAATTATCGGGGTTCCTTTCCGCCATCTCACGAGCCTGGTCGGAAAAATGCATCTTCGTTATCATACCGGGGTCACAGGTCGAGAATATAGAAAACAATACGACTGCGTAAATGAGAAACGAAATCGAATACATTAGATACTTGAATATCTTTTTTACTCGTTTTCCTGTTTTTGATTTATTGGGATACCCCTCGTCCTCGTCATCGTCCTCAAATTGATTCCCTTTATAATCCATTTTACCCAGTTCCTCTCAAAATTGCACAAAAATATATTAATCTTTACAATCATTATACATAATACTTACAAAAAACATACCAACGGAAAGTTATGCACACTGTTATCCGCATTTTGTGGATAACTTTTGCCCAAATAGCAGTATTTTCACATTGTCCACCGAGTTATCCACGCTTTTATGTGTATAATTCATTATAAATTAGCTGTTTTATGTAAACCTGCTTACAAATTCATCACCTTAACGGTTGTACTTTTTATCAAGGCTGCGGAGCTGTACCGCAAATGCTATATGCGGTGCTTTTATCAACTCGCTTTTATCAAAGTCGGCAATTGTACGAGCTACCTTAAGAACCTTGTCATATCCTCTGGCGGACAAATTCAAGCGGTTGAACGCCGCATAAAGCAGTTCCTTTCCCGCCTCGTCGGTCGTACAGTATTTGCGTATATGCTTAGGCTGCATTAAAGCGTTTGAGGTCAGCATTTTTCCGTTTGCGAGCCTCTCGCCGTCGAATCGGCTGAGCGCAAATTCCTTAGCGGCACATACCCGTTTTCTTATCTCGACACTGCTCTCGGCGGAAACGGAGGTGTCAAGCTCGTTGAACTCCAGCGCACCCACCTCAACCTGCAAATCGATACGGTCAAGAATCGGTCCGGACAGCTTGGAGATATAAGCCTTCCTTGTGCTTACCGAGCAAACACATTCCTTGATTGGATGCCCGAAATAACCGCATTTACACGGATTCATTGCACATACGAGCAGAAAGGAAGCGGGGTATGTAACGGTACCGTTAACCCTTGTTATTACAACCTCGCGGTTCTCGATTGGCTGCCGTAGCACCTCTCTGGACCGCTTGTCAAACTCGGGGAATTCGTCAAGGAAAAGAACCCCGTTATTTGCGAGAGAAATCTCGCCGGGCTTTGGATACGAGCCGCCGCCCGTCAGCGCTATGTGCGAGAGCGTATGATGCGGAGCACGGAAGGGGCGGTGGGTCAACAAGGGCTTTAACTCGCTTGTCAGCTCTGCGATTGAATGTATTTTGGAGGATTCTATCGATTCCTCAAGCGTCATGGGCGGCATAATTCCGAGCAGTCTTGAGGCGAGCATACTCTTTCCCGAGCCGGGCGGACCTATAAGCAGGATATTATGGCTGCCGGCGGCGGCGATTTCGAGCGCTTTTTTTGCGCCTTCCTGTCCCTTTACATCGGAATAATCGAGTGTGCAGACCTGTGAAGCACCGAAAAAATCCTGCTCCGAGAACTCAACGGGTATAATGGGCTTTCCGCCTAACAGATGATCGAACACCTGTCTGGCGTTCTCTGCGGGGAACACCTTTATTCCTATAGCCGCCGATGCTTCGAGAGCGTTTGCGGCAGGAAGGTATAATTCCCTGAAGCCGGCATCCCGTGCCGCAATAGCCATCGGCAGGGCGCCGCTTACCGAACGGAGCTCGCCCGACAGCGATAATTCGCCGACAAAGCACTTCTTGGAAAAATCCATTCGTGTCAAGGTGGGATGATCAATCAATGACAGCAGAATGGGAAGGTCG
This sequence comes from Firmicutes bacterium HGW-Firmicutes-21, assembly GCA_002841455.1. Lineage (GTDB taxonomy): Bacteria > Bacillota > Clostridia > Oscillospirales > CAG-382 > UBA1049. The sequence goes on along the minus strand of PGZT01000003.1, from coordinate 18,280 downwards.
TAGGACGAGCCTTCCTTTTTTATATCGGCGGGAGCTAAATTTACGGTCAGCAACCCCTTTTTTAATGAGAGAGAACAGCTTCTTGCGGCGGAACGAACCCTACCGGCTGCCTCCTTAACGGCGGCGTCCGGCAACCCTATAATGTCAAGCCTCGGTTGCGGAGAGCCGATTCCGGAGGACTCTACATTAACTATAAGACCGTCGATTCCGTTTATGGCGGCTGAATAAAACACGCTGAACATATTTACACCATAATTCATTTGTTATTTTATATATATGTAGGATAACACAAATTATGAGCTTTTTCAATATTAAAAGACAAACAATTTACAAAATACACCAGTTTTTGCGAAAAATCATTTTTTTCGCCTCTTAATGCCAAAAATGATAAAAAAAATTAAAAATATGTATTTACACTACCGAGAAAAAGTGATATGATTATAAGGATGAAAAACAGGAGGTAGAATTATGCCAAGAAAAAAGATATCTATGGACGGCAATACGGCGGCGGCGCATGTATCGTATGCGTTTACCGAGGTTGCCGGCATTTATCCGATTACACCATCATCCAATATGGCTGAGGTTACGGACAAATGGTCTGCTGACGGCAGAAAAAACATTTTCGGTCAGGAGGTTAGGGTTGTCGAAATGCAATCCGAAGCCGGAGCTGCCGGTACGGTACACGGTTCACTTGCGGCAGGTGCTTTGACCACCACATATACTGCTTCTCAGGGCTTGCTCCTGATGATACCCAATATGTACAAAATAGCCGGTGAGCTTCTCCCCGGTGTTATTCATGTTTCGGCAAGAGCGCTTGCCTCTCATGCTTTGAGCATTTTCGGAGACCATTCCGATGTTATGGCGTGCAGACAGACAGGCTTTGCCCTTCTCTGCGCCGGTAATGTTCAGGAGGTTATGGATCTCGGAGCGGTGGCTCACCTTACTTCCATAAAGGGAAGAGTTCCTTTCCTTCATTTCTTTGACGGCTTCAGGACATCACACGAGGTTCAAAAGGTTGAAGCGTGGGATTATGCCGACCTTGAGGAGATGCTTGACATGGATGCGGTTGACGCATTCAGAAACCGTTCTTTAAACCCGGAGCACCCCGTTTTACGAGGAACCGCACAGAACCCGGATATTTTCTTCCAGGCGAGGGAAGCATCAAACGCATATTACAACGCCGTTCCCGCTTTGGTCGAGGAATATATGGCAAAAATAAACGCTAAAATCGGCAGCGATTACAAGCTGTTTAATTATTACGGCGCACCCGATGCGGACAAAATTATTATTGCAATGGGCTCGGTATGCGATACAATCGAGGAGACAATCGATTATCTCAACTCAAAGGGCGAGAAGTTAGGCCTGCTTAAGGTAAGGCTCTACCGTCCGTTTGCGATAGATCGCTTTATAAAGGAAATACCCAAAACGGTTAAGAGGATAGCCGTTCTTGACAGAACGAAGGAACCCGGAGCTATCGGCGAGCCCCTGTATATGGATGTTGTAAACGCTCTGCACGGCAGCGAGTTTGACAAATGTCTTATAGTCGGCGGCAGATACGGACTCGGTTCCAAGGATACAACACCCGCTTCTATTATAGCTACCTTTAAGAATCTTGATGCCGTAAAACCGCTCAACGGCTTTACAATAGGTATTGTGGATGACGTTACCAACCTTTCACTTGCGTTGGAGCCGTCTCCGAACACGGCACCAAAGGGAACCGTTTCTTGCAAATTCTGGGGATTGGGTGCGGACGGTACGGTCGGCGCAAACAAGAACTCAATTAAAATAATCGGCGACCATACCGATAAACTTATACAGGCTTATTTTGCTTATGACTCCAAGAAGTCCGGCGGTATTACCATAAGCCACCTTCGTTTCGGCGATAAGCCTATTCGCTCTACCTATTATGTATCTCATGCGAATTTTGTCGCTTGCCACAACCCCTCTTATATAGACAGATATGATATAACCGAGGATTTGGTCGAGGGCGGTACATTCCTGCTCAACTGTCAGTGGACCACCGAGGAGCTGGACGAGAGATTGCCCGCAAAGGTAAAAAGAGACCTTGCTGGGAAGAAAATCAATTTCTATATAGTTGACGCTACCTCAATAGCCAAGGAGCTTGGTCTGGGCGGAAGAACAAACACCGTTTTACAGAGCGCATTCTTCAAGCTTGCGGGTATCATTCCCGAAGCCGATGCCATTAAGTATATGAAGGAAGCAGCATACAAGAGCTTTTTCAAAAAAGGCGAGGCTATTATAAATATGAACTATGCTGCAATAGACGCAGGTGCGAATGCAGCCGTAAAAATCGAGATTCCCGCAGGATGGGCTGATATAAAGGATAATATCGTTAAGAACAAAATCGAGGGCAGAGCCGAGATAGTTGATTTTGTTGAGAATATTCTTATCCCCGTCAACGCACAAAAGGGAGACGCTCTGCCTGTATCCACCTTCTCAAAGGATGCGGACGGAACATTCCCACAGGGCAGCTCCGCATATGAGAAGCGAGGTGTTGCGGTTGATGTTCCACAGTGGATTCCTGAGAATTGTATACAATGTAATTTCTGCTCATATGTATGTCCTCACGCAACGGTACGACCGGTTGCATTGACCGAAGAACAGGCAAAAGAGCATTCTGACATGACTCTCCTTGATATGACCGGAATGCCCGGATATAAGTTCGGTATCGTTGTATCTGCGCTTGACTGTATGGGCTGCGGCTCGTGTGCGTCGATATGCCCCGGTAAAAAAGGCGAAAAGGCTCTTGTTATGCAGCCTATAGATACTCAGATACCAAAGCAGAAGTTCTTCGATACCGCATACAAATATGCGGATAATGCCGAGGTACTGGCAAAATTCAAGCCCGAAACGGTTAAGGGAAGCCAATTCAAGCAACCGTTGCTCGAGTTCTCGGGCGCATGTGCGGGCTGCGGAGAGACACCTTACGCAAAGCTTATTACCCAGCTCTTCGGCGACAGAATGTTTATTGCGAATGCAACGGGATGCTCCTCGATTTGGGGCGGTTCGGCTCCTTCCACACCGTATACGGTTAACAGGCTCGGATACGGTCCGGCATGGGCGAACTCGCTGTTTGAGGACAATGCCGAGTACGGACTGGGAATGGCGACCGCTATCAGACACAGAAGAGAAAAGCTCACCGAGATAATCGAGAAGTTTGCCTCAAGCGGCTACGATGTAATTAACGCTCCCGCTAAAGAGTGGCTTGCTGTCAAGGACGACGGAGATGCGTCAAAGGCTGCCTCCGAGAAGCTCATCGCTGCCATTGAACAGGCGGTTAAGGAATGCGGAAGCTGCGGATGCGAGTTTGATTCGCTTTATAAAAAAGCACTTGCGATGAAGGATTTATTTATAAAGAAATCCGTATGGATATTCGGCGGAGACGGCTGGGCTTATGATATCGGCTTCGGAGGACTCGACCATACTATCGCAACGGGCGAGGATGTTAATATCTTCGTGTTCGATACGGAGGTTTATTCCAATACAGGCGGTCAGGCGTCAAAGGCAACTCCGACAGGCTCGGTAGCGCAGTTTGCGGCATCCGGCAAGGTACAGAAGAAAAAGGATTTGGCTGCCATTGCAATGTCTTACGGATATGTTTATGTTGCGCAGATAGCGATGGGTGCCGATTATAATCAGTCGATCAAATCGCTTATCGAAGCGGAAAGATATAACGGACCGTCCGTGGTTATCGCATATGCGCCTTGTATCAACCACGGCATTAAAAAGGGACTCGGTACAAGCATGCTGGAGACAAAGGCTGCCGTAGCCGCAGGATACTGGCATAACTTCCGTTACAATCCGATGCTCGCGGAAGAGGGAAAGAATCCCTTTGTTCTCGACAGTAAGGAACCGACAGCGTCCTATATGGACTTCATCAAGTCGGAGACCAGATACAGCTCGCTTGGAATTTCCTTCCCGGAGAGAGCTACTCAGCTGTTTAATATTGCGGATAAATACGCAAAAGAGAAATATGCGATGCTGAAGAAAAAATCAGAGGAATAAAATCGGTTCGGGGACAGCGTACGCATTGCGTACGCTGCCCTGATTAAAACCGGAGGAAGGAGAGAGTTAAGTGGCTAAAAAGAGTATGGAAAAGGATAAATATCTGTATATGTATCTTATAACCGCTGCGATTTGCATTGTTATAGTTATTATAACTGCGGCGGTGTTGATGTTCGGCAATATATTTGCCGATGAGGAAAGCGGTATCATTATATCGTCGGTCAGTATTCCGTACGCTGTATCAAGCGAAGATATTAGCGATGAATCGGTTGAAGCGAGCGAAGCTGAAACTGTTATTATCAAGGGGTATAAAGAAATAGCAATACAGAGCTCCTCCTTATCCGAGGGTGATTTGATTATTGTCAAAAATACGGAAGCTGCAATCGCACCTGATAAAAGCAAATTAGAGCTGGTTAATATTTATGACAACAGGCTGAAGGGAATATATAAGCTCAGCGGCTCAAAGCTGACGCTGGAGAAGGAAGCGCTTGCCGCCCTTAACCGGATGCTACAGGCTTTCCATGACTCTACCGGTGTAACCGATATTATGGTTAACGACTCGTATACCGAACTGGAGAGTCTTTTAAGCAAAAAAACGCTTGCTACTAACGCCGACCTTGCGTCGGGCAGAGCGGTACGGCTCACCGTGTTCCCGTCCGAGAACGGAAAAATGGGAGAGGGTGTTTATTTATGGATAGCCGACCATTGTCAGAACTACGGTTATGTTTTAAGATATCCGTCCGATAAAACAGAGTATACAGGAGCTGCCTCCTCGTCGGCGATTTATAGGTATGTGGGAATTCCTCACGCGAAATTTATGAAAGCGAACAATCTATGCCTGGATGAGTATAATGAACTAATAAAGAGCTACGATTATCGCAATCCGCTTTCATATACCGATCAGGACAGCGGGAATACATACCTGATTTATTACGCTGCGGCAGGGAGCGGTGTGTCTACTATGATAAGCGTTCCGAGTGAACTTCAATACACTGTTTCGGGCAATAACAGAGACGGTTTTATTATTACCGTTTCGGTCGGTAATTAAGCCCTTGATTTTCCAAAAAATATGTCGAAACAGTACAATTTTAGTCGATAACGATAAACATACCGACGGAACAAATGTTTTGTAGAATAACACATTGCGTAAAAACAGCGCCGTTAAATATGTGGAAAATGCACAAACCGCTCGCATTTATTTTAACAAAATGTTCCCAAATAACAGCATATGACTGAAGCAAGAAAATATATATAAATTTATGTTCAATAAAAAATAATAACAAAAATATCACTTTTTGGTATTTTGGCCATATCAAAATTTATAGAAATAGCCTTATATAAGGCTTTTTTGCTTGTTTTACTCATTATAAGTATGTGCAATAATTAAAGGCTTAAAGTTTCCTTAAAAAAATCAATATGGCAAATGTACCATAATAAATGACAGTGTGCATTATTAATAATTCGTTAAGCTATGCGATTTTACCGCTTTTTAGGTGAAAAATCACTAAAAAAGTACAAGCTTATATATGCACTCTTGACAAATTTAAGCTATCATGTTAGTATAAATCATATAAATAATTGCATAATACTGTCTGCTTAATTTAAGTATTGTGCGTATGTTTTCGCATTTTTTTCGTGGGAGGAAAAACGAATGACCAAAGTCAAAAAAATATCAACAAGATTGTTGGTCGGTATGCTGGCATTTACATTGCTTGCTACCGGTGCCTTATATGATGCGGGTGGATATGCCGCATCCGCTCTTGTGGAGAGCGTGGGCGGCTCCGATTCCTTGGTTCGCACCTCTTTGGCAGAGATTAAAAACATTTTGACCTCTGTGGTTTACAGCGATTATTTAAAGCTGCACGCCGATGTCAAGGATGGCGAAACCGAGATACAGTTAGCGCTTGCCGACTACATAAGCGATGAAACTACCGCTACCGTTAACGCAATAAACGGGTACGGCGGTGCGGACGGTATAGTGCTGCTTATAGGTGACGACGGAAAAATCAGCTGGAATGTGGATATCGAGGAAGATGCTCTTTACAGCATCTTTATCGAGTACTATTCCGGTAATATTGAAGTTGCCGACGACGAAGGGAACATAGTGAGCGAAGGTAAGTCCACCTCCATTGAGCGTATGGTGCTTATCGACAACAAAGTTCCGTTTAAAGAGGCACGGTCGATCGTTCTTACAAAGGAATGGGCGGATGAATACACACACGTTGACAAGAACGGTAAGCCGATACTCGATGAAAACGGCAAAAAAACCTTCTATAAGTCAAACACTCAGGAATTTATAGATTTAATACTTAAATACGAGAATAATATCGACGGTAGCGAGCGTCTTTTCTTAAAGGATTCCAACGGCAACGAAATAAGACCGGACAAAGCCTTACTCTCTACCTGGACAGACAGCTTTTTATATGATTCCACAGGTTATTATAACAACCCGCTTAAATTCTATTTTAAAAAGGGTGCAAATCTATTAACGCTGCAAACAATAAAAGAGCCGATGGCTGTAAAAAAGATAGTTCTTATGAAGTCAGAGGCTATTCCCACCTATGACGAATATTTGGAGCAGAATGCAAATGCTTCGGACTATGACGGTGACAAGGTTGTTATGATACAGGCAGAGTATCCTACAATTGTTTCCGAGAGAACAATATATCAGCTTAACGACAGATCCTCAACCATTACCATACCGCAGGACGCCGCACTTATCAGACTTAACCAAATCGGCGGCGATAAGTGGCAGTATGTAGGTCAGTGGATTGAATGGGTAATTGATGTTCCGGAGGACGGATTCTATAACATAATTCCCCGTTCTAAGCAGAACATATATGACGGATCGTATGTTTCGAGAAGAATATATATAGACGGCAGCGTTCCTTTTGAGGAGGCTTCCTATTTGCGTTTCAGCTTCTCCGATAATTGGCAGACCAAGCCGCTCGGAGACGGTAGCCGTGAATTTAAATTTTATCTTGAGAAGGGTAAGAGAACTATTCGCCTCGAGGTTGTTTTGGGCGATATGGCAGAGATTTTAAGCATAGTTGAAAACAGCCTGACGCAGATAAATGCTCATTACCGTAAAATATTAATGATCACAGGTCCCAAGCCGGACGAATACCGTGATTACAGATTCGAGAGGCTTATCCCCGATGTTGTAAAGGGTCTGAAAGCGCAGGCGGAAATTCTTAACGAGGTCTCCGACAAGCTCAGACAGATAACCGGAGATAAAGGCGAACATACCGCCACCCTTAATAAAATAGCCGTTTATCTTGAGCGAATGGGAACATACCCCGTAACAATAGCGGGAAGTATGTCTACGCTTAAGGATTACCTGGGTGCTTTGGGTACCTGGTTGACCTCAACACAAAATCAACCGCTCTATTTGGATTATATATGTATACAGTCGGTTAATGCCGACCCACCCGTTGCGGAGCCCGGATTCTTCAAATCGCTTTGGGGAGAGATTCAAAAGTTCTTTATGTCCTTCTTTGCGGATTATAACTCAATCGGCACCCTTGCCGAGGGAATTACATCTGCGGATGTGGAAGCGGTTGCAATAGAGGTCTGGACAGCAACCTCAAGAGAACAGGCTCAGATAATAAGAGCTTTGGTGGACGACAATTTCTCGGCAAAATACAATATTCCCGTTACCGTTAAATTGGTTGTGGGCGGAACACTCCTCCCCGCAACGCTTGCCGGAACAGGACCCGATGTTTCCATGGGTAACGGACCCGGTGATCCGGTTAACTACGCTATTAGATCGGCGGTTAAATCGCTGAATACAACAACCGGTAACACAAACATAGGTTATAATTTTAATGATTTATCGCAATGGGCGGATCACCCGATTTACAGCTCGTTTATAGATGATGTAGACAGCTTTGATGTCGCAAAACAACGTTTTGCACCCGCTACTATGACACCGATAACCCTTTACGGCGAGACATATGCGTTACCCGAGAATATGAGCTTCTCTATGATGTTCTATCGCAAGGATATATTTGTCGAGCTCGGTATCGATGTTCCTAACACATGGGACGATTTCTACGATATTATATATACACTCCAAGCGAATATGCTTGATATAGGGTTCCCTGCAGGTACTGCCGGCTCTATGATTCTTATGTACCAGCAAAACGATACGCTGTTTGGTATGGGCGATTACGACCGTTATATGGATCTATACTATAAAAACGGTTATACGGACGAGAGTCTTAAGGATTTGGGTTATACCTATACGGACATTGAGGGTAATTTAAAACCCAAAACCGACGGAATGAAAATAAACCTTGATTCCGATATTTCACTCGCATCCTTTAAAGAGGTCTGTCAGTTGTTTACAATGTATGATTTCCCTGTTGTTTACAGCTTCCCGAACCGTTTCCGTCAGGGAACGATGCCGCTCGCAATTATGGATTATACATCATATAACCAGCTCATCGTTTTTGCACCGGAAATAAAGGGTCTGTGGGAGTTTACCCCGTTACCCGGAACACTGTCACCCGACGGGAGCATTAACAACACAACCTTAGGTTCGATTTCAACAATGATAATGATGAGATCGGTAACCGATGAAAACGCTTTCTCCGCATGGACATATATGCAGTGGTGGACCAGTGCGCAGGTTCAGAGCGCATACGGAAACGAAATGGTTGCGTTGCTCGGTCCGTCCGCAAAGCAGAATACGGCAAATCTTGAGGCTCTCGAGAACATGGCTTGGTCTAAAGATGAATACGATAACCTCAGAGCGCAGTTCAACGCGGTACAATGCGTCCCCGAATTCCCGGGAAGCTATATTATCGGTCGTTATGCAAACTTCGCGTTCCTTGGAGTATACAACGACGGTGATGAACCGGTTGAAAAACTGCTGTCATATATAATTGATATAAACAACGAGCTAACACGAAAACGCAGAGAGTTCGGTTTACCAACGGCAGAGGACTTTGCGGCGTTCGAAAAAAATCTGAGTGATAAGCAATAGAAAGGGGGGAGATACACAATGCCAAAAGAAAAAGCGATAATAAGAAGCGACATTTCAAAAGCAAGATGGACAATAATAGAAATGAAGAAAAACTGGGTAGGCTATGTAATGATTCTTCCCTTCTTCCTGTTATTCTTCATATTTACGGTAGTTCCGGTGCTTTTATCGGTAATACTCAGCTTTACAACCTTCAACCTGTTGGAGTTTCCTACATTAATTTACTTCGATAATTATATTCGTCTCCTCCTGGATGATGATATTTTCCTGCTTGCTATAAAAAATACACTCGTTTTCGCTTCGATAACGGGACCGGGTTCGTATCTTTTAAGCTTGTTCTTCGCATGGTTCATAAATGAGCTAAGACCGAAAATTCGTGCGATTGTTACGGTTATGTTCTACGCACCGTCGATTTCGGGCAGTGTTTATCTTATTTGGAACATCTTCTTTTCATCCGACCAATACGGCTTCGCAAATGCATGGCTCTTGAAGCTGAATTTAATACCCAAACCGATTTTATGGTTTCAGGATGAGAAGTACATATTCGGGCTTATAGTAGCGGTTGCTCTGTGGACCTCGCTCGGCGCATCCTTCCTTACCTTCATCGCAGGCTTCCAGGTTGTAAATCAGGAGCTCTACGAGGCAGGTGCCGTTGATGGTGTAAAGAATAGGTGGCAGGAGCTATGGTTTATAACTCTTCCCACAATGCGTCCTCAGATGATGCTCGGTGCCATACTTGCTATAACGGGTTCCTTCGGATTCGGAGGACATATTACGGCACTTGTCGGTTTCCCCAGCCCGAACTATGTTGCGCATACGATAATGCATCATTTGGATGACTACGGAGGAGCTCGTTTTGAAATGGGATACGCCTCCGCAATAGCAACTATATTGTTCTTTATGATGATAGGAGCTAACCTTTTGGTAACCAAAATGCTGAGAAAGGTGGGTTCATAATATATGATTTCAAAGATAACCGCAAAGCTCAGAGCTTATTGGGAGCAAAGACAGAAGAACAAGGGACATAACGCTTTCAAGCGTTCGGTAACCCGCTCGGCGGGCGGCGATGTCGGTATATACATATTGCTCGGTATCGTTGCAACAATAATGGTCTTACCGATGGTATACGCTGTCGCACAGTCTTTAAAACCGCTTGACGAGTTATGGGTGTTCCCGCCCCGATTCTTCGTTGTAAACCCAACCATGAAGAACTTTAGGGATCTGTTCCGACTTATGGGCAGCTCGTGGGTACCGTTCTCAAGATACATTTTCAATACAGTGCTTATTTCGGTAGTGGGAACAACAGGAAATGTATTGTTCTCGTCATATGCGGCATATGCAATCGCAAAAATTGCATTCCCAGGCAGAAAGTTTTTGTTCAGTATTATTATTTATTCGTTGATGTTCAACGCAACCGTAACCGGCATTACCAACTTCATCACAATGTCATTGTTAGGCTGGGTTGACACATATCTTGCAATTATCGTACCCGCATTTTGTACCACATTCGGTCTTTATTTAATGAAGCAGTTTATGGAGACAAATGTTACCAACGCGGTACTCGAGAGCGCAAGGCTTGAGGGCGCGAACGAGAACAAGATTTTCTGGAAAATAGCGATGCCGATGGTAAAACCCGCTTGGGTAACACTTGTTATATTCGCCTTCAGGGATCTTTGGAATACGGGTGCGAATATGTACATATACAGCGAGCAGCTAAAGACCTTTAACTACGCAATAAGTCAGCTCGTAACCTCCGGTATAGCCCGTTCGGGTGTAGGAGCCGCTTCCACGGTTGTTATGATGATTGTTCCGATTACGGTATTTATTGTAGCACAGAGCAATGTTATCCAGACGATGTCAACATCCGGAATGAAGGATTAACGAAAGGAGTATGATAAATGAGAAACAAAACCAAGCTTATTAGAATTGTACTTCTTACAATATGTTTTATATTGCTATCCGGAAGCATTTTCAGTGCGGTTGCAATCGTTCCCTATACAACCTATACATATGATGTATACGGCTGGATGCAGCGGAGCCCGGATGCATATGTTCCTCTTACCGTTATTGATTCAAGATCAATCAAGTATTCGTATAACAACGGTGCGAGTGAAATAACAAGGCAGAAGTACGAGTTTACGGATATGCTGGATCTCAACGGCCCGATGGACATATATGTTGACGATTTAGAGCATGTTTATATCGCCGATTCAGGCAACAACCGCATAGTCGGTTTAGATGAGAATTACAATATCCGGCTTATTATCAGTACATTTACCAATAATAACGGAATTCCCGATGTACTCAGCGGACCGAAGGGTGTATTTGTTACCGACAGCGAGATATATGTTGCGGATACCGAGAAATCAAGAATCGTTGTCTTTGACAAGCTGGGTAATTTCGTGGATATAGTCCCGGAGCCTTCCAGTGATGTTATGCCCGACAACAGCATTTATAAGCCCGTAGCTGTAGCGGCGGACAGAGCGGGTCGTGTATATGTAGTTTCCTCAACAACCCATTACGGAGTAATTTCTCTTAACCGAGACGGCTCCTTTAACGGATTTATAGGACCTCAGAAGGTTACATACAGTGCGATTGAGCTGTTCTGGCGCAGATTCCAGACATATGAGCAAAAAGCAAAGAGCATACAGTATGTTCCCACGGAGTATAACAACCTTACAATCGACAAGGATGGATTCCTTTATGTAACCACCGCTTCGATAGATGCCGAAGATGTTTTAGCGGCAATTCGAGGCAAATCAAAATCGGGTGATTACGCTCCCGTTAAAAAGCTGAACCCCAACGGAAGCGATGTAATGAACCGTAACGGATTCTGGCCGCCTTCCGGCGAGGTTAAGGTCAATATGAGACCGACTCCGGAGTTTCCTATTAACGGACCTTCTACAATCGTTGATGTAGCGCTCGGGCCAAACAACACCTGGAGTATAATAGACAGTAAGCGTAGCAAAATATTTACTTATGACAGCAACGGAAACCTGCTCTATGTATTCGGCGATTTCGGTGATCAGATAGGTAATAATCAATCACTTGCGGCTATTACATATCAAGGCTCGAACATTTTACTTCTTGACAGAGCCTCAAGCTCGATTACGGTTTATAAGAGAACCGCATACGGCGACCTAATTGCGTCTGCTATTCAAAACATCGAGGATAAGAATTACGAAGCTGCCGTTGATTACTATATAAGCATTCTCCAATATAACAATAACTATGACAGTGCATATGTAGGAATCGGACAGAGCCTGTATCGTGACGGTGAATATCTTGCGGCAATGCAATACTTCAAGAATGCATATGATACGAAGAACTATTCAATGGCATACGGTATGTACCGCAAGGAATGGATAGAGAATAATGTTTGGGTAGTGCCGTTAATCGTAGTCCTTTTAATTATTCTGTTGAGCAAGTTCTTCAAGTTTGTTAACACATATAACAAAAAAGGGCAGAAGCTGACGAAGAAACGCACCTTCGCTTCTGAGATTTTATACGGTTTTCATGTCATCTTCCATCCGTTCGACGGATTCTGGGATTTAAAGCACGAGAATCGAGGGTCGGTCAGGGGAGGTACCTTCTGGCTGGGACTGACGGTTTTTGTATTCCTATACCAGTCAATGGGGCAGGGATACCTGGCAGATCAGAACCCATACGGAAGCTCATATATATTTGAGATATTTTCCGTAGTGCTTCCGTTGTTCCTCTGGGCTATAGCTAACTGGTGTCTTACAACCCTGTTTGACGGCGAGGGAACCTTTAAGGATGTATATATCGCATCGTGCTATGCCATCGTTCCGGTTCCTTTATTGATATTCCCGACAGTTATTCTGTCAAACTTCGTAATCGGTGACGAGATTCCCATTTTAGTAATGATAGGCACAATGGCGTTTACATGGTTAGGATTGCTGATATTCTTTGCGATGATGGTTATTCACGATTATACACTCGGAAAGAATATTTTAACAACCATAGGAACAATTATAGGTGTTGCCTTTATAATGTTTATCGGCGTATTGTTCTCATATCTTTTAACTAAGGTATTTACCTTCGGATATAATATATTCGTTGAGTTGAAATACCGATACTGGACTTAGAGAGGAGTGTCAAACATGAAAAAAGATTTATTTAAAAAGCTGACGGCACTTCTTATATGTCTGACAATACTTGTCCCGGTAATGTCACTCGATGTTTTTGCCGAGGAATCCGGTGCTGCGTCATCCGCCTTGGAGAGCATAGACGAGGAAGACATCTGGAAGGCTCTGACTCCGGCATATATGTCGACCGGCTTTAAGTCAATCAATGACAGAATCAAAGGCAACGAATTAATTTCGCCGATGGTCTGTATGCTTGTCAAGGACGGTTATGCGTTATATGTTGATTCGCTGACCGCCGAGGTTGTTATATTACAGCTCACGGAACCCAACGACGACGGGGAATATGAGCTGGATGCCGACGGAATTTATAAATATATAGGTTACTTTTCTACAAACCCGTATAACATAGGTTCCAGCCAGTCCTCAACCGGTACAAAGACAACCGATTCGATTAAAAGCAAACTGTATTCGCAGGTCATTGTCGATTATTCAGAGAATGATACCTCTGCAAGCTTTGAATCATTTGTCGATGCGGCTAAAAACGATCAAATAGTAATAAAAGCGATAAGAAGCGGCATTAGAATTGAATACACATTGGGACGCGAGGAAATTGAATACCTCGTACCTCGACTTATCAGATCGGAGAAGCTTGAGGAGCTGAGAGATCAGATATTGGCAAATTCTCCTGTGGCAAGAGACAACAGGCAGTTTATGGCGTTCTATCAATTGAAGGACCCCAGTGATACCAACTTAACTAAAAAGACTGTTGTGGAAATGCTTAATACCTATCCTATCAGTGAGAAGTTTCCTGTTTATGTCTGCGAGCCCCATATTACTCCCAAGGAGCTTATGAGACTTGAGAAGATGGTTAAGCTGTACACAAATTATTCGTTTGAACAGCTGGATACCGACCATGCGGAGACCGATTATACATCCAATGATAAAGCACCTCCGTTGTTTAAGCTTGCTCTCGAGTATACAATCGATGAAATGGGATTGTCCGTAAGATGTAATGCGGGAAATATCCGTTTCGACTCCTCGAGCTATAAGCTGTCCAATGTAACGCTGCTACCCTATGCGGGGAGCGGTAATGTAAACAACAGCGGATATGTGTTTACACCCGACGGTTCGGGTGCATTGATCAATTTTGAAAACATAAAGGGAGTGGGATTCAAGACCACCAACTCGCTGTACGGGCAGGATTACGCATTCCATAAAATACTCGGTGCTAATAAGGAGCTTATGCGTTTACCTGTTTTCGGTGTTGTGGAAATAGTCAAGGATCAATATTCAACTATTGAAGAAATTACGGTAGTTGACGAGGAGACAGGTGAGGAAACCACTTCTCTTGAGACGGTTATGCACGACCTTAAAATCGGCTACCTTGCCGTTATTGAAAGCGGTGATTCACTCGCAAATATAACGGTGGATAACGGTGGAGCCTTGCATATGTTTACCTCTGTATATACCTCGTTCAACCCAAGACCTAAGGATTCATATGTATTGAGCGGTGGTATTTCCGCCACTTCATCGACCGAAGCTATGTGGACGGTGGAGTCAAAGCGTAAATATACGGGCGATTACAAGCTTAGATATTTTATACTTTCCGATGACATTTCCTATTCGGGAATGGCGAATGTTTACAGGGATTACCTGATAAAACAAGGAGTTTTGACCGAGCTTGAAATAACAACCGAGGACATTCCTCTTTATATCGAGACACTCGGAGCTCTTGAGGTCATGAAGAGGGTACTGGGTATACCTGTTACAAAAACCATTTCGATGACAAGCTTTGACGATACAATTGATATCCTTAATTTACTTAAGGATAACGGTATCAGCAATGTTAATGTGAAGCTAAAGGGCTGGGCAAATGACGGTATGATCTCGCGGGTCCCCAACGGTGTGGATATTGTGGATGTTTTGGGCGGGGACGAGGGATTCTATAAGCTACTTGATTATGCTTCCAAAAATGAGGTTACTATTTATCCTGATTTCGAGTTTGCTTATGCAATGACAAAAAAAGCATTCGATGGCTTTAATCCCTCAAAGGATATGACAAAAACCATTGACGAGAGGCCTGCCGGTCAAAAGGTATACGACCCTCTATTCCAGGGCTACAATTATTCTCGTTTAGGTATTATTTCACCTAATGCAATGTCTCGTTTTTATACCAATACATATAATGAGTATAAAAAATACAATGTGGGAGCAATTTCGGTTGCCTCACTCGGAGATTCACTATCCTCCGACTTCAACACAAAGGATACATTGCACAGAGAGGACTCAAAGAAGCTGGTAACCAAGCTGCTTGACCAGATACAAAAGGATAACGGCAAGGTAATGGTATCGGGTGGAAATGCATACACACTTAAATATGCCACCGATATACTCGATATACCGCTTGACGACTCCAGATACAAGTATTCCTCGGCAACAATACCCTTTATGGGCATGGTACTGCATGGATATAAGGAATATGCCGGCACAGCGATCAACCTTGCAGGCGATTACCGGTATACACTGCTTAAATCAATCGAGAACGGTGCATCTCCCTATTTTGTTATAGCATACGAGAACACCTCTGAGCTGAAGCAGTATTATTATCAGCCTTTTGAGAAGTATTATTCGGTAAGGTATAACATCTGGGTTAAGGATATGATAGATACTTACCACAGGCTTAATAATGCGTTCAAGGATTTAAAGCAGTGCCCGATAGTATCACATATGTTCCTTGACAATCAAAATAAGGTCGTAAAAGTTACCTATGAGAACGGTACATACTTCTTGATAAACTACTTATTAAAGGACTATACCGTTACAATCGGAAACGAGACATTCACGATTCCCGCAGAAGACTTTATCAAAGTCGATATCAACGGGAAAATAGGATAAGGAGGAGGGTAAAAGTTGGATAAGGCAGTTAAGAAAAAAGTAAAGAAAGCCGGAGATAAACCCTTAACTCCGAAAAAGCAGGGTAAGATACGCAAGGCTATCTCCCTGCAAAAGCAGAAAGCACGAATGGGCTGGCTGTTTATCGCACCGTTTCTGATCGGATTCTTTCTGATATATCTTCCGATGATTTACGAATCACTTGTATTTTCATTTAACAAAATAAAAATACAGGGCGGCGGCGGTTACATTCTTGAGTTTGTCGGCTGGGATAACTACAGATATGCTCTGCTCGACGATCCGAAGTTTTATCAAATTTTGGTTTCAAGCGTTAAGGATTTAATCTTTAATATACCGGCAATAGTAATATTTTCATTATTTATGGCGGTGCTGTTGAATCAGAAGATGAAGGGAAGAGCGGTATTCAGAGCGATATTCTTTATTCCCGTTATCGTTTCAACCGGAATAATTGAGTCTATCGATTATCAAAATGCCATAGCTCAGGCAATGGAAGGCGTAACCTCGTTAAACGAGGGAGGAATGAACACTACCGATGTAGGCAGCCAGATTATTTCCGCAGTCGATGTATCAAGGTTCTTCGCCGGTATGAAGGTCGGAGAAGGATTGGTAACCTATGTTACCGAAATGGTTCAAAATGTTTATGGAATTATAAACAAATCGGGTGTTCAGATGCTTATCTTCCTTGCGGGTCTGCAATCAATCTCACCTGCGATATATGAATCCTGTCATATTGACGGAGCTTCGTCCTGGGAGACATTTTGGAAGATTACATTCCCGATGATAAGCCCGATGATACTCGTTAATACGGTTTATACGGTTATTGACTCGTTCACATCAAAATCAAACACGGTTATGACATACATAGCGGAAATTTATGGTAAAACCGACGGAAATGTTCGAGCTACCGCAATGTCATGGATATACTTTCTGATAGTTATAATTGTTTTATTAGTCATCGGCGGAATAATGTCGGCGTATGTATTCTATCAAAAGCGCGACACATAAAAGGGGGGAAGAATTATGAATATGTCTGTTTCTAACAAGAAAGCAGAAAAGGAGCTTAAACGGCTTCAGAAAAAGGAAGAAGCGATAAGACGCATAAAGGCTCAGGAAAAAACTCCTTTTTTAATGCGTTTAAGATATAAGTATTTAACCGCTTATTTCGGTAAACAGCTCATATGGATTATTTTCCGGCTGGTACTGCTGATTGGTATCTCCTATGTAATTCTGTTTCCTTATTTCGCAAAAATAGCAGGCTCGTTTATGAGCCCCGAGGATTTTGTCGACCAGACGGTTAAGCTGATACCGAGGTATCCGACATTTGATACCTACAAAGCGATAATAAACGACAACAAATATTTTCAAGCGTTGTTCAATTCGGCAACATTATCGGTATTATGCGGCGTGAGTCAGATGCTTACCTGCGCAATAATCGGTTATGGATTCTCAAAATTCAAGTTCCGCTTCAAAGGTATTATCTTTGTGCTTGTTATACTCACAATGATAATCCCGCATGAAACATTACAGCTTTCTATGTTTATGAAGTTCAGGTATTTTGATATTTGGGGGATTGTAGGCTTTATCAAGAAGCTGCTCGGTTCGACCGAAGCTACGCCCGCAATTGATAATTTGCTTAATTCTTATTGGCCTCTCGGAATAATTTCTATAACGGGTCTTGCTTTTAAGAACGGCTTATTTATTTACATAATGCGGCAGTACTTTAACGGAGTACCTGATGAGCTTGAGGAAGCTGCTTATGTTGACGGAGCCGGTATAATAAAGACCTTCGCCAGAATAATTCTGCCGATGTCCATACCTATGCTTGTTACAATATTTATGTTTGCATTCTCATGGCAATGGTCGGATATGTTTTACACCTCGCTGTTCTTTACCGACAAGACAAAGAATGTACTGTTACCAAACATAGTTTCAATTCCGGCTTCGCTTGCTACATCGGAATCTTCAAAGGAGACCTATGAAGCGGCGATTAGGAACACCTGCGGACTTTTAATTCTTGCACCGCTCGTTTTAATATATCTGTTCGCTCAAAGAACGCTTATCGAAGGCGTTGAGCGAAGCGGTATTACAGGATAAAACAGCACAAAACACAGTAATCCCCCTCCGTTTAATCGGAAGGGGATTATTTTTTGCGAGGAGCATTTTATTTTTCGGCTCTATGTCAATAGTTGGGGTAAAGAAAACCTAAAATAAATCTACATGATCCGGAGTGGTGTTAAACTGCTCC
>PGZT01000087.1 GCA_002841455.1 Firmicutes bacterium HGW-Firmicutes-21 | reverse complement strand
CGGAAATAAGCCTCACTCACTCCTGCGATATCGGACAGATAGGAAACACTCAATCCGCTGTCGGTATAATTCTTCCTAATATATTCAACCGCCGGTTCGATTATACGGTGGTTTTTGTTTGCCACTTTTGGCTCTTTATCAATGTTAAGCCTTGTTAATATACCATAAATTAACGACAGGCATTTTATGTTTCCGGATACCGGATTTTGCTCCCAGCTCTTAGCAAGGGACACGAACAACCGCTCCGTCTCATAACAATTCTCGGGTATTACAACGCATACACCCGTTTCCAACTCCTCGGACACATTAAAATGGAGTGCAATTACCTCGGAGGGCTGCCTTACTATATGAGCATACGGTAACCCCTTCGGTACATATGTAACCGCTCCCTGTTCGGAAATATAGCTTTTTCCCTCCGCAATAATCTCGGTTCTTCCGCTAATCCTGAACGACAGGCTGTGGAAATCTCTCGGCGGAATTGTAATATCGCTCCTGCCGATATTACAACGGTACACACTGAAAGCGGTAACAGTCAGATTCTTTAAATCGAAAATGTTCATATACAAATTCCTCCTTATTGTATCTATTATTATACACCATTTCTAAAGATATACAAGTATCGAAATGTTAAAGTATTATTTGTTTATTGCATTGCTTTTTAGGCATATCTCTCTTATAATGCAGATATACATAAGTTTTAACTTATTTAAGGAGTATTTATTTATGGAACTATTGGAGAGGAAAATATCTGATTTCGTACAAAAATCCGGCATTGATTTAATAGGCTTTGCTCCTAAGGAGCGCTTTGATAATCTGCCTGCTTCAAAAAATCCGTTTGCTATATTTCCGGAGGGTAAAACGGTTATAATCCTTGGCAAACGCATATGCAGAGGTTCTCTGCGGGGTGTAGAGGAGGGCACAAACTTCAGCGACTACAGTATGTTCGGTGCAAACTGGCTTGAGGACGAGTTCCTCAGTTTTGCCTGCTACGACCTAACCCGTGTTATCGAGGACGAGGGCTGGGAGGCTGTACCCATCTTCCCCAACCCGACAGAGGTTTTCCCACAGGGAGTTGCGGTTTCGCCCGACAGGCCCGCACCAAATGTACATCCCGATTTCGAATACGCTGCGGTTGCGGCCGGTGTTGTTGAATTATCGTATAACAATATAATGTTTTCACCCCACTTCGGCTCCAGACAACGCTTCCATAT
>PGZT01000002.1 GCA_002841455.1 Firmicutes bacterium HGW-Firmicutes-21 | reverse complement strand
TTAAAATGGTTGTCCTTGATGAAGCGGACGAGATGCTTAACATGGGCTTTGTGGACGATATAGAGACCATTTTAAACGAGATACCAAAAGAGCGTCAAACGATTTTATTCTCCGCTACAATGCCTTCCGAAGTGCTTGAGATAACGAAGAAGTTCCAAACCGACCCGATAACCGTTGAGATTAAAAATGCGCAGATGACCGTTTCGACCGTTGAGCAGTATTATTTTAATGTTCCCAAGGGTAGAAAAAATGCGGCCCTGTACAGCCTGCTCGAGTTTTACAACCCCAAATCCGCAATAATATTTTGCAACACCAAAAAAATGGTGGATGATTTGATAAAAGAGCTTAGAAAACACGGTTTCCCTGCGCAGGGACTGCACGGTGACATGCGTCAGGCATCCCGTACACAGGTTATGAGCCAGTTTAAGGACGAAAAGTTCGGCATACTCGTTGCAACCGATGTTGCGGCGAGGGGAATTGATGTAAATGATATAAAAATCGTGTTTAACTACGACCTGCCGCAGGAGGACGAATATTATGTCCATCGTATCGGCAGAACAGGCAGAGCCGGCAAGGCGGGACAAGCCTTCTCCTTTGTACAGGGTAACAAGCAGTTATCGCAGCTTAAAAACATTATGAGCTATACAAAATGCGTTATTTTGCAAAAACCCTTACCGACCGCAGATGAAATTGCTGAGCTGAAGGTTAATGAGCTGAGCAAAAGCATTTTAACTTTTATGGGCGAAAACGATTATTCTGCATTTTCGTCCGCTGTCGAGAGGTTAATGGGAGACACTTATTCCGCAATCGATGTCGCAGCGGCTATGTTTGCGATGTCGATAAAGAAGAACACGGTAAATACCGAAATCGCAACCGATTTTGACGACCCGCTCCTTAACGATTACAGCTCCGAGGAAGCGCCGAGAAGACACCGGAAAAGCACAGAAATAGTTAGGCGCACACCAAAGGTGTCGCACAGAAAAACTGAATATAATGACGAAAATATGGTGGGTGTAAAAATATCCATCGGACGGAGGGACAAAATATCGCCCAACCATATTTTGGGCGCCGTCGCAGGCGAGACAGGTCTTCCGGGCAGTATCTTCGGAAACATTGATATTCAAAATACATTTACCATAATACAGGTTCCGAGGGAGAACAAGCCCTTAGTTGTACAGAAGCTCAATAACTCCAAAATAAAAGGCAAATCTGTAAAGGCAAATTAAAAGAAAAAGATATTGACTCAAGGAGAGTATAAATTTGAAAGATAAATCTTTCAAATACGGTTTTGTGCCTTGGCTGCAAGAAGTGCAGCCATTTGTATTATATACAAAGCGGCACAATTCCCACTTTCGGCATACGCCGGGGAAGGAATGGTCATAAAAATGATAGGGACAGTAGACATAGCACTTCAATACGGGGGTATTACCTTATTTAACAACGCAAATGTTAATTTTACCAAAGGCAACTGCTACGGTGTTATCGGAGCAAACGGAGCGGGTAAATCTACTTTTTTAAAGATTCTGTCGGGCGAAATCGAGCCTACCAAAGGAAATGTCGTAAAGACACCGTCCGAGAGAATCTCTGTATTAAAGCAGAACCACTTTGAATTCGATGAGTATGATGTTATCAAAACGGTAATTATGGGCAACCATGAACTATGCTCAATTATTGACGAAAAGGAAATCCTGTATAATAAAGAGGAGATGAGCGATCAGGAGGGTATGAGGCTCTGCGAGCTTGAGGACCGGTTCCTTAAAATGGACGGCTGGAACGCAGAGAGCGACGCAAAAATACTCCTCAACGGGCTTGGCATTACCAACGAATACCACGATTTATATATGAAGGAGCTGACGGGTGATCAAAAGGTCAAGGTTCTGCTCGCGCAGGCTCTCTTCGGTAACCCCGATATTCTGCTGATGGACGAGCCGACCAACCATCTTGATGTTAACACCATAGGCTGGCTTGAGGATTTTCTGATAAAACAGGAGAACAGTATTATAATAATCGTCTCTCATGACAGGCATTTCCTAAATCAGATATGCACCCATATCGTTGATGTTGATTTCGGCAAAATAACCATGGTTGCCGGCAATTACGATTTCTGGTATGATTATACTCAGCTGATGCAACGGCAGCTGCGTGACCAAAACAAGAAAACAGAGCAAAAGATGAAGGAATTGCAAGAATTTATCGCCCGTTTCAGTGCGAACGCATCAAAATCCAAGCAGGCAACAAGCAGGAAAAAGCTGTTGGATAATATGAATTTTGAGGATTTGCCCGTCTCGTCGAGAAAGTTCCCTTATATAGCCTTCAAGCCTAACCGCGAGGTGGGTAACGATGTTTTATCTGTGAGCGGAATAACAAAAACAATAGGCGACCGCAAGGTGCTTGATAACATAAGCTTTACTATCCGTCCCCGTGAAAGGGTAGCCTTTGTCGGTGCGGATGCGGTGGCGAAAACCACATTGTTCAAGATTCTCGCAGGTGAGCTTGAACCCGATTCGGGTACGATAAAATGGGGAGTTACCACTTCCCAGGCGTTTCTCCCGAGTGACAACTCCGTTTATTTTGACGGCAAGGACGACTCTATAATCGATTGGATTAGGAATCATTCCAACCTTGTTTACGAATCGGATGTAAGAGGATGGTTGGGTAAAATGCTGTTCTCCGGCGATGAGGCGACAAAGAAGGTACGGGTTCTGTCGGGTGGCGAACGGGTGAGGTGTATGCTGTGCAAAACCATGCTGTCGGGGGCAAATGTGCTTATCCTTGACGAACCGACAAATCATCTCGACCTCGAATCAATCGCAGCGCTTAACGAAGGGCTTATAAAATATACAGAAACTATACTTTTTACCTCGCACGACCATCAGTTTGTGCAGACAATAGCGAACAGAATTATAGATGTAACGGCAGGTCATTTTTATGATAAGCAGATAACCTTTGACGAGTATTTGCTCGAACGGTAACCGTACCTTTAACATTGCATCCGCTCGGAACATATAATACCATATAACAGCCATAGGAGGTATTATATATGTATCAAGAGCCGAAGAGCATTCAATTACCGTTACTTGGCAACCTTACCCGACAGCAATTGAAGGAAACTGTTTTACGGGCAATTGTTGACGAAGCTACGGCCGCCGAGTTCTATACAAGACTTCTTAAGGAAGCACCTGACGACCTGCATTACGGTTTCATCGACCATGCAAGAAAGGACGAACTGGAGCATCTGGGTTATTTTGAGCGGCTGTACTACTGCCTGTTTCGCACAAAACCGCAGTATTGTATAGAAAAGGTGCAGTATCCGAGTTATAAAGAGGGAGTTCTGATGGCATTAAAGGATGAGCTTGAAGCCGCCGAGGTCTACCGTGATGTTCAGTTATCGGTCAAGGAACAATTAATAAAGGATGTTTTCTACCACGCTATGGTTGACGAACTGGAGCATGCGACACAGTTTAGCACATTATACAATCAGTTAGATTAAATTATATAAAGCATACATATAAAGGCTGTCCGAACATATTACCTCGGACAGCTTTTTTTATCGATTTTTTATTTCCTTCAGCTTTTTCATTACATTATTTTCACCGCGACCGAAATAAACATGCAGTTTTTTATATTCGGCGAATAGTTCATTATATACCCGAACATTCTCTTTGTTTGGTGTATATATTATATTTTCCGCTCTTCCCAACGCAATAACAGCCTCGCCGATGCTTTTGTAACCGCTCTTATCCTGTCCGGCGGCTGCGACCGCATAAATCGCACTGCCTAAAGCACCCGATTGGCTCTTACCCGATACCCTTATGACTTTACCGCATACATCGGAATAAATCTGCATTGTAAAAGGGTCCTTTGCGGCGATACCGCCTGCGGCAAAAAGAGCCTCTACACATAACCCCGCCCCCTCGAACGCCTCGATAATCATCCTTGTTCCGTATGCGGTAGCTTCTACTAAGGCACGGTATATTTCCTCCGGCTTGGTTTGCAAGGTCATTCCGACAAGCATACCGCTTAAATCAAAATCCATAAGCACCGAACGAACGCCGTTCCACCAGTCAAGCGCAAGCAGTCCGCTCTCCCCTACCCTTAACCGCTCCGCTTTTTTACTCAGGTACCCAAACGGATTTATCCCTTGTTTTTTCGCCTCATCATAATATGCCGCCGGCAGACAGTTGTCGACAAACCACGAGAAATGGTCTCCGACACAGGATTGCCCTGCCTCGTAAGCATAAAAGCCGGGTAATACACCGTCCTTAACCACTCCGCATATTCCCGGCACCGCAATTTCCTTTTCGGATAAAATAATATGACAGGTGGATGTACCCATTATCATCAGCAGTTTTCCCTCTCCGTCAATCCCGCAGGCGGGAACGGAGGCGTGAGCGTCTATAATTCCTACCGCAACGGCGGTTTCTGTGCTTAACCCTGTTTTTTGTGCCATTTCCTCGGTTATATAACCGGCACGGGAGCCTAAGGGTTTTATATCATTGGACAATTTCTCCTCCACTATGTTTTCAAGGCGTTTATCCAGAGCAGAAAAGAATTCCTTTGTAGGATATCCTGTTGCTTGCTGCCATAATGCCTTATATCCTGCGTTGCAAGCACTCCTTGCCTCCCTGCCGCACATCATCCACACGAGCCAGTCGCCCGCTTCGATAATTCTGTCGGCGGCGGTATAAACCTCGGGTGCTTCTGCGGCTATCTGCATTGCCTTCGGCACAAGCCATTCGCTTGAAATCTTCCCGCCGTACAGCTTAAGCCATTCCTCCGAACGCAGCTCCGCCGTTTCGTTCAATTTATCGGCACAATATTGTGCAGAATGGTGCTTCCACAGCTTAACATATGCGTGGCGGTTCTCCGAGAATTCGGGCAGCTTGCAGAGCGGTGTCCCGTCGGCGGTTACGGGCAGGATAGTACAGGAGGTAAAGTCAATTCCGATTCCTATAATATCACCGCTTTTTACCCCAGAACTTTTTATCAAACCGGTTGTTATAAAATATAATGCGTTCAGATAATCGTCCGGGTGCTGCAGAGCCCAATCGGGTGGCAGCTTCGCTCCGCAGGGCAAGGATTGCTCCATAACCCCGTGCGGATACCCAAAAACACAAGACGCAATTTCCTCACCCGAGTGAATATCTATCAGTATTCCCCTGGCGGAGAGTGTTCCGTAATCAATTCCTACCGAATATTTACTCATACAACGCTCCGTACGCCTTACAGGCTCTAAAGTCTGCAGACTCTCTGTCCTCCGTTCCGAACGCAGCCCATGCGGACGGACGGAATATTTTTTTGTCGGGAACATTATGCATACAAACGGGTATTCTAAGCATTGAGGCAAGCGCTATAAGCTCTCCGCCTATGTGTCCGTAGCTCAGCGAGCAATGGTTTGCTCCCCAGCTTGCCATAACGCTGTAAACATCGGTAAAGGCTCCCTTGCTTGTCAGATTAGGTGCAAAATATGTCGTCGGCCATGTCGGGTCGGTGCGTTTGTCGATAATGTCGTGTATATCATCGGGTAAATCCACGCTGTAACCCTCGGCAATCTGCAGCACGGGACCTACCCCCTTGACAAGATTTATCCTGACCATTGTCATCGGCATTTCGCCCTTTGTTCTGAACGCAGAGGAGAACCCTCCGCCCCTGAAATATCCGAGATTTGCGGGACACCACCTTGTCGCCTTCAGACACCTGTCCGCCTCATCGTCGGTAATTTGCCAAAAAGGCTTTATTACACTCTCGCCGTTTTCCTTTTGCTCACCGCAGCCGTCAAGAGCGGCGGCACCTGAATTTATAAGGTGTATAAAGCCGTTTTGTCCCCTGCCGCTCAGAGCCTTGCCTGTTACTCTTTTTACCGAATCAACACTCCAATAGGTACGCACATCGCAGAAAATCTGTGCCGTGTTGGTTAAAAGGTAACCAAACAGCATAGAAGCTCCGTTTAGGCTGTCGTTCTCCGTTGCCAACAGAATCGGTGCTCTCCTGCCGTTCCAATCAAAGGAAGAACAGAGTATCGCCTCCATGAAATCGCCGTTGGGCAAATAATCTGTCCACTGCCGCTGCCCCTGAAAGCCTGCCAGAATAGCGTTATGCCCTAAGCTCTCCTCCGCAAAATCATCCTTCAATTTATCGTTACCCTGCATTAAATCCTTTGTTATCAACGCCATTTTTACGCAGTATTCCCAATGCGCATCCTTTTCTTCCCTGCTGTACTGTTTATCCGCAGGGTTTCTGTCCTCTCCCTCTATGCAGTTCGCTCTTACCCAAGTTATCGCTCTTTTATATTCCTCTTTGTCGTAGATACCCTTTTCTATACGGCGTGACAGCTCGCACATATCCACACTCTCGTTACGCATACCAAGGTAATCACAGAAGAAGCTGTCGTCCACAACCGAGCCTGCTATACCCATAGAGACACCGCCTATGGAGAGATAGCTCCTGCCCTTCATTTGGGCAACCGCAAGCCCCGCTTTGGCAAAGGTGAGTAGCTTATCGGCAACATCCCTTGGAATTTCCGTATCGGAGGAATCCCTTACATCCTGTCCGTATATGGAAAAAGCAGGCAGCCCTTTTTGATTATGCCCCGCTAAGGCGGCGGCAAGATATACCGCTCCCGGCCGCTCCGTGCCGTTGAAGCCGTATATAGCTTTGGGGCGGGTTGGGTTCATGTCGATTGTCTCCGTTCCGTAGCACCAGCAGGGTGAAACGGTAATGGATAGCCCCACATTCTCCCGCAGGAACCTATCCTCGCAGGCGGCAGCCTCGGCAACCCTGCCTATTGTGCCGTCCGAAATAATACATTCCACCGGTGTTCCGTCCGGATATTTCAAATTACCCGACAGTAATGCGGCGACTGATTTTGCCATATTCAGCGTCTGAGCCTCAAGTGATTCCCTCACACCCGCTCTTGCGTCAATTGCTGGTCGTATGCCTATTTTAGGGTAGTTATTCATATTTTTTTACCATTCCGTTCTGTAAATTTCGTTTTTAACACTTTACAACTTCTTGCGGAAATTGTCAAGATAAACGAGCCGTTAAGCGGTTGTATACAAAAAATATCGGTTAGTATACACGCGGGAGCATTTGAGGATACTATTATTCATGACTTAGTTTAGTATTGGAGTATTGCATATGTTTCCCGATAAAATATATTACGAACCCGATGCATTGTATTATGATTTAGGTGCTTATCTTAAGGAGAGGTATGCCGATAAACCATGGATACCCATTGACAGCCATAACAATATCGAGGTGCTTCGAAGGAACGAAAACAAGGAGTTCGGCAGAATGAAGCAGCACCTTATAATCGGCATACGGAAAACGCATAAATATGTGCCAAACTATAAGGTGTCGGATTTTCTTGTGCCATATACATCAAGCGGCTGCAGTGCTATGTGCCTTTACTGCTATCTTGTTTGCAATTATAATAAATGCTCGTATATGCGGCTATTTGTCAACCGTGAGCAGATGATGGATAAGCTGATAAAAACCGCTAATCAATCGGAAAAGGATCTGACCTTTGAAATCGGCAGCAACAGTGATTTGGTGCTGGAAAACAAAATAACAAAAAATCTGGAATGGACAATAGAAGCCTTCGGCGGAAACGAAAAGGGTTTTATTACTTTCCCCACGAAGTTTGATATGGTTGATTCCTTGCTCGACCTAAACCACAGGGGACGAACGATTATAAGAATGAGCGTCAACCCCGAAGAAATTATAAAAAAGGTTGAGCTTGGGACCTCGCCGTTAGAAAACAGAATATCGGCTCTCAACCGTATCTGCGAGTCGGGCTACAGAGTAGGGCTGTTAATTGCACCCGTTGTATTGACCGATAGTTGGAAGGAGTATTACAGAAAACTGATAAACCGCTTATCAGATGAGCTATCTCCCAAAGTAAAGGGTAGGTTATTCATAGAGATAATATTTATGACATACAGCTTTGTGCACAGAGCGATAAATAACGAGGCGTTTCCAAATGCGACCGAACTTTATAACAAGACGTTAATGACAGGCAGAGGGCGGGGCAAATATTGCTACAGAGAGGGAATCCGTTCGGAAGCCGAACATTTTTTGAGAGCGAGCCTTGCCGAAAAGCTTGAAGGCATCCCTATTATTTATATTGTTTAGACTTATTGTTTCTCAAACAGAAGCAGAGTCCACCTTGAAACGGCGGACTCTGTCATATGGCTTATATAACTAAAACACTTTAATACCGGTCCTGTTTTTTATCCTATATATCCCTTCAAGAACTCTGTAAAAGCGTCACTTACCTCATATCTTGAGATAAAGTTGATGTTGGTGTAATATTCAACATCAAAATATATGCCGCTCCGGTTGTATATCCGTATGGTTATCGAATCCATCAAAGCTCTTCCCGAATCAGCGGGTTCTGAAGGCATAATGCTTCCGGGGGTCTCGACGCCGCCATCGGTCATATTTCTGTCATAAAACGCATCGTCCGTTATGGGCGTTTGATCAGGAGCAACTGTTGTAGGCATGTCGCCGCCGTCTGTCTTCCCGTATGAGGGAGAGGTTTGATTTGCTCCACCGTTGCTTGTGCCAAACGAGCTTTTATAGCTATACAATATACCGAAATATTTATCGCTCGAATTCTTCATCGCAGAATAATGCTTATAGAAATCCTGTATCGAAGCCTTGTCTGTCAACTCCGCTCTTATATCACGGGCGGAAATATATTCGCCGTTTGCGGGTAGGGCGCTCTGGTTATAGCTCATAAACTGTATCTTTGCTATATCGGAGTCGCTCTTTATGCCGTAGAGCTTAAGGTATTCCTTCGCATCTTCGTCCTGATTGTTAATATAGCTGTCAAATCCGTTAAATGTATACAGCTCGTATTTGTCGTCAATCTTAACTACGACAACCGCCTCGCTCCCTGCGGGGAGATAGGAATATACAACACAGGTCTTGTTGCCGTCCGAAATGGTGGCAAGCTTGCCGCCGATGTCCGATTCGACAATGGTCTCGGGAAGATTAAATTCGGTTATTTGCGAATCGAACATAAGCATATAATACTTATTTTCTATTTTAAACTGGTAATACGGGTAAATGTCCGGCATTCTTCCCTCCGGAAACATTTCCGCATAACCGGGTGCAAGGTCGCCGTTTGTCAAGCGTTCATGTTTTCCCTCTATACTGTCTCTTACGCCTGCTTCTAAGGTAACCCAGCTGCCTGTAACCGGTTCCTGCCATGCGTTGAAGGAGAGCGTGCCTGCGGTTATCACCAGCACTAATAAAGCTGCTGTAACGGTTCTTTTTAAGTTAAAGTGCTTAAAAAAGCTCTCTCTTCTCTTTTCCCCCGAATGGGTTAGAATTTTCTCCCTCATCCTGCCAACCGTATTTTCATCCGGTGTTATATTATCGAGGGATTTTACAATATCTTCTTTTTTCATTTAATATCAGCCTCCGATTTCATTTTTTCAGCTTCAAGCTCAAGCCTTAAAAGCTTTCTGCCGGTGTATAAATGGCTCCTTACCGTAGATTCGTTTTTGTTCAGCAGCTTCGCCATTTCCACCGTCGAATAGCCTTCGTAATAATACATATAGATTGCTGTTTTGTATTTCTGGGGAAGTGCCATCACTTTTTCCAGAGTTTCGTCCGTCTCAAAGGACTGCTCGAACGCATCCTCGTGAACATCGCCTATGTTCACCGACTTTTTCCACCAGCTTCGGAAATGGTCACGGCATAGGTTGACAGCCGTCCTTATCAGCCACGCCTTCTCATGCTCGCTGCTCTCGAATTGCGTTTCGTCTTTAATCAGCCTGATAAAGGTGTTTTGAACCATATCCTCGGCATCGTGCCTGTTCCTCATCAGCAGGAAACAAACCCGGTATACGGTATTCACATGACGCTCGTAGATTTGTGACAGCTCTTCATTCGTACGCAATGAAGAATTTTTCATTTGTTTCCCCCTTTCACTTATAATACGATTCCGCCGCTAAAAGCGTTGAGTTTTTTCAGAATAATTTTTCTCGGTAGATTAGGAACGGTAGCTATTTAAGCTTTGCTATTATATTATTATAACATATATTCAACGATATAAGCATTTCTGTTTTATATAAAAAATGCTGTTCCCAAAGGCACAAAACCCTTGAAAACAGCGCATTTTTCGTGGTGTGGATGAATGGACTTGAACCAACGACCCCTTGCATGTCAAGCAAGTGCTCTAACCGACTGAGCTACACCCACATATTTATTTGATAACGAACATATCAAGCATTGATATAATATACTAAACCCGCCGTTTTGTCAACCCCAAAAGGAAAATTTCTTATATATTCATTGACATAGAGCCGCTTTAATGATATTATCTTTTGAGTGATATACAGAAAGGTTTTTTTGGGAAATGAAGATAGTTGTACTGGACGGCTTTGCGGTTAATCCGGGCGATTTGAGCTGGGAGTTCCTTAACAAATACGGCGAGGCTGTTATTTACGATAAAACGCCAAACTCCCTTGCGGCGGAGCGGTGTATCGATGCCGAGGCGGTTTTTTCCAACCGTGCGGATATCTCCCGTGAGTTCCTTGAGCTCTGTCCCAGGATCCGTTATGTGAGCGCACTGGGAACAGGCTATGATATGATTGACCTTGCCGCTTGTAAGGAGCGAGGAATCGAGGTCTGTAATGTACCGGGCTATTCCTCGGAATCGGTATCGCAATTTACGCTTACCCTGCTTCTAAACCTTGTTACCGACATGAACGGGATGACAGATATTGTTAAAAGCGGTATGTGGACGGGAATTCCGGGGTTTCATTACGAAAAAACTCGTTTTTTGGAGCTTAGCGGTATGCAGCTCGGCTTAATCGGTTGCGGCGCAATCGGAGAGCGGGTTGCGGTTATGGCGCAGGCTCTCGGAATGAAGGTATACGCCACAACAGCCCGCCGCAGCAGCGGAAAGGAAAACGGTATAAGCTTTATGCCGCTTGACAAGCTGCTTGGAGTGAGTGACATTATTTCGCTCCATTGTCCGCTGAACGACACTACAAGAGGTATGGTTGACAGGAGCTTTATCGGTAAAATGAAGCAGGGCGCATTTCTTATTAACACGGCAAGAGGTGCGATACTTAACGAGAGTGATGTTGCGGCGGCGCTTAATGACGGAACCCTTTCGGGTGCTGCGCTGGATGTGCTTGCAAACGAGCCGCCGCAGTCGGATAATCCGTTGTTAACAGCGAGGAACTGTATTATAACTCCTCATGCGGCTTGGACCTCGATAGCTGCAAGGAAGCGATTGATAGCAATACTTGAATCTAACTTCGAGAGCTATATAAAAACGGGAAAAGGCATTAACAGCTTGGTTTAATAAAAATATATAAATAAAAGGGGATTTTTTAGTATGGGAGCATTTTTTGAAGCGGCGATGATAATTGCGTTCGGCGTATCATGGCCTCTGTCAATATTTAAATCGTGGAAATGCAGAACGACAAAGGGCAAGAGCCTGCCTTTTTTGATGTTGATTTTTTTGGGATATGCGGCAGGTATAACCTCAAAGCTATTTGCGGATGAGATACCTGTGGTGGTAATATTCTACATAATCAATTTTCTTATGGTCGGGTTGGATATATTGCTTTATTTCAGAAATAAACGCCTTGACCGTCTTACGGAATCGGCACTTAAAGCATAAATAGCTTCTAAAAAAATAAGCAGGACGGGGAAAAATTCCGTCCTGCTTTTACTTATATGCTCATGTGCTTTTATTCGCCTATATCGTCATTTTCATCCTGCTTGTCTTTGTCCTTGCTCGCTGCAATTATCTTCTTTTTTCTGTAGTCAAGATAGAAATAAAGAGGAAGACCTAATATAGAAAACGAAACAATGCCCATAGAAATTCCCCTGATGATTTTTTCAAAGGTGGTCAGAGCAATTCCGTCGTCATCCGTTTCGGAATTATCCGCTGTGTTATTATCCTCGTCGTCCGACAAATCGTACATATCGGGCAGAGGATTATCAATATAATATGCCGCTTTTTCATCGTCCTTTGAGAGAGCGGTTATTTTAGAGATAATTCTCAGGTCGCCGGATACTGCCGATACGGCTTTCTCGTCCGTTACCTTGCCGCTTAATACCGCTTTAAAATCGTCTACCAACTTAATAATATCACTTTTACATTCTGTTATATTAGAGTCGTCAAGCCTTGCTATCAACGCATCAATATCGGCGCAGAGAGCGGAAAGCTCGGCAGAGCCGCTTATTCCCGACGGTTCTATAATGCTTATAATCCGTTCTTTGGTATATTTCAACTGTGCTATGAGTGCTTTTTTTCCGTTATAGGTAGGAGAAGCAGCTCTTTTTGAGAACATAGTCTCCGGTATAATATCATACTCACCGGAGGTAAACTCCGCATAAGCAAAGAATGCGACTCCGTCCGCACCGTTATTCCGTATGGCAACCATTTGCTCAAAGAAGGTATCGGCTCCGTAATTTCCGACTCCGATATAAGTGAATACATTATCACCAGCGAGCTGTACCGTTGTATTCGACCAGGTACTCACCCTGTCTACCGTTCCGTACGCCATAGGGTAGACAATGCTTATATAAGCCTCGCTAATCCATTTTACAGTGTCCTGCATCATTCTGGTCAGAGACTCATTAAAGGAGGGAGCCACATCGGCGGATAAATATACATCCGGGCGGATATCCTCCACAAGCGCCTTAACATCAAGAACAAAATCGGTAACAAACTTAGCTCTGAACTGACACCATGTATTCCAGAGTGAATGTGTTGTGGTTATGTCCTTAGGGTTATAGCCGTATTCCTCCTCAAACAGTCCCAATGTGTAATCGTCATAGCCAAAATCCACTCCGTCAACTCTGTCGGGATAACGGATATAATCAAGCTGGAAGCCGTCTATCGAATAATTCTCCAAAATATATTTATAAACGGAGAGAAGATACTCGCTGACCTCGGGTAATGCGGGATTTAGGAAATGCCCGTTGCCGTATGCATTAGCGGCATAATCCACTCCGGTGTTTGTAATATTGCGCCACTCCCGTTTTACATTTCCGAGCCCGAGGCTGGGATAGGTGCTTGCATCATGTCCGACTCGGTAAACGGGCATCCATAAATGTAGCTCCATCCCGTATTTATGACATTCTTCTATATAAGCTTTTAAAACATCATAGCCGCCAAAGTAAGGGCTATGAGAGAAATGGCTGAACTCCGGCTGCGGCATAATCATGGTATTGTTATAAAGTCCCTCGATACACACAATATTAAAGCCTAAATTATAAATCTCCTCAATAACCTTTTTGACCTCCGCATCATTCTTCTGCGTAGGTCTTATCCATAACGCTCTGCCCTCCACCGCAGGATATTCAATAAGCAGACTCTTTATTGTGTTGCTGATTGCGTCAAATCTGTTTTGTGCAACCGTATAAACGAGCATATCATCATCCGCAATGCCCGTTTCTATATTGCCAAGCTCGCTCTCAAGTTTGGTGAGCGAATTCTCTATAGCACTATGATTAATGTTTTTATAAGCCGCCTTTGCCGCCGCAAAGGCATCCTTCCAACCCTCGAGTATAAGTCGGGATGCTTGTATTGCGTTGTCCTTGCTGTATGAAAGGGTAATAATTTTATCGGCGGTATCAATGTCAACCGACAAGCCGATTTTAGCCATTTCCATAAAAACCGCTTTCTTTGTGCCGACCGCGCTCAGAACCAGCCCGTCCTCGGGAATTGTGTTATTATTTCCGCCAACCGAGATTATATAGCCGTCCTTGTCCACTACGACCTCAAAACCCCATTCGTTTGTCAAGGA
Source organism: Firmicutes bacterium HGW-Firmicutes-21 (assembly GCA_002841455.1). Classification (GTDB taxonomy): domain Bacteria; phylum Bacillota; class Clostridia; order Oscillospirales; family CAG-382; genus UBA1049. The sequence goes on along the minus strand of PGZT01000002.1, from coordinate 36,087 downwards.
GGACTTTTTGCCGTCCTTACCGTTATATATAATCAAGGTATTTTCAGAACGGATCGAGTTTATAGCCGAATACTCTATGGTGGAGGAATAAAAGGGATTATAGTCATCCGCTATTATTGTTACTGAAAGGGCTTCCTTATCAAGATATATCGCATATCCGACCTTTATATTTTTCTCGATCAAGGTCTTCTTCGTGCTGGAGCCCGAAAGAACAAAGCCGCCTTTCGGAATATCGTTGTTGTTTCCGCCTATTGCGGTTACGATTCCTTTGCTGTTCACTACAGCCTCGATACCCTTATCGTCGGTTCCCGTGGTTTTTGAACCGTACTCGTCTGTGTATGCGATTAAATAATTAAGCTTCCGCTCTGCGTTTATGCCGTTCAATACAGTAGTCTTAATAACCTCTGCGTTTACCAAAGAAGGTACCGATGACGACATAAGCATAGCGAGAATAATTATTGCGGTCATGAAGCTTATAAAACGCTTTAATTTCATGCTTTTTCTCCTTATAAAAAGTATTTATTATATGTATTATAGCTTTTTAACCTGATAAAGTCAATTTTTTTGTTAAGTGTGTTTTATATTGACTAATTACAAGAGCATATGTTATACTTTCGGTATTATTTATAATAAAGAGGTTTTATATGAGAATATTATTTCAAGGTGACAGCATAACCGACAGCAAACGCATCAGAGAGGATTTTAATAATCTCGGACAGGGATACGCAAAATATGCCGCAGAGGAGATAAGCAGAGCCTTTCCGGACAGGCAGTTTGAGTTTATAAACCGGGGTATAAGCGGCGATAAGGCGGAGAGCCTCAAGGCACGCTGGCAGAGCGACTGCATCGACCTTCGACCGGATGTTGTTTCTATTCTTTTGGGAGTTAACGATACCTGGCATTTTGCGGAAACAGATGCATGGATGCCGAATGAATATTTTGAGAATTGCTACCGAGATATTCTTACACAGGTTAAAACAAAAACCAATGCTAAAATCATAATTCTGGAGCAGTTCCTGCTATATACCCCCGACAAGGCATATTTCAGAATTGATTTAAACCCTAAAATAGATATTACCCGTGCGCTCGCCCGTGAGTTTGCCGATGTTTTTGTTCCGCTCGACGGAATCTTTGCCGCCGCTTCTGTCGGCAGGGAGCCTACCTTTTGGGCGGATGACGGAGTGCATCCAACCGAGGAAGGCGCAAAACTGATAGCCAAGCATTATGTCGAGGCATTTAAAACAGTATTATAAAAGGATTATAACAATATGATTATCTTTGACGCAATTGCGGGCTTGACGGAATACGGCATAAAAAATGACCTTTTTGAGCGTGAGGACGAGGTTTACATAATCAACAGCCTGCTTACGCTCTTTAAGCTTGATGAATATATAAAGCCTGCCCAAGCACCCGAATTTACTCTTGATGAGATACTGAGTATTATGTGCGGTTATGCAGTGGATACCAAGCTGATTTCGGATAACGGCACTGTTACCCGTGACCTTTTTGATACTGCGGTTATGGGCATACTTACTCCGAGACCGTCCGAGGTTGCGGCACAATTCTACAGTCTGTGGAAAAGCGCTCCGCAGAGTGCTACCGATTATTTTTATAAGCTGTGCAAAGACACCAATTATATAAGGACGACCAGAGTTTCAAAGGATAAAAAATGGGTTACTCCCACCGAATACGGCGAACTTGATATAACAATAAATCTGTCCAAGCCCGAGAAGGACCCCCGACAGATTGAAGCGGAAAAAAAAGCACCGCAAAGCGGTTACCCAAAATGTCTTTTATGCTTTGAAAACGAGGGCTATGCAGGGCGGATAAACCATCCCGCAAGGCAGAACCTGCGAATTATACCGATAACAATTGACGGTAAACGCTGGGGGTTGCAATACTCACCCTATGTATATTATAACGAGCATTGCATTGCGATAAACAAAGAGCATATTCCGATGAATATAGACCGCTCCACCTTTGTTAAGCTGACCGATTTCGTTACCTTGTTCCCCCATTATTTTATAGGCTCAAACGCAGACCTCCCCATTGTGGGCGGCTCTATCCTTTCCCATGACCATTTTCAGGGCGGCAGATATGCCTTTGCGATGGAAAAGGCTAATATAGAGATTCCGCTTTCATTTAAAGGCTATGAGGATGTTGAGGTGGGAATAGTGAAGTGGCCGATGTCGGTAATTCGCTTATCCTCACCGAACAGTGACAGGCTTGTTGACCTGTCTGACAGAATCCTAAAGCTCTGGCGGAGCTATTCTGACAGCGATGCGTTTATCTTTGCGGAGAGCGAGCAAGGTTTACATAACACTATTACCCCAATTGCACGCCGCAAGGGTGATTTATATGAAATCGACCTTGTTTTACGAAATAATATTACCAACGACGAGAATCCCTTGGGTGTATATCATCCGCATGCAGACAAGCACCATATCAAAAAGGAGAATATCGGGCTTATTGAGGTTATGGGGCTTGCTGTTCTGCCCGCAAGGCTTCTTGAGGAGTGCGATATTCTTGCCGAGTATATCCTTAACGACAAGGATATACGAAGCGATGAGCGGGTTGGCAAGCACGCCGATTGGGTTGAACGCTTCCTTGTTAAGTACGATAAAATAACGGATGCTAACATTGAGCAAATTTTGCAACAGGAAATAGGGCTTGTGTTCTTAGGAGTGCTTGAGGATGCAGGCGTATATAAATGTAACAACGACGGCAGGCAGGCGTTCCTTCGTTTTATTGAATTTGTAAACAAGGCATAATAAATACCATATAATTTAAGCGGAAGAGCCTTTTTAAAAGAAGCTCTTCCGCCTTTTTTTCTTTATTCTATTCTACCAAATTTTTGAGTATCTCTACAAAATTCTGTCTGTAAATATCCCCGTTGCTGTATTCGGAGGCGGCTTCATATGCCTTTTTAAGGGTTGCGCTGCCTTTATATTTTGAATCGTTGATAACAAGGCACGCTTCCGCAACGGCTGCGGCGAAATAGAAGTCGTTCGGCAGAGATGTGTTTACCTGAGCGGTATGCTCGTATAAAAAAGATTCGTCAGAGTTAGGCTCCTTATACCTTACCTTTACGGCGAACAGCTCGTCGGTTATATCACCCTTTAGAATCAGCTCGTACATTGCCGTAACGGTATGCCCCGCACCCATATCACCCGCATCAACGGAATCGTCCTCAAAATCCTCATTTGACAATAAACGGTTCTCGTATCCGATGAGTCGGTAGCTCTCGACGGTATTTACATTAAATTCAACCTGAACCTTTACATCCTTCGCTATGGTATAAAGCGTGCTTGTAAACTGCTCGCACAGCACCTTTTCACCCTCGAGAATGCTGTCGATAACAAAATAACCGCCGTTTCCGTTATCCGCAAGCGCCTCCAAACGGCTGTCGCCGCTTTGATAGCTTACTCCGAAGCCGAGTACGGTCAGGAAAATACCGCTCTGCCTTTTTTGTGTAACAATACTCTTTATTTCCTCAACGCTGCTCGGACCTACATTAAAATCTCCGTCGGTCGCAAGCACAATACGGTTGTTTCCGTCCTTTATAAAATGATCCTCGGCAACACTGTAAGCGAGATTTAAGCCGCTTGCACCCGCCGTGCTGCCACCCGGCTTAAGAGCGTCGAGTGCTTTAATAATTTTCTCTTTTTCGGTCGCACTAACCCCGGAGATGATAGTGTTTACACCCGAGGCATATGTAACGATTGAAACGATGTCCTTTTCGTTTAATTTCTCTATAGCCATTGTCAATGATTCCTTAAGCAAAGGCAATCTTTCGGGGCTGTTCATAGAACCCGATACATCAACTAAAAATACAATGTTTGAGCCTGCCTGCTCTGCGGCAACAAGCTCCTTGCCTGCAAGTGTTATAACGGCAAGCTTAGCCTCGGTGTTCCAAGGGCAATCACCTATCATTGTGTTAACCGCTATTATTTCATCACCTGCGGGCTTTTTGTAGTTATAATTGAAGTAATTTATTGCTTCTTCCGTTCTTATCGAATATTTTTCTTCCTGAAATTTTTTCAAGGACATATTTGCGATGTATCTGCGGAAATTAACATAGGAGGCGGTATCGACATCAATCGAAAAGGTGGATATACTCTCATCCTCTACCTTTATTATGGGGTTCTCTATCAGTGTGCCGTCTTCCGTGTTTTTTATGCCTTCTGTATTTATTTTATAATTGGCAGTCATATAAGAATCACTTGAGAGCACATCGCAACCGGTCAATAGAGCCGAGAAACACAATATGCCTATTAATATCAGGCTTGTTGCCGTTTGCTTAAATTTATACCTATTAAATTGTTGGGTGTCGCTTTTCAAAATGCTTTTGTTTGATTTCATTGCGTTCGTCCTTTCTTGTTATGTCGGTGAAAATAAGACCGACGATTTAATACGCGAAAACGGATGCGAATAGCTCTGAAAATTTTCTGCATCAACTCCTTAAAAAATTAATCTATAAAAGGGATTATTATTCTCTTTTCCAATGAGGATGTGTAATCTTACCATATATAAAAAAATATATCAATTAAAAATATTTTTCAGAAATGAAACTTTTTCGTGTTTTTTCATCACTATTGCATTATATAATGGTAAAAACCGGATGTAAAGAGGTATGGAAAGTGCGTATAAATGGTAAAGCTATACATTTTGTTGTACAGATAACGATTTCGGTAATTCTGATAACCCTACTGACCATTATGCTTGTTTTGGCATTGATTGACGAGCCTGTATCCTCCGAAGTGCTTGCAACCGCTTCATTTGATAGTATGTTTTCGGAGCATTTAAACGAATCTGATTCTATAAGCGGAGTAGATTCGGCTTCAGAGGAGAGCGAAACAGATTCGGTTACGGATATTTCCGAAACCGAGAGCGAGCCGGAGGATCCGCCCGTTTATATTTTTGGATACACCGGAGATATACGCAAAATATCGGAGGAATCGCTTAAGCGTTTAGAGGAAATTATTCTTACTAAAAAGAAAAATGTATCTATTTATTATGAGAATCTTGAAACCGGGTTAACCATTACATACAGAGCCGATGAGGTCTACACCTCCGCAAGTGTTATAAAAGCGCCTTTTGTAAAGTATGTTTTGTCGCTTAACACCGACTTGGAGGAGGTAATAACCACTCGTACCTCGGTACACGGCTATAAGGTTGGCAGTAAATTCACCGTAAGAGAATTGATTTATTATACAATTGTTTACAGCGATAACAAATCCTATTATGAGCTGGTTCAAAGGTTCGGCGTAGACGGCTTCAACAATATGTCAAAAGAGCTGGGAGCATCCTGTAAAATAACAAAGAGTGATAATTTCAGCAGAATGACAGTCATAGATGCAGAAATATTTTTTAAGGATATTTATGAGTACGCTCTAACAAATGAAAACGGTAAAATATTGGTTGATTATATGACAGCATGTGATTATAATAAACAAATCGGCAAGGCTCTGGGTGAGAAATACCCTGTGGCGCATAAATACGGAGCAAATCCCAAATCATCAAGATTGGCTTACCATAATTCAGCTATAGTATATGCTCCCGAACCATATGTGTTATGTATCTTCACCGATTTGTATCCGCAAACATCCAATGCTTCTATATTTATGGATATTGCTCTTGCGATTGATGAGATAAATTCACAGATTCAATAAATAAAAAAGGTTAAATCCTGCATAACACAGTGATTTAACCTTTTGCTTTTATAGGTCTTTAATATCAGTTATTCATAATTGCTTCGATAGTATTATTCATTTCTGCGTTAAACGCTTCCCTACGGCTATCGACATATGATACTATTCCCATATTGCTCGAAAACAGCATATTATTATACCATTGTATACAGCCGCCCCAGTTGAACACTACCGAAAGGTCAACAATGCGGTTTGAAAAAATAATATCGAGCATTTCCGGGGACTCCGAGTCATCAAAGCGCTTTAGCTGCAAGGTTCTCTGATAATACTCGGGCGTTACCATGATTTTACTTGTATATGCCATAGCTTCAAGCGCAAAGGTAATAAAATCAAGGTCATGAGGTGCGTTTGTTATTGAAACACAATAGAATCGGTAAGGGTTGATTGTCGAAGTGTAGTTCTCCTGATTCTCGTCATATTTCGGTTGGGGTACTATTCCGTAATTTACCCTTGTTTCTCTCATTTTTGAGCTGTTGACGGCAAACATAAACGAGGCGTAGAACAGAGCATTGCCCGAATAGAAGTTGTCAACAACAGTATTTGCGTCGGGATCGTCCCATCTGTAATACTGCTCGATATATGCTACACAGCTCCTGTCGTTAAACATCTCATAAACCTTTATGAAAGCGTTCACCGACCTTTCGTCGGTCATTCCCAAAACGGGCAGATCGTTGTCATCCTTATATACCTGAGGACAATTGCTGCCGAGTATGTATTTATACGCCTCGAACGCTCCGCCTACAAGCCCCCAAACATCGTTTCCGGTAACATTCATTACACCGTCGCCGTCCTCCTGTGCTACCGTCTTCATCATTTCATACATTCTGTCGATGGTCCATGTGCCGTTGTAAACGAGGTCATAAGGACTTTCTAGATTATAATCGTTTATCAAATCCTTGTTAAAATAAGTAACAACCGTGTTTTCGTCATCAAGAATAAATATGTCTCCCGTTGTAAAAAAAAGCTTATTACCGATTGACATATCTTTGTTAGATGCTGTATCCCACCAATTCTCGTTTAAACTGAGGTGCGAATTCTCAATAGAGTGTAAATCTATCAGTTCTCCGTTAACAACAAGAGGTGCCAACAGATATAATCCCGATGAAATAACATCATAATCGGCTGAATCGGCTAATAGATCATTCCTAACTTTATCGATAAAAGACTGCCAATCCTCGGTATAAACCGCTTTTATGGTAAATCCGTATTCCTCCTCAAGCTTATTGTTTCTGGCGAAGAATGCGTCATTAACCGGTTCGGCGTTGGTTTCTGTCGGAGCTATCTGAACATCTCCGTACACATCACCCTTTAGTGTGCATAGCACCCTGAGTGTTTTCCCGGAATAATCCGCGTTGCCTAAATGAGGGACCAATGCTCCCGTGACCGAACTCGCGTCCTTGCTGATTGACTCGGACGGTTTTTCCTCGCAGCCTACTAAGGTAAAGGATGAAATAATTAACAGAGCCATAAGAAGAGATAAGATTTTAATATATTTTCGCATGTATAAACCCCTTTCAAATACTTAATACACATTATACATGCTTTATATGTGAAAATCAACTATAATGTTAAATTTAAGTTTTTTATTTTCCATAAAACGCTTGTATTTGGATTACATTTTATGTTATAATGCCATTAGTGCTAAAAATGTTTTATTTAATTGTTAGGGAGGGTTTATGAAAAAGAAACTGTTCGCCATAATCATTACTATTTGCTTGTGCCTTATATTACCATTGTTTGCTTCCGGCAGCGGAAAAGATACCGGTATACAATCAATACGGACCGTTATGAGTTTTGAGAGCGATGCCATTAATGGGGAAATACTTAAAACAATTGTTTTAAAGGACGGTTCGATAGTCGGAGTCGGTTCAACCGGCGACAGAAACAGCAGACTGAGTTATATGGAGCAGCGAACAACGGGAGATAAAGACAATACAGCGCTTGTATTCAAATACAATTCAAACGGCGGTATTGCCTTTTTAAAAACCTTCGGCGGCAATGGCACCGACCGTTTTAATAATGCGTTTCCGACAAAGGACGGCGGATTTGTTGCGACAGGTTATTCAAACAGTAACTCCGGCGGGGATTTTGATAAGTATAATATGACCGGTGTTATTGGCAGCAGGGCGGCTATTATTATTAAATACGACAGCGACGGTAATGTTATTTGGGCAAAGGATTGCAGCAAATATAAAATTCATCATATTGGGCATGTATATGAAAATGATAAGGGTGAAATATTAGGAATCGGATCTAGTATTAAAAACAATAACTCGATTCCTTACATAATGAAATTGGATAAAAACGGTGATGCATTGTTTAAGGACGATTTTGTTATCGCTGCTTATCATTCGGATTATGATGTTTTGAGTCATATAAAAATAACCGATAATGGCGATACTTTTATCTGCGGTATTAACTTAACAGATAATTTATCCGACGGATATATTAGCAAACTTGATAAAAACGGAGATGTGGTTTTTTCAAAAACATTCTTCGTAAACGGCGATATTTCTTTTGATGATATGGTAATATCATCAGACGGATCTATTATAATAATGGCAAGGTATTACAGATGCACCGGTGCCGGTGCTTTCGGTAAAATAAAATTTGATTTTAGCGGTTATAACAGTGACGGATGCCTTATAGCGGCATTCCGACCAGACGGTGAATGTAAAAATGTTATCATCTTGCCGGGCGAAATTATGGGCTTAACTAATATATTGCGAGTATTGGCACCGCTTGAAAACGGGGATGTGTTGATACAGTTCCTGCCCGAGTTCTCTGATTATTTCATAGATTATATCTCTAAAGCAAAAATTGATATTAAAAATAATACCGCTTATATTTACAGAGTCGATTCAAGTGCTAATTTAAAACATTTATATAAAATCGAGTCTGAGGATTTAATAGGTACATATTCCGGTATATCACAGTTTGAGCAGCTCAACAACGGCAGCTTTAGAATTTTCGCTCATGAAACCCGTTTTGATAAAAGCAAAATTCGAATATTTGATATTGCAGATAAATTCGAGCCGATAAAAACAATCGAAATTATAAAAAATCCGGATTCCTCGAGTATTGATATAACGGATGATCCTTCCTCTATAATTATAATAACAACATCAGCAGATGTTTCCGCCGCTGATCATGCTTCAAGCACTGAAGATGCTTCAAGTACAGAAGATACTTCAAGTACCGAAGATGCTTCAAGTACCGAAGATATTGAATCCGATATTGATATAAGCGATCAAACAAGCAATATTGTTACGACAGAGAACTCTGACGATTTAACCGAAGACAACGAAAAGGATAATGGAAGCAATGCTCTATTGATTATTGTAATAGTAATCATTGTGCTTTTATCAGGGTCTGGAATATATTATTTTGTAATCAAAAAGAAGAAATAAAAAAATACGCTTTTATAAAACAGCTCATACGAAAAAAGTCAGAAACCGAATTGGTTTACTGGCTTTTTTGTTATTTTATATAATTTATATATACACCACATTGTAAAATATTTGTTGTTTAATATCAACTGTTTTTATATATGAGCTGTTAAGAACCAAGGCGAATGTATTTGCTTTTTACGGTTATAATAACTAAGAAAAAGGAACGGTGATTATAATTTGGAAGACAAGAACAAAAACCATCCGAATAACAAGCCCAAAAAAGCGGAAAAAGACGAGGGAAACAACCAGTGGTTCACCACCGGACTGAGTAACTATCCCGATAATCGTGAGCGCCGTGACGGACCGGGCGGCGAGGACGGAGAAAAGAAAAGGGATAAGTAATATCGGCTAAGAGCAGCTCTGCTTTATAAAAAGCAGGGTTGTTTTTGATATAAAATATAGCCCGGAAAGAACGGTTGAAATATTACTGATAACATTGTATTATTAATAAATAAATGATATAATATTTTAAGTATCAATACTAAACTTATAGACAAAGGATTGTATTAAAATGAAAAAGATAATCTGCTTAGTTATACTGCTTATATTTATTTTACAGCTGTCGACAGCTCTTGTATCCGCTTATAGTGATATAAATTTAGCTTATAAAAAGAACTATTCAATTGAATACGACAGTCCTATTGAAAACGGTTTCCCGAATCTAGTTCATAAGGACGAGGATAAAAAGCTCACAGATGGCATAAAAGCTAAGGAAAACAATATTGAAGATGACCGATGGCTCGTTCTTTACAGAGGAACTGCCTTAACCGTAACAATTGATTTGGGTATTGTATGTGCTGTTAAAAGCGTAAGCCTTGAGCAATTGCAAGCAAAGAGCGAGGGAGTGTTTTGTGCGAGATATGTTCATGTCGCTGTTTCTGTGGATGGTAAAAAATTCGGGACCGTAGGCAGCAGGTGTGACGAAAAATCAATAACACTAAATGACAACACGAAAATAAAACACGCTGTTTCGTTTGATAAATACTACAAAGCCCGTTATGTGCGCTTGATTTTTTCAAATGATGTATGGGGGTTCGTTGATGAAATAGAGGTGTTCGGGACTACCGATTCGAGTGTAGGAATAAACGCTACCGTCGATAAACCGACAGAATATCCAAATGCTTTTTGTTCGGATATAGACGGATTGGAAAATATACTGCTTATGTACAGCGGCAGATATAACAGAGGACAATTTTCTAATATTGGAATGAACTCATATAATAGTCTTCTTCCTTATTTTGCTTACATAAATACGAATGGGCAACCTGTTGATACTTTATTCGACGGAATGCTATTCCTGCCGCTTAATCCGGGAAGCAGCAGTGCAAATATTTTTTCTTTTAGCAAAAAAACAGGCTGGCAGATATATTTGGACAGCATAATCGGTACAGCTGACAATGTAAATATAACCGCTCTAAACAAACTTGTGGGCGATTACAAGGAGCAATTTACGCTTGGTTCGGATTATAAATATCCGATATATATCTCTGTTCCTTATATTGAATTGTCAGATAATGTGGTGTTCGGTGATATTGACGGCAAAACGATTACTCCCTCAAACCTTGAGAACAGGGTGAAAATAGTAAAATGGTTTGTGGATAGCATCATTTCATCCTTTAATGCCGCAGGTTTCAAAAACATTCAATTAAATGGTATGTATTGGCATCACGAGCTTGTTCCGTACCATATTTCGGAACACGAGGATAACCTCATAAAAGCATATAACGATTATGTGCATACAAAGGGATTATCTTCAATATGGATACCCTATTATTGCGCACCGGGGTTTGAGACATGGAGAGAACTTGGTTTTGATGCGGCGACCTTGCAGAGCGGGTATGCCTTTATTGGGCAGGGCAGCGAGGTAGTTGGCGAGAAGCTACCGGGTGTTGTTAATGATTCTCTTACACAGGCAAAAAAATACGGACTCGGTATGGAAGTGGAGACGGACGGCAACCTTAACGGCAACGAGGAAGGTTTTAACCGATATAATACATATTTACACACCGCTTATATTAACGGTATAACAAAAAAAGGTCTTACTATGTATTATCAAGGCGGAGGTCCCGGAGTTTTTTACCAGTGTGCCTATTCATATAATCCCCGCACAAGAGAAGCGTATGATCTGACATACCGATTTATCAAGAAGACATATTTTTCGATACCCGATAAAATTGCGTCACGAAAATATATAATTGATGATGTAAGCGGATATATCGGCAATGTGGCAGATAATACTTCCGTTATGCGGTTTTTATCAGATATTTATGGGAATGCACATATAAAGATTTTTAACGGTTTGGCAGAGGTTAAGGATGACGTTATAATCGGTACCGGCATGAGTGTAAAACTTTATGACGGCAGTACGGTAAAGCATTCGTTAAAGGTTATTGTTTACGGCGATATCGATGGAGACGGTATGGTTTCTGCAAAAGATTACCTGCTCACAAAGAGAACCTTCCTAAACACATACACATTATCGGAAGTACAATTGAGAGCTTGCTGTATGGAGGGAACTGCACTTCCCACCGCAAAAGATTACTTAAAAATTAAGAGGCATTTTTTAGGAACATATAATTTATACGATTAATCCAGATTTATAAAGGAAATAAAGGGATACATATATGAGATATAAAAATAATCTTGCATACTGCGGACTTGCTTGTTGTATGTGTCAATTGTATAAAACCGACAAAAAGGACAAAACCTGCGTGGGCTGCCGCAGTGACGGATGCAATAACAAAGATTGGTGCTTGAATTATAATTGCTGTCGTGATAAAGGTATAAACGGGTGCTGGGAGTGCTCGGATTTCCCTTGCTCCGGGGTGAATACGCAACGTAGGAACATGTTGGATAAAGTGCGTATTCGTGCTTTTGCCGAGTTTGTTAGACGATACGGCGAGGACGAGCTTGTTCACTGCCTTATGCAAAATAAGGAAAATGGTGTTGTTTATCATTACGACGGACAACTAGTGGGCGATTATGACAAGGGCGAAACCGTAGAAGAAATTATAGAGATAATTAAGTACGGTTCAAAAATAAATACTGACGAGGTCCGGAATCACTATGACAGTCTTATAGATGAAAATAACGATCCCGTTTACGACCCTCAGCCTGCACGGGATTATATGGATAAATGGGACGGTTGGGAGTTTATTGACGAATTACAGCTGACAAGCGAGAAGGATGTGCTTGAAATCGGCATCGGTACAGGACGGCTTGCGATTAAAGTGGGTAATAAATGCAAGCATCTTACCGGAATCGATTTATCCCCGAAAACAATCGACAGAGCAACCCAAAACCTTGCGGTTTTTACTAACACAACACTTATTTGCGATGATTTTATGAAGCATAGCTTTGATAAGCATTTTGATGTCATCTATTCCTCGCTCACCTTTATGCATATTGAGGACAAAACGGCTGCTATTAAAAAGGTTGCGTCACTTCTTAAGCCGAACGGAAGATTTGTGCTCTCCGTCTCGAAAAGCCAAAATAAATATATTGATTATAGCGTCCGTAAAATTTGTGTTTACCCTGATAATCCGGATGAGATTTGTGGATATATAAAATCCGCCGGATTATTGCTCGAGAGGCGGTTCGAAACAGAATTTGCGTTTATATTTACCGCGATTAATGCTCTTTAGTAGTTTTTTACATAAAACAGCGTGTTGCAAAGGACGCAACACGCTGCTTATTATTGATATAACTCTTGCTTAAGTGGTAATTTTACTATATTCCTCTATTGTTTCCTCCATGGCGATTCTAGCTCCTTCTTTTATCGCATCGAAGGATGAGGCGAGTGTGTTGCTTCCGGAACGCATTACATTGGCATAAATGCCGAGAAGGCTGCCGCCCCAGTCATAAATGGCGCCGATATCGTACAGACGATTCCTGAATACAATATCAAGCATCTCTTCATCGTCGGAGGTGTCCATACCCTGCAGCTTTAGGGTTATCTCATAATATGCGTCGGTTACACTGCTGCCGCCGGGAGTATTCTTGCTGTAATAACCAAGAGCCTCCAAAAGATAAATAGTAGCATCATATTTTTGTACATTTGTTGTCGGAACACCCATAACAGAGGACTGATAAATATTTATACCATTGTAATATTTATCCTGATCCTCGTCAAACTTCGGAATAGGAAGAACTCCGAAATCAGCCTTATTTTCTGCGGTGTTAGTCTTTATAGAGGTTATTGTAGAAGCAGAGGTGCAATAAAACAACCCTTTACCGTCAATAAACATATTTGATATTTTACCCCAACCGCCTTCTCCGAGCTGCTCCACACGAATAGTTGCCGAAGTATCAGTCAGCATATTAAACACCTTGTCAAATGCTCTAGTGCTCTTTTCGGAATCTACCATAAGCTGAATTCCGCCGTCGCTGGTCTTCTCTGCGGATGTTATACCCGAGCCGGCAACAAGAATTCCGGTTCCGTATGATTCGCCGAGTAAGCCGTAAGTTCCCTCTGTTGTTGTCCATTGACCTTGATCGTCAGGACGGGAAACAGCCTTTGCCATTTCATACATGGCGTCATATGTCCATTTTCCGTCTCTTACGAAATCATAAATGTTTCCGTACTTATCGGAAAAACCTGTGTTCTCTTCATACATCTTCTTATTGTAGAGTATAAGGTATGTGTGATCATCATCGGTGATTAATGCGTCGCCCGCCACGAAGTAGGTCTTGTCTGTGATAGAAAGGTTCTCTATCGCATTCTGGTCCCACCAGTCTCTGTCAAGCTTAAGGTCCTTCTCCAACGACCAATAATAATTCTTTGTCGCATTGGGAAGCATACGATACACTGCATCCGCAACTATTTGGTACTCGTCCAATCCGCTGGTTATGGAATTTGCCACTTCCTCACCCGGGCTTGGGTAACCTGCGGTTGCGATTTCAATTTTTATTCCGTACTCCTGTTCGATATAATCATTCCGTCTTGCTACCGCATCATTTACGACGGCGGTTTTACTCTCATCGTTTGGAACAAATTGCTGTTCGCCGTATAAATGTCTGGTCGAAGCTACGCAAAAAACCTTGATTGTGGTATCGAATACTTTTTTGCTTAGCGGGAAGGAGTCATCCTCATCCATTGAGATGGCATCCTTACTGGTATTCTCTACCGCTTCCCCACAAGCTGTAAGTAAGGGAGTCATAAGAATAAGAATGGCAATAATAAACAAAAAAACCTTCTTGTTCAGCATTATAAATACCTCCATAATATGTTTCATTTATGCTATTATACATTATCATAAATAAATATGCAAGTATAATTATCAACGAAATAAGTGAACTCATCGATAAAAATCAATGAAAACGCTTGAATTATTTCCGTTAACGGGTTACAATATACAATAAATATAATAAAATGGAGGATATGTCTTGTTTGATTTAATTTTTTCATTTATCGAGAGCCTCGGAGCCAATAAATATACCAATATAATAGCATACACCCTGACTTTTTTGTCAATCGCCGTACTGTGCTTAACCGTAAAGCTCCTTATCAAGCTTATAACGGTGAGGATAATGACGAAGGTTGCGAAAAAAACAAAGCACAAATGGGATGACATTCTATTAAAAAACAAGCTCTTCCATCGTATATCCTGGATAGCTATACCCATTGTGATAAATATATTTGAGGGAAGCCTGCCCAACCATAATGCCGTTTTAGAAAAATCGGCGGATATTTCCTCCGTTTTAATATTTATACTGATAATCGGTTCGATAATAAATTCGGCTGACGAGATTTACAGGGGTTATGAAATATCGAAGGTGCGACCGATTAAGGGAATGCTGCAGGTAGCTAAGGTTGTGCTGTTGATTATAGGTGCGATTATTCTGATAGCGCTTTTAATCGGCGAGAGTCCGCTCGTTCTTTTAGGCGGAGTCGGAGCAATGACAGCGGTTATCACTCTTGTTTTCAAGGATGCTATTTTAGGCTTTGTGGCAGGCATTCAATTGACCACAAACGATATGATACGCATCGGTGACTGGATTGAAATGCCAAAATACTCGGCGGACGGAACGGTTGTGGATTTGTCACTCACCACCGTCAAGGTGCAGAACTTTGATAATACACTCACCACAGTTCCCGCATATGCCTTGGTTTCTGATGCGTTTGTAAACTGGAGAGGGATGGAAAACTCCGGCGGCAGGCGTATTAAGCGTGCTATTTTTATCGATGCCGCTGGAGTGAGGCTCTGCGATGACGAGATGATTGAAAGATTCAAGAAAATGCATCTTCTTAAGGATTATATGGAGTCAAAGCTCACGGATGTTACCTCTTATAACAACGAGCTGCATATAGATATGTCGGTACCGGTAAACGGCAGGCGTCTTACCAACCTCGGAACCTTTCGTGCTTATATCTCCGAATATCTAAAAAACCATTCGGCTATACACTCCGATATGATTTTAATGGTACGGCAGTTAAAAACAGAGAGCTCCGGAATACCGCTTGAGATATATGCGTTTACCAATACAACAAAATGGACCGAATACGAGAGAATACAAGCGGATATATTCGATCATCTCTATTCTGTTATATCGGAGTTTGGGTTGACTGTTTACCAGCAGCCGTCGGGCAGCGATATCAGGACAGCTCTAAGCAGATAATAAATATCATTTTTTCGGATTTTTTTGCAAAATATATTTTTTTATGATATTATATGCTAAAGCACTGAGGGGAGGCGTGGCGTTTTGATACCTGTTTTACAGTCAAGATGGGCTGTGAGGGATAAATATCTGATTTATTACGGACTGCGTAAACAACCTGATACCTTTAAATCAAAAATTAAAATAAGCAGCCGCACGGCTGCATTTATAAAATCATTGGACGGTACTCGTACGCTCGAGGACTATACTGAACATAAAATCACATTTGCGATAAAACGGTTGATAAAACAGAAAATTATAATTGATGTAACGGATAAAAGCATTATTCCAAGTTCCTTTGATGATGCTTCCTTCTGCGTGCGTTGCCCTGCCAATAATTTCGTTATACCCGGTCTTGAGCTTAACTCCGAGGGACTCTGCCCTATATGCACAACATTTCCTTCGATAAAAAATCTGGGCAGCGTTTTGCCGGTAAAAAATATTATCCCCCCAACCCCGACGGCAAGGTTTGATGTTGCATTGTTTTATACCGGCGGCAAGGATTCGTCATATCTTCTTTATTATTTAAGCCGTGTACTCGGTCTGCGTGTTATGGCTCTTACATGGAAGCATCCGTATATGTCAGATAACGCTCTGAAAAGCATTGCGAACGCAAAAGAGCTACTGCCCGAGGTTACCTTTGTTGTTCGGGAAGCGTCACCTACCGCTCTTAAAAAAATATATTCAAAATGCTATGAGCTGCAGGAAAACACCTGCATTTGCCCGTCGGTTGCTTATGTGCTGTTCTTCCCTTTGCTGTTAGAGAACCCTGTACCTTACCTTGTACTCGGTAACGAACCCGCTCAAAGCAAGGCTCTTATTTTAAACCGTTTAGTCCCGAAAATCTTATATCGTCCGACGGTGAAAAAAGCTCTTAGGTTAGCTGTAAACATCGGCAGGGTGTTTATGCTGCGAAAGACCTTTAGGGAAGGTCAGCTGGAGATGTATATAACCGTAAAGAACCTTGCTTTCCGTAAAAACAGTATTTTAAAGAAACTCGGCTATAAAAACGAGGTTATGGATAACCTCGTCGCTTCATTGGCGGAGGCGGGCGAAATGCTCATTCCGCTTCAATATGCGGTGCAAAAAAGCAAAAAAGGCGGGGATATACCCGCATTGGTGCATATTGATTTTGATGAGCTGAGCGAAACCGGCAGCTATGATTGGAGAAGCATTAAAAGGCTTCTCACAAGCGAGCTTGGATGGGTGGACTCCGCACAGGAGGATAAAGGACTGCACACAAGCTGCGGTATTGAACGCTGTAAGGAATACTCGCAGCTTACCCGATTCAGAGAAATGAAGAGCGGCATCATCCCTTTCTCCGCTCTTGAGCTGTCGCTTGCGGTGCTTCAGGGGAGCCTCACCCGAGAACAAGCTATAGACGAGATGAAAAAGCACTGCGGCTTTAGCGAATTCCCAAAAAAAGAGAACCGTATTATGACGGACTTCTTTAAATAAAGAAAGTCGTTTTCTGCCGAATTAATGAGATTTTATATATACCCCGCTTTAGATAAAGCCTTGGTAAAATACTTTTGAAAATTAACTCACGCGCACCCGTTTTACAAGCGATAACACAGGCGGAGCATCTGATGCAGATTTTATTGTCTGACGATATTGCTCCGGACGGACATAACGAGAAGCAGCTGCCGCAGCCTGTACATAGCTTTTTGTCGGTTTTGGGTGCATAAGCGGTTAAGTTTGTTAATAGTTCCTGAGAGAATAATTTATGTATGGACATTTTGCGACGGGGTCTTATTGCCGTCGCTTTTTGTGTTTTTTGGTGTACTTTCTCTATGAAATCGGTTAGCTCTGGTCTAAAATCGCATATCTCTGTTTCAACAAGTCCCTTGATGCCCGCATAAGCGAAATTATGCCTTGACGGTATCTCGGCGGCGGCAATCAATTTTACTCCCCTTTCGGACAACACCCTTTCGATGTCCCTCACCGCAGAGCCGCAGGAAATACCGCCGAAGGTAAAAACGGCGACAGCTGTTTCAAACACCAAGTCTGCATTTTTAATAAAATCCTCAAACAGTTTGACCGCACCCTGCGAATAAACGGGAGCGGCGATAAACAAAATATCCCCATGGTGTACCTCCGCGAGCTGTTTATCCCTTGCCTCGGGCAGGGTTATATCAAGCAAAACGGTCTCGTAGCTCTTATGGAGTATATTTTTATATGCTCGCACACCTTTCGGGTGTTTCCGGTAGGTGAAAAGCATAATATTACGGCTCTTTCCAAGCTCTATCCCCGCCTTTTTATATCACTTTTCCTTTTAGCTTTTTGTTCCTCTGTCGAGCAGCCCGTGCAACCCTCGCAGGAACCGCAGGAGGAACCCCTTTTTTTATCCTTTACTATTTTTAATATCGCAAGCACAGCAAGCGCCGCCAGAACCGAGCCGAGTATAAGTGTTGCTATATTTTCTGTTATGAAGTTTATCATACCTTTTTTACACTCCCTGTTTATGCAGTTAGCGTCCGCTAACTGTTTATATAATATCATAATTATACGCTTTTGTCAACCGTTATACTTATTTTGTAATCATTTACTTGAAAATATTTATTTTTTGTGTTATAACAAGATATAATAAATACAATATGATACATAAACAAGGCTGATGGGAGGTAAATGATATGCAGCTGCATGAATCGGGCGAGAATTATCTCGAAACCATACTTATGCTGAGGCAGAAGAATCCGCAGGTTCGTTCCATTGATATAGTGAATGAGACCGGTTACTCAAAGCCGAGCATAAGCCGCGCGGTAAGTATATTAAAGAGCAATGATTATATCGAGGTGGATTCATCGGGTTGTATTACCCTTACCGACAGAGGCGAGAAAATTGCGGAAAGTATGTATGAGAGGCATACTATGCTTACACGCTTTCTTGTTTCGATGGGAGTCAGCAAGGAAGTTGCCGCAGAGGACGCTTGCAGAATAGAGCATGTGTTGAGTGAGGAAACCTTTAATGTAATAAAAGAATATACGGAAAGAACAAGTAAATAATTAGAAAACCGACAAATCAAGAAACCGCAGTTTTTACCGCGGTTTCTTGCCTTTTTATGCTTTATTTTCTTTTGATTGTTATATTTCCGCTCACGGCTTTTAGATTAAATTCCGCACTTCCGTCACCGTAAACCGCCTGTTTTTTGCTGTTTACCGTAGCGAACGAGGTATTGAAATCACCGCTTACAACGCTGTACGAAGCGGTAAAGCCCTTGTTCTCCGGTATCGACATCACAATATTGCCGCTTACTGTCTTTAGGTTAGCTCTCGAAGGACAAATGTCCGTTTCTACTTTTACATTGCCTGATACATTATTGCAATCAATGTCAGAGGCTCCGCCATTATATATAATATCGCCGCTTATGCTCGTGAAGTTAACCGTATCAGAGGCTGCTTTTATATTAATGTTCCCGCTCACTGTTTTTGCGGTGAGCTTTTCGATTGTACCTGACAAATCTCCCTTTATATCACCGGAAACACAATTGAGTTTTATTTCGTCGGCATAAATATCATTTATAATTACATCCGCCGAGACAGTATCTACTGTAAGCGTTCTTAATAACACAGTCTCGCCCTCGGGTATATAGACGGTTAGATTCTTGACATAGGAAATTAATCTGCCGAATGTAAACAGTTGCCTTGGAGCACAATATTTAATGTATAGAACTCCGTCTTTCACTAAATAACGCAGCTTCTCATCCTCGTTAAATTTGCCTGCGTTTGACTCGAAAATAGAAATTTCGCTTCCGGAATGTGTTATAACCTTTACGCTTCCCTCAATCCAGTTTATATCCAATTCGTTTATACCCTCGGTGGAGATACTTGCGTCTCCGACATTATATAAATCCGAGTCGGCATAAGAATAGTTTGAGAACCCACCAAACTTAAACCTAAACATACGAAAACCCTCTCCCGTCAATCCTACTATTAAAATCGATATTAAAATAACTAAAGCAATCGATGCTATTATTATCCTTACTATTGCTGCTTTTTTCATAATCATATACCTACTTTTTCAGGTCAAACATTGCTTTGATTATTGATATAATCGCCGCTGTAATGAGGAAAATAATCCATGTAATATACCATGCACTGGTAAGAAAGCTGATTGCAAAATAAACAGCGACGGTAATCATCCAGATTGCAGATGAAATTGCTTTCATTGTGCTGTTGCTCACGCTGGTGGCTGCCTTCCATTCCTTGAACTCCTCCACAAGGGTGTCGTCGAGCTTGCGGTATTTTGGTTTTGTCATTGCGGAATAGATTATCAGTCCTGTTGCTGCGGCAACAATAACAAACATAAATATTAAACCGTTTACATCCTGTAAAATAAACAGCGGTATAACCGACATAATATACAGCGCTATACTTATGGCGATCATAGCCGCCGATTGTCTGCGTTGTTTTTCCTTCAATTCCTCAGACCTCATATCAGTTTTGCTTTTATTCAGCTCTTCAATTAGGTCGCTGATATCTCCGACGCTTGCAATGGCTATATTTACAGCCGCATCCTCGCTCTTCCCCTCTGCTAAGAGGTCGTTATACTTGTCGATAAGGTTCTGTATCATTTCCTCTTTTAACTCGACGGTTTTTTTGTTTTTCGGCGCATCCTTAAAAAGACTTTCGATATACGCTCTTAGTTTTTCATTCATTACCCTGTCCCCCAATTTCGGTTAATTTGTCAATTAAATCTTTTGCTGTTCCCCATTCGTCTCTGAGCTTCTGATATTCCGCTTTGCCCGCGGTCGTGATGGAATAATATCGGCGTCTTGCACCTGTATTCTCATCCCCCCAGTAGGAGTAAATGCTTCCCGCTTCCTCAAGCCTGCGGAACGCCGTATAAAGCGTCGCTTCCTTCAGTTCAAAGTTATTGCCGGTCTTTTGCAGTATAGCTTTGTTTATTTTGTAACCGTAGCTGTCCCCCTCCAGAAGATTCGCCAAAATGATGGTTTCGGTATGTCCTCTGATCAGATCGGATGCAATCGACATCAGCCTACACCTCCCAGTGATTTGATTTGAGTATAATATATCACAACATACCTCGCCTGTCAAGGTATATATTTATAAAATGTACATTTTGTATATGTGTATATATTGTATCACGATATATATTGTTTTATATATAAATCGCACAAAAAAAAAGGACAGGGCAAGCTGTTTTAGCTACCCTATCCATGTTTTACTAATAAATGATTTATATCCAAAGTACGAAATTGTATATATACCTTAGGAAGGAGACTATATCCTCATGTTATAAATCAATTATCTTCTTATATCTTACATCAATTGAATCGATTTCGTAAATTTCTGAGGAAATATCAACAAAATCCTTTTGATTGAAGAAAACATAATTTCTGCCAATATCGTTATATGCACTATTATATTTTATTCCGTCATAACCATTAATTTTAAGAAATTCCGAAATGCATTGTATAGGTATATAGTCACGAGTGTCATGATTATCCACCGATGAAAAGCCTGTCATTATATAATACCAAAAAACATCTCTTTTACAATCATCATTACCTAATGGAATAACATTATATGTAAAATCGGCAATCTTTTTTGTTCCATTGCATATTATTTCAGCTACACTTACTTTAGTTTTTATTGATTCTTTTATTTCTGAAATCGCAGTCTTTATACTATCCGCTAAATATAAGTATGATATAAACTCTGCATTTGCTCGTCCTCCGATAGTTAAAATGTTTTTGGGCGGTGCGAGGTTTTCTCCTTTAGGGAAACCTCTAAATTTTTTTTTACATTCGGATTTTTTGGTATTATTTAGAGGTTTATTTTTTTCATTATCATTTTCACTTAAATATTCAAGAGCGTATTCGTACATGGTTTTTCCCTTATTACAATATGATTCATCATATTTTCTTGCTCTATAAAAAACAGTATCACTAATTAAGCCTGTATGATCTTCTGCGAATTTAAGTATCTTATCTAATATTGGATGCCTTTGAAAGTATCTGTTTTTATAAATGATATTATCACAAAAATCATTCCATTCATAATAACATTCTTCGTGATTACTTTCCATATTGTTTTCTCCAATTTAATACATTTATAAAATTATTAAATATAATTGTTTATTACATTGATAAACTTATATAAGCCAATAAAACTTCTATTGGTTTTATAAAATCCCGTTCGCCGTTTATAACTATGTCTGCATACATTTTTGACGGACCTGTATGCTTTTGCTCGGAGAATCGTGCCGCATTCAAATAATATTCCAGCACATCATCAAAATTCATACCGTAAACCCTTGTGTTACGAACAAGTCGGCGGGATAACCTTGTCTCTATGTTAGCGTCAACGAAAACGGTTAGAGCCGCTCGTTGCCTGAACTCCTCAAAGCAGAGAATCAACACACCCTCGACAATAATTATATCATTTTCGGCAAGATTTGCTCCAACCTCCGTCATCATCTTATAAATATCGAGTGTCTCGGGCGAGTTGAAGTCGTCATAGCAGTTACCGTTTGCGGGTGAAATCATCCTCGGCAGAGGGTTGCGAAAAAAAGCATCGGAGTTTATAACCATTACCTTTTTATCTGTAAGTCTTTCGGCAAGCACCTTGGCAAAGGTGGACTTTCCGCTCGCTGAGCAGCCTGAAATGCCAATCAGAATACCCAAAAACACCACCGCCTTTTAAATCTTTAATTAATTTAATCTTTGACTGATGTATGCCTTTAATCCTCTTACTGCCAGCGGTGAAATATTATCCGGTAAATTATCAGCAGAAAAAAACCTTAATTCATTACTCTCTAAATAATCCGGCTTTAATTCCCCCGTATAATCTTTACAGATATAAACAATGTCAACATTTGACACTTCATCGCCATTCGGATAAATATGGTGCATATCCTTGCCGGAAAAAACATTGAGAAGTTGGATTATATTAGCCTTTAACCCTGTTTCCTCATACAATTCTCTCACTGCTGCATCCTCTGCCGTTTCGTCCACATTTATACCGCCGCCGGGATATGCCCAACATTTATTGTCATTTCTAAGTTGTAATAAAATTTCACCTTCGGCGTTTTCGACTATTACACTTGCTGCACTAACAACAACAGGCATATGACCTAACTTTTCTCTAATTATTTTCAAGTATTCAACCATCTCACTAATTACTTCCTTTTACGAAAAATCTATGCCCAGAACATCCCTGTCGGTTTGTTCTCCTTAATCATCGCTTTATTAAGGAAATCAACCGCCTTTTCAAGCCCCTCGGTGTTTGTCATAAGGCTGTCCTCGTGCTCAATCGAAAGAATGTCGTCATAACCGATTAGTCTGAGATTACTGATCATATCACGCCAATACTGCATATCGTTACCGTAGCCGACACTTCGGAACACCCAGGAACGGTTTAGCTCGTCGCTGTAATGCTTCATATCAAGCACTCCGCTGACTGCCGTATTGTATTTATCCACCTTGGTATCCTTTGCGTGGAAATGGTAGATAGCTCCGCTCAGCTTACGGATGGCGGCTACAGGGTCGATTCCCTGCCATATAAGGTGGGACGGATCGAAGTTTGCGCCTATAACATCACCGACCGCATCACGGAGCTTCAGCAAGCTGTCGGGGTTATAAACACAGAATCCCGGGTGCATCTCAAAGGCGAGCTTGGTAACTCCGTGCGAACGGCAGAATTCGCTCTCCTCCTTCCAATAGGGAATCAGCACCTCGTTCCACTGATAATTATATATTGTCGTAAAATCCTCGGGCCATGGGCAGGTTACCCAGTTCGGGTATTTTGCGCCGTCGCTGTCGCCCGGACAGCCGGAAAAACCGACTATTTTATTTATCCCTAATTTCTCGGCAAGCAACACTGCATTGCGGAAATCGGCTCTGAAGGTTTCGGCTGTCTTTTTATTGGGATGTACGGGGTTTCCGTGACAGGCGAATGCGTTTATAGGTATACCGTATTCGGCAATAGTACCCTTGAATGTATCAAGTGCTTTTTTATCGGAGAGCAGCAGCTCCGGGTTGCAATGTGCCTTTCCGGGGTAACCGCTGGCTCCTATCTCGAGCGCTTCTATTCCGATTGATTTTAAATATTCCAGCGTCTTGTCAAGCGGCTTGTCACCGAAGAGAACCGTTAAAACACCAAGTTTCATAATTAATATTTCTCCTTGTTTACTTATTGAAATATATGGGTGCGCCTGTTTTTGCCGATTCATATATACCGTCCAGAATCTGGCTTACCGCAAACGCCTGCTCGGGCAACACAAACGGCGGCTTGTCGTTTACAACCGCATCAATCCAGAGCTTCGCTTCCCTATCCTCGGGCTTTTCGTCTCTGCCGCCGACAAAGAAAGCCGCTCCGCCCGAACCGAAGCTGGGTGTGGTTACATACGGTCTGCCTCCCCTGATACCGTTGATTCTAACGCCGTTATTCATATCTATACCTCCCTCGGTGCCGCATAAGGTCGTTACCGCTTCTCTCGGATCAAGCAAATTTATTGCCCAGCTTGACTCCAAATAAATGGTTGCGCCGTTTTCCATAACAATAAAGCCGAACGCAGAGTCCTCAACGGTGAAGTCCTCTTTCTTCCAGTCTCCCCAAGCGTTGCCCGTAGGGAATTTATCGCCTAACTTTTTATAGGTTGTTCCTACGCAATACTTAGGCTTATAGTTATTCATGCACCACATTGTAAGGTCAAGCGCATGTGTTCCTATATCAATGAGCGGTCCGCCGCCCTGCTCATACTCGTTGAGGAAAACACCCCAGGTCGGAACAGCTCTTCTTCTTATAGCGGTTGCCTTTGCATAATAAATCTCACCGAGAGTGCCTGCTTCAACCTCGCTTTTTACATACAGCGATTCGGGTGTCTGACGGTTTTGGTAGCCGATTGTCAGCTTTTTGCCTGTTCGCACCGACGCATCCACCATCTTCTTTGCTTCGATCGCATTAATCGCCATCGGCTTTTCGCACATAACATGCTTTCCGGCTTCCATAGCATCCACCGAAATAAAGCTGTGTGAGCGGTTCGGAGTCAATACATGCACAACATCAATGCTCTTGTCCTCAAGCAGCTTTTTATAATCGGTATAAACAGCAGCCTTTTCTGTTCCGTATTGCTTTGCGGTTTCCTTTGCTTTTGATTCGATAATATCACAAAAAGCGACCATATCTACATTCTTGAGTGCCTTCAGTGCGGGAAGATGCTTTCCGTGAGCAATACCACCGCAGCCGATTATTCCTATTCTTACCTTGTCTGCCATATCAAAAACTCCTTTTTATTTAATAAAATTAATCCCTATGATACTTGTAATAAGCCAAAACGGTCCGTTCTTTCCCCTGAATAAGGTCAAAACCTGTAAGCGTAACTCCCTCGAGCGACAGAAACTCCCACGCTATAAGAGTATCCACCTTCGCTTTGAAGAGCGTCTTTTCACCGCAGATTACCGACAGTTCGTCCTCTAAAACGCTAAGGAAGCCTCCCTTGCCGATTACAGCCTCCACACCGTCCGTACCACGCTCAAGGATATACCTTGTGAGCTTACCGTCAATCTTTTTTGCCATCCAGCGTTTGAACTCAACGCTGTCCGTATTTTTTGGCGGCTTATCTCTTCTCAGAAATTTAAACATTAAATCAGTCCTTTATAAACAACAGCTTTTTGAAGTAATCTATTGTATATTTAACTCCCAGCTCGCCAAGCTCACCCTGCCAGGTCTCGGAATGCGGCTCTATGGAGAGCATACCCTCATATTTGTGGAACCACAATATGGATAGCAACGCTCCCCAGTTTATCTGGTCAAGCCCCGCAGGCGGATCGTCGATGCGTCTACCGTTAATGTTAATCGTACCCTTTAAATGAATATGATAGAATCTGTTCCCGTAATTTGCAGCCTCATCTAGATAATCTCTTCCGCCATTTACCGTATGCGACGGGTCGAATTTTATTCCCAAATCCTTTATATGCCCGTGGACTATATCCCATTCCTTGGGCTTGTCGATATAATTGTTCCAATGGCAGTTATATACCGATATTTTTACTCTGCCCGCCGCATATTCGTTGAGAGAACCGATATAATCAATTGCGGCTGTTATATTCTCGTAATAACTGAGCGAGGTTACATAGTTCACCCCCGTAATATAAACGGGACAGTCTAAAGCGACGCACATGTCGATAAGGTCGAACTCGTCCTTTTGCTCCTTGGTGTCAAAGCCGCCGTCGCTTTTTATTCTGTTCCTGCCCCAGCGACCGACCGCACCGAGCGACACTTTGTATTTTAATAGAGCCTCTTTTATCTCAGGAATATTAAGATAAGAAATATCGTCATTGTTTACATCAAGCTCCGTATAACCGAGTCCAAGCTCTCTGATTTTCTTTATTCCCTCCGCATTATGCCGAGGACAAATAATACCAAGATTCATTACACATGATCCCCTTCAAACAAAACTGCTTTTACTATAACATTTCATACATAAAATGCAACCGGTTTTCAGGATTATTTTGCCTTTTAACAGTTTATTAACAAAACGAGCAGCTCCTAATGAACTGCCCATAAAATCAATATGCTATTTTTTGTCCTTTTCGGTCTCCGCCACCAAATAAATCGGGCGTTTTTTTGTCTCAAGGTATGTCCTCGACAGATACTGACCGAGAATCCCGATTGTAAAGAGCTGAACGCCGCCCACAAACAGAATAATGCAAACAGTGGAAGCCCAGCCGTAGGCGGAGCCGCCCCAAATAATCTGCCGTGCTATAACGAAAATAATACCGATAACCGCAAGAATGCAGAAGAAAAAACCGAACAACGACGAAATTGCAAGCGGTGCGGTGGAAAAAGCTATGATGCACTCAAGCGAATACTTAAAGAGCTTAAAGAACGACCATGTCGTCTTACCGGCAACCCTCTCGATATTCTCGTATGACAGCCATTTTGTTTTAAATCCCACCCAGGCAAAGATGCCCTTGGAGAAACGGTTGTACTCTGACAGAGAGAGCACCGATTCAACCATACGGCGGCTCATAAGACGGTAATCCCTCGCACCGGGGACAAGCTCAACCTTGGAGATTTTGTTTATTATTTTATAAAATACCTTTGCGAAGAAGGTTCTAATCGGAGGCTCGCCCTTCCTGGTGCTTCTCCTTGTCGCAACGCTGTCGTACCCCTCCTCCTTTACGGCTCTGTACATCTCCGGCAGCAGCGAGGGAGGGTCTTGCAAATCCGCGTCCATTATCGCCACAAAGTCACCCGCCGAATTTTCAAGACCGGCATACATAGCCGCTTCCTTGCCGAAATTTCGGGAGAAGGATATATAGCGCACACGCTTGTCCCTTGCGGAAAGCTCACGAAGGGTATCCAGGGTTTTATCCCTTGAGCCGTCGTCCACAAACAGCATCTCTATTTCAACCCCGACCATAGACGAGGCAACCCTCACCATTTCATCGTAAAAAAAGGGCAGGGCCTCTTGTTCGTTGTAACAGGGAACCACGACACTGATAAGGTCGCTTTTTTTACTATCCATACAGATTCTCCGTTTACTTTATTTTCCTGTTTATTTTAGCATAAAGCGTATCGCTTGTCAAGAAGTCGAAATCCGTTAAAAAATGCGTTTTTTACATCTAAAATACATTGACTAATTTTTATATATGTGTTAAACTTAACATTGCCTTAACAAGAAAAACGCTTATACTTTACAAATGTTATCTAAACTATTTTTAGCATTATAAATATATTATATTCAATAAAAGGAAGGCGAAAAAATGTCGGAATTTAACAAGCTTAGAACAGAATCAACAAACACAAACACCGCAAACATCGATAAAATGAGTGCACTTGAGATAGTTAAATGCATCAACGATGAGGACAAGACCGTCGCCCATGCGGTAGAGACCGCACTGCCAGAGGTTGCTGTCGCTGTGGATGTTTTGGCGGAGGCTCTAAAAAACGGAGGCAGGATTTTTTATGTCGGAGCGGGAACCTCCGGCAGGCTGGGAGTTTTGGATGCTTCCGAATGCCCCCCCACCTTCGGAGTATCGTCCGATATTGTTCAGGGTATTATTGCCGGAGGAAGAAAGGCGGCTTTTGATTCTGTTGAGGATGCCGAGGATGATTTTGACAGCATAGTCGATCAGATAAAGGAGAAGGCGTTTTGCTCCAAGGATGTTTTAATCGCAATTTCGGCGAGCGGCTCGGCAAACTGTGTCAAGGGTGCGATAAATTACGCTAAGGAATTAGGCGCTCGTACCGTTTGTGTCTCCTGCAACAAGAATTCCGACCTTGTCCCTATGTGCGAAACCGCCATTATAGCCGAGGTAGGACCAGAGGTTATAAACGGTTCTACAAGAATGAAGGCGGGAACGGCTCAGAAAATGATACTAAATATGCTGTCCACCGGTGCTATGATAAGATTTGGCAGGGTACGCGGCAATTATATGGCATATATGGTTCCGTCAAACATAAAGCTGGTTGACAGAGCAATAAGAATTATAATGGCTAAAACGGGTGTTGACTACGAAACAGCCTCCGCCGAGCTTGAAAGAGCCGATAACGTTATTGCCGACGCAATTGATTATATAGAAGGTAAATAAATAACATAAAAACAGAAAGGACTAAGAAAAATGCAAAAAACAAAAAGAATTGCATTGCTGATGGTAATATGTATGCTCGTAACGCTCGGCGGAGTATTCCCCGCTTCTGTTGTCGAAGCCGCCGTTACCCCGATAAGCAATGTGGAACCGGCAATTTTGGCAACCGTAGGCACTGCCGTAACACTTTCAAATTACAGTGTTCAGCTTGACGATGCAACGGTTTTATCCCCTTCGGACATCACATGGTATAACGGAGCTAATGTAATAACCTCCTTTAACCCATCGAGCAAGGGAGTTACGGTACTTACCGCTAAAAAGACCTCGAACAATGCCATTACAAAAAACATCTATGTTGTCGCAAAGCTCTCTACCGAAAGTGAGTATGTGCTTTACTACAACGATTTCAGCAGTGCTTCCGCTATTGATGACTGGAATAAAATAGTTACCACCGCTGGAGTTTATACGGTTAGCGGAGGAAAGCTCACAATAAGCGGTTTAAGTGCGGGTAACCCTCGTATTTACCTGCCGTCCTGGCTCTCCGATTTCGGAAACTACAGAATCGATACGGTTGGAACACAGACCAATCCGACCGATTCGTCAAGATGGTTCTCAATGATATTCCGCGCTCAGAATTCCGCTACCACCGGAACTCCTTATTATCATATGTGCGTTCGCAATAATATGATGGCGGGAGCTACCGCAACTACCGGCGGTATCGAATGCGTATCGTTTAACGGCAGCTGGAATTACTATAAATCAGCGAGCTATACAGAAGCCGTTAACGCTTCCAAAAATTATACATTTTCTATCCTTGCAAAAAACAGTGTATTGCAGTATCAGGTAAACGGTGACACGGTTATACACCTTGACAACCTGCCTTCAATTAATCCGAGCAATAAAGGCGGAATCGGTTTACAGGCAAACTCCTCCAACTTTGTCGTGGATTCCATTAAGGTTACCATACAGGAGTCCGCTCCGGTGCCTCCACCCGAAGCTCCCGTCGAGCTGTATAATGTAAGACAGCCTGAATCCAACACCTTAAACCATGTTACAAACATAGGTGTGATTGAATCCGCCTCACAATATAATAATTTTATTAGTAAAGCCTCCAAAGCTCCCGCTACCGTTATCTTTTATGCGAACGGAAGCAATCTTACAAACAAGAACGGAGATGCGGTATGCAGCCTGAGCACCCTTATTAACGACCTGAGCGAGGATATATTTATTCCTGCGTTTTATGTTAACGATACCGCCACGGTAAACACCATTATTTTGGCTCTAAAGGCGGCTTTGATTAAGGATGCACTATTTATAAGCACAAACCCGGATATAGTTAAGTACGCGAGACAAAACTATTCCGTTGTCCGCGGAGCCGTGGATTTTTCGGGAATTAACGGAGCTACTCTTTCCGACGAACAGCTTCTTGAGATACGCGGCGATGTTAATAAGTCGTTATCACTCATTGCGATTCTGCCTGCAAAGTTTGCGGTTAAGAGCTATGTTCAAGAACTTCAGCTCAACGCAGTTACCGTATGGGTTATGGATGATAAGCTTACAGGTAATGCCTCAATCGCAAAACTTATAACCAGCGGCGCAAACGGAATTATAACAAATAATTTTACTGTGGTGGAAACAGCGCTAACGACTATGTTCGTGGCTAATTCAATGACAAGAACACCTATTATTATCGGTCACAGAGGTAATCCCTCTCAGGCTCCGGAGAACTCCATTTCGGGCTATCTTAAAGCTATCGAGAACGGTGCGGATGTTGTTGAGACCGATATCAAGCTCACAAAGGACGGAAAAGTTGTTATAATGCATGACGGTACAATCGACAGGACCACCACCGGCACCGGCGATGTAACAGCTATGACTCTTGATCAGCTCAAGCAATTTAATCTTTGGGGCCCCAACGATATGTTCAAGAATCAATATCCGAACGAGAAAATACCCACTCTTGAGGAAATGTTTATTGCGGTAAAGCCGACAAACGCAAAGATATTTGTTGAGATAAAAACAAACGATCCTAATATCGTTCAACCAATGGTTAATTTAATAAAGCAATATGATATGGAGAGCCGTGTAACGGTCATTTGCTTTGACGGGAATCAGCTTATAAAAACAAAGCAGCTCCTTCCCACCATGTCCACCGGATATTTACTTAACGCAATCGACCAGACTTCAAGTATAACGGAAGCGCTTGTTGCGATGACAAAGCAGCTTTCATTCATACAACCCGTAAGCTCAACTCTTAATGTTAACGCGGGCAACCAGAACAGATTCTTCGCAAAAGTCGCAGGAGACAGAGGCATTACAATTTGGCCCTGGACCTATTCAAATGCATGGCCCTCGGTTTTCAATTCTCACTACCTGTTAGGACTGGATGGTCTTACCACCGACGATGCTCAGTACGCAAAGAATATGGTTAAGAACATTTATACCGATAAAAACACAATACTGCTTGCCGGTAACGGCTCAACAGGCAGCTACAATCTATCCTCGATTACTTACGGAGACACGGAAACCAATATCACCTCCGACTCCAAGACCTTTATCAAGGTTCTTGAGGGCGAAAACCTTATTACGGTCAACAACGGTACTGTAACCGCAACCGCATCATCGGGAAGAGCAAGCTTTATGCTCGGTTACACAACCTCGACAGCGGCAGGCAGCACCTATGTGGTATATACTCAGCCCATAACCGTTATTCTCGGTTTTGAGGGCGGGCTTGAGCTTACATCCTCGTCTGATTATGTTATAGGTGATTATCTGACGGGCGTTACCGATAAAACGAACCTTTCAACCCTGCTCGGAAATTTTGAATTGTCGGAAAACATTATTGTTCTCGACAAAAACGGTACTAAAATAACCTCTCCAAGTGCTTATATCGGAACCGGTTGTAAGGTTATGTATATGCAGGGTGAAGATATTCTCGACGAAATAACCGTTGTTGTTTTTGGCGATGCTAACGGAGACGGAATAATCAACTCGGCGGACTACCTATTTACAAAGAGGGGCTTTTTGGGAACTCTCACCCTTACCCCGCTTCAATTAAAGGCATGCTGCCTTGAGAATACCTCAATCCCCACCACTAAGGATTATTTAAAGATAAAACGCCACTTCCTTGGCAGCTTTAATATATTCGCATAATTTGTTGATATAAAAAAGGGGCTGTTGCAAATTCGAGAAATCGAACTGCAGCAGCCTCTTGGTTTTAAAATTTGTTTAGCCTATGGATAAGGAATCCATTAAAGCTGTGATTATTTCATCCTCAGTCATATAGAAGCCAACTACGACAACTTTACCGGATTTGAAAACAAGATAGCTGGTCTGGGATATGTTATTTTCTTCATCCTCTTCGTCATATTCTTCTATATATTCCATATGTATTGCATCCATACCGGCGATTTCAACCACTTCAAATGAAGTGATGTACATATTATCAGCGTCTGTATTATCATCACCAAAATCTGTAAAGAAATCCTCCTCGGTATACCCGCTGGCACTCTTTTCCGTATCGGCAATCATGGTCATAAACATAGAAAAATCTTCGCCCATAAATATGATTTTGCCTTCCATTTCCATCAACAACTCATATCCCTCCGGGATATCAAAGCTGTAACCTACTCCGTAATATGTACCATCGACAACGCCGGAAAGTACCTCCTCGCTGACTTCGCTCTCAATATCGCTTTCGTCTTCGCTTTCTGCTTCGCTAACGGCTTGGCTCTCGGTGCTTACTTCGCTGGTTGTGTCATCCTTATCACATGCCGCAAAAGCGAGAGTAAATGACAATGCAAGTAATAGTACAAAAATCTTTTTTAACATTAGTTTGCTCCTTTAAATTAATTTTTCTTATTATAAATCATTTTCCATGTTTTGTCAACACTAAAATGTTTTCAAAAAGGTTTGCTTTAGAACAGAACACATAGCTTGCAGGAAACACCCCCCCAATAAGTACTGGGGGGTGCCGAAAAACTTGTATATTACAATGTAATTCTACTTATTCTGCCTCTGCTTCGCTCTCGTCTACGCTCTCGTCTACGCTCTCTTCAACGCTCTCGTCTACACTCACTTCAACGCTCTCTTCAACGCTTGCAGTGCTTGCAGTGCTTGCGGTGCTGACTTCACTGGTTGTATCATCCTTTTCACATGCCGCAAATGCAAGCACTAAAGAAAGTATTACAACTAACGCAAAAATCTTTTTCATCTGTTTTATTCCTCCTTTATTAGAATTCGGTGTATTATACGACAATTTTTTCCATATGTCAATGTTAAAATAAAAATTTATACATTTTGCTTATATTTTACAATTAAAACAGTGTATTATTGCACCACTTTGTATACTAAAATAAATATAAGTTGACTTTTTCGGGAGAATTTTATATAATAATAGCATTAAAAATTACATCGGAGGGCACCGATTTGAAAAGGTTTATGCGTATTGCAATACCTATATTTTTAGGCTTGGGATTAGCTCTGGCTATTATTTTTTGCTATTTGACATTCTTCACAGGTGCGTTTTCGCCCGAAAAAGCGGTTATGGGTTATTTAAAGGCGTCCATGACACAGGATGTAAGCGGTATGCTTAAATATTCCTCTGAATATCAAAAGATTGTGCTCTACGGAAATAAGGATTTAAGCAATAAAAAGCTCAAGGAAAATCTTAAAACAGCATATAAAGGCATAGATAATATATATGCGGACAGTAAAATAACCTTTTCTATTGACAGTATCACCGAGATAGAGAAGAACAGCGACGAGTATGCAAATGTTTTGGATGCATATGAATATATGACCGGAAAAACAAATATTTCGGCTGTTACACAGGTTGTGATAAAGGTGTTTGTAGATGGAAAGCAGAAGCAGAAAAGCACAGTATATGCGGTTAAATCGGGTATTAGCTGGTATTATACCGATATATAAATTATATAAGGAGAGGGAATTTTGAAAAAGATTATTTTATTGGCTGCTTGCTTATTGTTCACAGCGACGGCATGCACGAGGAGCAACAACGAGGAGAGTGTTCATCCGAGCGAACAGGAATCGGCAATAAGTATCGAGAGCACCGATAACACGATTGATAGCTCGGAGGATAATACGCCGTTGGAACAGGGTGGATCTTCTCCCGAGGATATTATAGAGACTGTTGTCGCCGCTCAATTTAAAAGTGATAATTCGATGCTTGTATCCGTATTCAGCGAGTTTATAAAGATAGGCATGAGGGGGACACATCCCGAATACACAGATAACGATCTTGCCAATTTGTTGGGAATGACATGGGATACAATTAATGAATACCGTTACAATCACTTTTTGGATAAGCTTATAATCGACTCGATTGATGAAATAGAGCTTGATTCCGCTTTTGCAAAAACAACAAAGGCTGCTTATGAATCAGCAGGTCTGGATTTTTCGTCTGTAACACGCATTGCGGAGGTTCATTATACGGTCGAATCAACAAAAAGCGCCGTTAAGGTAACCAGAAGCGAGAGCAATTATTGTGCGGAAATTGACGGCAAATGGTATTTGTTATACTGGGAAGGAAACCTCTATGGCGAATAAACGGAGGCTTCAACGCATTTTTATTTGCTTTATCGTAGTTGTATTTACATTTGTTATCGCAGGCTGCGTTAAGACCGATAATAACGAAAGCATAAGTAACGAGAGCTACGAGAGCAATGAGAGCAACGCAAACACCGATTACACAGACGAAAAGGACGGTTACACCATGGATATAAAATACTCAGAGGACGGCAAGTTTGATTTTACAATAACCCCAAAGGTACAGGTATACAGCGACGATGCTTTTTATCAGCCCTTTAAGAATATATTCGACCTAACGGCGATAACGGGAACGGTAAACCCAAAAAGAGCCTATCACAATTTTGCGACAATCGAATACAATAAGCGTGAGGGCGGTGCATATATTTATTCCAACAACCCCGAGATGCTCGCTGTGGAGGATGTCGGACAAGCTATTATCCGTAATTATAATATGCAGGGTGAATATATTTTTACATTCGAGCATTCCAACCATACGGGCGAATTCTTTTATCTTGGTTATCAGCTTTACAACACGGGTGACACCGATGCGGTTGTTACCGTATATAATATAGGGTATCAGGAGAAGGGTGAGTGGCTCGGACAGAAGAGCTGGAGCGACTATTTTAATTATAAGTTTATTTTGCCGGATGATTATTTTTTGTCAAACGGTTCGGTAAACCCCATATACTTCGGTTGTGATTACATTGATTACACCCCGAGAGTTTTTGAACCGGTAACGGTTACCGTACCGGCGGGTGAATACATCTACATTTTAGGCGGAACGACGGCGGACGCATATAATAATACGAACATAGGAAAAACAGCAAACCTGCGTGTTGAAAACGGCAGATGCGCAAACGGCGCCGTTAAGTTCAGCGTGCAAGGCGGTACGGTTCAGGGTTCTTTTTATTGCTACGACAATGCCTCACAGGTCATTGCAAACCCTGCCGAGCAGGGCTATATTGTCAACCGAAACGGTACCAATTATGCGGCTCAATATAAAGGCACCGATTATAAACAAGGACTTATTGAGAGTAATATAACCTTTATTGTAAACGACCTTACCCAAAAAGGTAAGCTCCCGGTTAAATATGTGAAGGAGTATGACCCGAATCATACAGCAAAAAACACACCGTATGCTCCATATAGCCCTATAACAAAGAGTGTTTCCGGCAACACATGGCAAACCAGCTTGAATCCGAACAACGCGCCCGATGCAATAGGAACAGATATGATGGTTTTTGAGTATATTGATACCGACGGAAACCCGATTATAATAGATAATGTTCATGCCGACGGAGTCGGGCAGCCGGCAAACACGGGCAACTGGATGGTTCAATATACGGATAATTTCAATCTTGTTAATGTCGGGGACACCGCAAGAACCTTCAGGATTTATAAAAAAGGAGCGATGTCGGGCGCATTGTTCACCATGGTCAGAAACGACAAGGGTGAAATTATGGACGCACGAATGAAGGCAAACCCTTATTATTTCGAGAGCCTTGACAAGGTTTTTTATGGAGTTGATAAGAGCCTTCTTTTTCAAAAAAACGGTTATTTCTGGTTTAAGGTTGCCGACGGAAGACCTTACATGGATGTTGTGGACGAACGGTCCTTGGTCTGCGAAATAACCGTTGCACCCATGTCTATGGAGCGAATCAGCGTTGATTATTTGATATTAGGCAACTCTAACGGCGGTATTTTACATTGGGTTGAGGTCAGTTGAGCTAAAAGTTACATGAGATAAAGGTGCGGAAGAGGTGCTGTAATAAATGAAAATATGCAGCATCTTTTTCGTAATCCGCACCGCCAAATTTTTCTGCAATATTTTTAAAAAAGGTATTGCAAAAAGCTGAGAGATATGATAATATAATCAAGCGTCATTAAACGGCAATTGCGGATAATTCGTCGTTATTGAGCAGGATATGGGCATCAGAGAATGCCGTTTGTTTATGTGGTTCGGTAGTTCAGTTGGTTAGAACGCTAGCCTGTCACGCTAGAGGTCGTGGGTTCGAGTCCCATCCGAATCGCCATTTTCCCTATTACTTATAAATATGGATTAAAGAGATTTGTTTGTTGTTTGCCTCTGTAGCTCAGTTGGTAGAGCAGAGGACTGAAAATCCTCGTGTCGTTGGTTCAATTCCGATCGGAGGCACCA
>PGZT01000061.1 GCA_002841455.1 Firmicutes bacterium HGW-Firmicutes-21 | reverse complement strand
TTTAACTAGTATTTTAGCGGTCTCAATACTTCCCGAATAGCTGTGGAAGACACCCGTTACCTTTGAAAAGGAGAGCGCAGTGTCAACACATTCCTTATGCGCCTCCCTGTCGTGGATAATAACGGGGTAGCCCGTTTTCTCCGCAAGCTGCATTTGCTCGGCAAAAACTCTCCGCTGTATATCCCGAGGTGAGAAATCGTAATGGAAGTCCAAGCCTATCTCTCCCACAGCAACCACCTTTTTATGCTTCAGGAGCTGCTCAAGGAGCGAAATATAGTCCTTTGGTACACTTTTTGCGTCATGCGGATGCACACCCACAGAGGCGTAAACCTGCTCGTACTTATCCGCAAGAGCGATTGAATGGCGAGAGGATTCCATATCACAGCCGATGTTTATTATATTTTTAACACCCTTTGCGGTGAAGAGATAATTTAAATGAGCATCTCTGTCATCCTCAAAGCGTCTGTCGTCATAATGTGCGTGAGAATCAAACATATTTACCTGCTTACCTTACCTGACTTCCTATTTCCGTTTCCCCGTCCACAAAAACAACCCTGACGGCATCTCCGCTTGATGCGGCGAGAATCATCCCGTTACTGTCAACACCTCTGAGCTTGACGGGTTTTAAATTAGCCACTAAAATGACTTTTTTACCGATTAAATCCTCGGGGGAATATGATTTCGCTATCCCGGAGACAACCTGTCTTTTCTCGGAACCGATATCTATTATAAGCTTCAGCAGCTTATCGGATTTGGGAACACTCTCACATTCAATAACCTGACCCACCGTAAGCTTAACCCTTGCGAAGTCCTCGATAACGATAATACCGTTATCCGATTCATCGGTTTTTTTAATTTCGGCTTTTTTGCTCTCGGCAAGCTCCTCCATGAACTTTTTCTCGTCAATACGGGCAAACAGCATTTTTGCCTCTCCCAAGCTCCTGCCTGTGCATAAATAAAGAAAGCTGCTTGTGCTGTCGAAGGCTCTGTCCTTATCGGTAAATGAGAATATAGAAGAAATAATATCAGTTGTATCGGGTATAATCGGAGCGAGTAAAATCGAAGCGGTTCTTATTCCCTCCACAAGGTTGGACAGTACATTGCCAAGAATATCTTTTTTACTCTCATCCTTTGCCAATAACCACGGAGTTGTCTCGTCGATATACTTGTTGCAGCTCTTAAGCAGACCCAAAACCGATTCGGTTGCATCCGCAACACGGAAGCCGTCCATCAAGTCTGTATATTGAACCAAGGATAAACCGGCAGCTTCTTTTAAGGTAACAGAAAATTCATCGTCAACACCGTTATTCGCAGGAATAACTCCGCCGAAGTATTGATTTATCATAGCCGCCGTACGGGAAACTAAGTTGCCAAGCGTGTTGGCAAGGTCGGAGTTAGTGCGTTTAACAATCGCCTCGTAGGTAATGCTCCCGTCATTTACATAACCCATCTCGGAGAGCAGATAATACCTCACCGCATCAAGTCCGAACAGGCGTACCAATTCCTCGCCGTATATGACATTACCCTTGGATTTACTCATCTTGTCCTCGCCGAACAAGAGCCACGGATGCCCAAGCACCCTTTTAGGGAGCGGCTCGCCGAGCGCAAACAGAATTATCGGCCAGTAAATGGTGTGAAAGCGTACAATGTCCTTACCGATGACATGCAGGTCGGCAGGCCAGTATTTTTTATACAGCTCTCCGGCGTTTTGTGCATCATATCCCAGAGCGGTCACATAGTTGGATAGAGCATCCAGCCAGACATAGACAACATGCCCCGCATCAAACTCAACGGGTATTCCCCAGTCGAAGCTGCTCCTCGATACGCATAAATCCTGTAAACCGGGCTTAAGGAAGTTGTTTATCATCTCGTTTCTACGGGGAAGAGGGGTAATAAAATCGTTTTCCTCAATATATTTTATCAGTTTTTCCTGATACTTTGGCAGTCTTAAGAAATAGGCTTCCTCCTTAGCCTTTGTACACTTAACACCGCAGGACGGACAGCACCCGTCCTCAAGCTGAGACTCGGTCCAGAAGGACTCGCAGGGGGTGCAGTAATGCCCCTCATAGGAGCCCTTGTAAATATCGTCCTGTTCGTAGAGCTTATTGAAAATTTGCTGTATCGCCTTTACATGGTAATCATCGGTGGTGCGGATAAATTTGTCGTAGCTTATATTAAAGAGCTTCCAAATGCTCTTAATATCGTCCGCAACCGAATCCACATATTCCTGCGGGGATACTCCCTTCTCCTTGGCGCATTCCTGTATCTTCTGACCGTGCTCGTCTGTACCTGTCAGAAAAAATACATCGAACCCGCGAAGCCGTTTGTATCTTGCGATAGCATCGGTCAGAATAGCCTCGTATATATTGCCGATATGCGGCTTTTTGGAGGTGTAGACTATTGCCGTTGTTATATAAAATTTTTCCTTCATTTCAAAAACCTCGTTTATTTATTCTTAATTGTGCAAAGAAATCGGAGAGCAGTGCGGCGCATTCATCCTTCAAAACGCCGCCTGTTACCTCGTACCTATGGTTAAAAGCAAAATCGCTAATATTGAACACGCTGCCGTATACGCCTGCCTTTTGGTCGTAACCGCCGAAAACAACCCGCTTTATTCTTGAGTTGATAATCGCTCCGGCGCACATTGGGCAGGGCTCAAGAGTTACATAAAGCGTGCAGTCCTCCAGCCGCCATACTCCCAACCTTTTACAGGCTCTGTCTATGGCGATTATCTCGGCGTGAAGAAGGGCATTATTCTTTTTTTCTCTCAGATTATAGCCGGACGAAATTATTACCCCGTCCTTAACGATAACGGCACCGACCGGAACCTCGCCGAGCAGAGCGGCCTTTTTTGCCCTTTTAATTGCCTGCTTGATATAAAATCTGTCGTCCATTAAAAACCCTTTAAAAATATAAAAATATTACCGTAATCAGGTATATAATGACAAAGGCAAGCGTTGTCAGGTTCAACAGCGAGAGTCTCGCATACTGTGATTTTTGCAGCTTGGGCTTCTCGGGCGGTGTTACATAACGCATTACTCGGGTTTTGAAATAACCCTTCTGTGCAAAATATATAATTCCGATTATTGCCGTAATGATAAATGAAAACATTAAAATAGTAACAAGAACAGCTTCCGGACTTGCCACATTTTCGTCAACATTGGTTTTGTTAGCAAAGCTTGCCGTCAGTGCAAAAGCGTTGTTAACCAAATGAATTAACGCTCCGTACCATATCGACCCCGTCTTCATATATATAAAACCGGCAAGAAGTCCGAAGGTGGTGGCAAACACTACTCGAGCGGGGTCTAAATGCATAAAACCGAATATAATGCTCGACACAACAAGCGCAAAACCCTTGCCGTAGGGCATTAATGATCGGAGCAATACGCCCCTGAACGCCCATTCCTCAAATATGGCAGGCACAAGAGCCGCTAAAATGAAATAAAGAATTATTCCCGTAACCGAGCTTGGCAGTTGCGATTCGGTATAATCAAATCGTTCCAATAAAGGACCGAAAATAATCCTTATCACTATATTTACAACAAACCCCGCTCCGATGGTAAAGGGAATATAAAGCCAGAACTTATTCGGAACATCCGTGTTTACCTTTAAGCTCTCGGAAAAACTGATTTTTGCCTTTTTGGCAAGTATAAGAAAGGGAAAAAACAAGGTAAGTACAGACAGTATAATGAGAAAAAAGATTCTAAGCTCGGTAGTCTTTATAACAGACCACACCGCACCTATAAACAGGTTCTGTGATAATAAAAGCGCAAGCATCAGTATAGAACAACCGACTGCAAGCCCAAACATTTTTTTCGTCTTGCGTACCTGCAATTTGTTTTGATTCATTTCGTTGCTGTTTATATAATTAAGCTGCATCAATTCAACTCCTCTCAAAATAATATTGTACCATAAAGATAAAATTAAATCAAATGATTTTTTTGGATAGTAAATGCAAAAAAATCATCCTGTTAATATTAATCACAGAAATATACATCTAACAGCCTTGTTTTTGAATATCTGCCTGCGCTCTCAATTGTACACTTGCTGAGGGGGTTCTGATACCAACAACCGGATACTGGGGTTTTATCGTTCTCTTTGCAAATATCCCCAAGATGCAGCTGTATGCTTCTGCCCACACCCTTCTTTCTGTAATTAGGAAGGGTTATCATACCGCATGCCCAGTTTTGCGGCATCAGCTTAACGGGAACAATTACACCGTATCCCAAAGTCTCGTCCTCATATGAAAAACGATATATAATAGTATCTCCTCGCTCCAAGGAGTCCTGCGTGAATTCCTCAAAGAAATTATCCGTTTCTTTATTTACGGCATAAATTTCAGTCGGTTCTATTTCAATCAGGCATTCTCTGCCATATTCCGCAGTTCTAACCGGTTGCGTCAGAGTTCCGTCAAAAAAGTACGCCTGCAGTTCTATCTTTATATGGAAATCAAGGCAGAGCGAGAGAAATAATTCATCGCAAGTGGTTACATAAGCGGTTTTTACGCCGAATTTATCAAGTATGGTCTTAAAAATGCTTTGTGACTTGCATATATGTGCGTGTTCTACCCAAAATGATGTTATTTTTTCATTATTGAATAGAGTAAAAAAACCAACCGTTTTATTATCATAATAAATTTTATATGCTGCGGCATTAAAAAAGTGCTCCTCCCAATAATCCTCAATAACTCCCGTAAGAGTGCTTATATATAGGTTTATTTTGTTTTCCAGATTGTCAAATGTTGTTTTGCAAAATGTTATTTTGTTCATTATACTTTTCTCCCATTCTTTTTGTTTTGTTTACACCATTTTGCTATATCCTTTTGCCATTGCTGTTTATCCTTCATATAACCTGCTTTGTCATCGGTGAATTTTGCTTCCTTCTTCAGCTGTAAATAGCTCTCCCAACGCTCGGCGGGCAATGCACCGTTTTCTATAGCTTCTTTTATAGCACAGCCCGGTTCGTTTCCGTGGGTACAGTCGTTAAATCTGCATTTACCCAAATAATCCTCCACATCGCCGAACGCCTCGCCCAGTCCCTCCGAGACATCCCACATACCAAGCTCACGCATTCCGGGTGTGTCGATAATCATAACACCGTTCGGGAGCATGTTCAGCTGCCTGTGCGTTGTGGTGTGTCTGCCCTTGCTGTCGTCCTCGCGGATATCGTTCACCTTCATCGCTTCCTCACCGCATAAGGCGTTTAGCAGGCTGGATTTACCTACTCCCGACGAGCCGAGGAATACAATAGTTTTACGAGGCTTCAGGTACTCCGACAACATATCGAGTCCGTATCCGCTCTTTGCGCTGACGGCATGCACACCGACTCCGACGGCGACCTTTTCAACCATTCTGAGCTGCTCGGAATAATCGTCCACCAGATCCGCTTTATTGAGTATAACAACGGGGACGGCACCGCTCTGCCACGATAGGGTAAGATACCGCTGTAGTCGCTTTATATTCAAATCGTGATTTAGAGAGCTTAGGATAAACACATAATCGAAATTCGCCGAGACGGCTTGCTCTCCTCTGCCCGGTGAAGGGTCCCGCCTTGAGAAAAACGATTGACGGGGTAAAGTTTTGATAATCTGACTGTCTCCGCAGTCGCTGTATATAATCCGCACAAAATCCCCCGTGGTGGGGAAGGGCTCGTATTCCTTACCGCTGTAATAAACCGAGCTTTTAAGCCTTGCGGAGGCTGTTCCGTATTTGCATACAATCTCGTATCGCTCCTTATGAACGGCGCTTATACGAGCAACCTCATCTTTATCTATATCGCTTATTTCGCTTGTCGGCATATAGCCATAATCAAATATATCTGTCATTTGTGATAGGTTCCTCTTTCTTAAAAATAGTTAATTTTCCTTATTATTGCTTTAAAATAAGCATAAAAATACCGCAGAGAGCAGCCCTATGTGCTGTTTCTGCGGCGATCTGACGGCATGAAAAAAGACACGCCGTTTCGAGTCGTGTCCATTGTCAAGCCTGCTTGACATATAAAACAGTATTCACGAAAGGTTACTTAAATAACGGCACAGCAAAGTAGGGTATATGATACCGTCATTGCAAAACCGTCTATTCGGTTTTAATTAATCATCACCATCATACCATCAATCATTAAAACACATCTCCTTTCGTGGTTCCGTGGATAAATTCATTTATTTATAACACAGATACAGAAATAAGTCAAGAACATTTTTAATAAAAAAATATTTGTAAAACAAGAAAGCACTAACATATATAAACCGCTTATAAAGATAAGCGGTTTATAAGCAGTTGTTTCTTTTTAATGGTGATGCTCGGCATCTTCCTTTGTTTCATGAACAGTTCCGAATGGATGTTCTGTAGGCGCATATATTGAGTACAATTTAAGAGGAATACGACCTTTATTAACTAAATTATGCCATTTACCGGCGGGTACAAAAACCGCATAATTATCCAAAACTCTTTTCTGATAATCCAAATTATCCTTGCTGTCTCCCATCATAACAAGACCCTCGCCTTGTTCAATACGCAAGAATTGATCGTGGTCGTTATGCACCTCCAAGCCGATGTCATCACCGGGATTGATACTCATCAAGGTAAGCTGGAGGTAATTACCTGTCCATAAAGCAGTACGGAAATTGTTGTTCTGTAATGTATCCTTCTCGATATTAGTAACAAAGGGATTTGGCCCGTAATCATTTGGTCTGTGTGTATATTTCGGGTAATCGTTGTTATTGTTATAACGGTTTGAATTTAATCTGTTATGTCTAAGCATATTATTTTATCCTTTCACAGAAAATTGTTTATTATATAATATGCGCTGTATTAGGGGATGTTCCGTGAAATTTCGACGGTTAAATATTACATTTAATAAAAAAGGTATTATTATAGCAAACAGAAAAGTAGTAATTATTGATAGTAGCACTATAGTTGCATGTATAAGTTATTAAAGCAATTATTTATGTAGAAAAGCGCATCGTATATATGTTTATATAGCTCCTTATAAATAACAATCACAACTATTATACATACACTATATAAGACCCTTGAATTTTATAATAACCCAAATTGGAGGTATATTATATGAGTGAAAATGATAACTGTTATATTGATATAAC
Source organism: Firmicutes bacterium HGW-Firmicutes-21 (assembly GCA_002841455.1). Taxonomy (GTDB): domain Bacteria; phylum Bacillota; class Clostridia; order Oscillospirales; family CAG-382; genus UBA1049. The sequence goes on along the minus strand of PGZT01000061.1, from coordinate 247 downwards.
TTGCTCAAAAAGCGATTATAAACCTTGTCCATGTCCGCCACCTAAGCAGTGCTGCTGCAGAGGTCCAGTTGGACCACGAGGACCTATTGGCGATACAGGTCCCGCAGGACCCGCTGGGCCCGCTGGGCCGCAAGGTGCTGCCGGTCCTGCCGGTCCGCAAGGTGTTGCCGGTCCCGCTGGTCCGCAAGGTGTTGCCGGTGACACAGGTCCCCAAGGTGCTGCCGGTCCCGCTGGTCCGCAAGGTGTT
>PGZT01000086.1 GCA_002841455.1 Firmicutes bacterium HGW-Firmicutes-21 | reverse complement strand
ATCGGCATTCCCTATGTCTGCAAGAGTTGTCCATAAAATGGGCTTAAAAGAGGATAATCAGAACTTCCTCCTTATGCATTCAACGGGTGTTAATGTTTCCGGTCAGATCTCCTCCGTAATTGCAGGCGGATTGATACTTAACTTCTTCAGTTAGTTAGAAAGGATGTATATATGAATATCGACCTTCAGGCTTTTTTACAGGTGCTCCCGCTGATTGGTTTGGGAATGCTCGGAATCTTCATCGTTACGGGGGTTATAATCGGTATTACGGCGATACTGAATAAGGTAACAGAGAGGAAATAACATTGTTACCGAACAAAATAAACAAAAACATCCCGACTTAATCGGGATGAAAAAGCGTTACACCTCCTATATAATTAGGCTACGATTAACCGAACGGTTATCGATACTAATCTTAGGAGGTTTTTTATATGAACGGAATCGATGTATCCAAATGGCAGGGTAAAATCGATTGGAAAAGGGTTAAAAACAGCGGAATCGACTTTGCGTTTATCAAGGCATCGCAGGGCGGGAGCATTGCGGCTTCGGCGATAAGTCCGTTTACGGATTCATGCTTTAAGAGCAATATTACTGAAGCGGCAGCCGCAGGAATATCGTGCGGTGTATATCACTATTTAACGGGTACGACTAATGAGGATGTCATTGCAGAAGCAGAATATTTAATAAGTATTTTGGAGCAGTATAAGGATTTAGTGGTTTTCCCTGTTGCGCTTGATTTTGAGGACTCCCGTTATACCGCTTATCATAAGACATTCAACTCCGCTCTAATTCGTATTTTTACCGATATTGTTAAGAATGCGGGCTATACTCCCCTTCTTTATGCAAACAGGTCATTTCTAAGGACGCATATCGATATGTCCTCTTTATCCGACCTCGATATATGGTATGCCCGTTATTACACGCCGAGAAGCAAAGAAAAAACACCCGATGATTTGCCGGAAGCACTTATGAAGAAGGTGACGGTATGGCAGTGGAGCGACAGCGGTACCGTTGACGGCATAATCGGCAAGGTGGATATGAATGTAAGCTTTTTCGATTATGCAAAGGTAAATGTCATCGTTGAAGAACAGGAAAAAGCACCACCCTTTGCCGTAGGTGATACAGTTGAGATAAAGCAAGCATCTGTACACTACTTCGAAGGCGGTGCAGTCATACCCCGCTGGGTCAAGGATGATTACGACCATATTATAACGAGCGACACCTATTATAAAAAACAGGTTATAAAGAGCGGCAGTCG
>PGZT01000060.1 GCA_002841455.1 Firmicutes bacterium HGW-Firmicutes-21 | reverse complement strand
TAAAGCCGCTCCTCAAAATCAACCGACAACGGTAAAAAGTCTATACCGTCACGGGGGGAGGTTGAGGCTACCGCATTTGCGAGTATTACGGTTTCCCCGTAGCGAACAAGGCAGGAGCCGTTTGAAAGCTGTGCCATTTTTCCTGTTTCAATTACCAACGGTCTGCCTGCAAACTCGTAGGTGAAGGTTTTGAAATCATTAAACATTTTTTTCTTCCTTTCAAGGCTATCCGTTTATAACGGACAATAAATTTATTTATAAGGAAGATACAAGCTCTCGGTTTAACACTTATAAATGATTTAAAATTAGAATTTTAAATACAAACAAAAATTTGTTATAACAGCTCCGTCGTTATTGCGGTAAGCCGCAGCACAAATATTTTGCGCTCTCAGTGCTGTAAAGCGGAAATTTTAAGAGCCTATATTTAAAGCATTGTAATTCATTTATAACTGCTAAACCACCTGTAAACTTCTCTATATTCGTTTTGTGACGGTAGCATTTTTGTTAAAAGGGCGGGGAGTAAACCCCGCCCCGATATCGAATGCTTACTTTCTTATGCCTAAACGCTCGATAATTTCACGATAGCGGTTAACATCCTTCTTCATAAGATACTTAAGAAATTTTCTCCTTGTACCTACCATCTGAAGAAGACCTCTGCGTGAATGATGGTCCTTTTTGTTGACCTTCAAATGCTCCGTTAGCTGATTGATTCTTGTGGTAAGAACAGCAATCTGAACCTCGGGAGAACCTGTGTCACCCTCATGTAATGCAAAATTCTTGATGATATTCTGCTTTTCATCCTTTAACAACATAGTCCTTGTTCACCTCCGTATATTGTTTTTTCGGTTAAACCAAGCAAAGGGACGGTGAAGGAAGCATAATAAGCTCCCGATACCCCTGAACCGAGCATAACCTCGTCATCCTTTTTAATATTAAAGATGCGCAACATTTAATATAACATATTCTATTTCGTTTGTAAATAGTTTTTGTAAATTAATTAGAAAGGTTTGTTCATTTAAGGAAAATAATGGGTTAAATGATTATAAAAAACCAAAAAAACTATTGACCGAAAAAGCGAATAATGATATTATTAAATCAAGAAATTAACATTATATATCCGAAGGGAAGGATTGTATGCAGTTATCACGCAAAATGATGGATAAGCTGACCCAAATAATCGCGCTGACGGTGCTTTTGGGGATTACAGCCGCGTTAATCAGTGTGGTTAAGAGCGGTAAGCTGCCTTATATAACAGATGCGGAAGCTTATGGCGATATTTATGCCTATACAGAGGAAGCAGCCGAATAAAATTTACAGTCAAATATTAAAATATTGTTGCAAAACATAACATTTTAATGTATAATGTAACCATAAATAATATCAGTTATAGCAGAGGAGTTGTTTTATGAAGAAGAACGAATATGCCGAATATTTGTTTCATCAGGGAAGCAACTACACCTCCTACGATTATTTCGGCGCTCATCGGACAGAGGATGGTATTGTGTTCAGGGTTTGGGCGCCGAGTGCGGATGCCGTTTATCTGACCGGAGATTTTTGCAGCTGGGACACAAGCTTACCGATGATAAAAAACGATGACGGCGGTATTTGGAGTGTTCTTTTGTCCGCTAGTGATTTCGGGGACTGTTCAAGGTACAAATATATTATAGAGCGTGACGGTGTTTTTCGCTATAAGTCGGATCCACATGCCTTTTATTCCGAGACTTTGAGCAATACCGCCTCGCTTTTTTTCGATATTGAGGGTTATCGTTGGAGCGACGGCAATTATATAGCGGAGAGGAGCGGGAACGCAGCCTTTTTGCATAATGATATTATGCTCCCAAAGCCTATAAATATATACGAGGTACATCTTGGTTCATGGAAAAAGAGCTTCGACGGGAATTATCTTACATATAGTGAATATGCGGAGCAATTGAGTAAATATGTAAAGGAAATGGGTTATACTCATATTGAGCTTATGCCGATAGCGGAGCATCCCTTTGACGGGAGCTGGGGGTATCAGGTCTGCGGATACTACGCACCGACCTCCCGTTACGGAAACCCTCACGAATTTATGTATTTTGTGGACAAAATGCATTCAGAGGGAATCGGGGTTATACTCGATTGGGTTCCTGCTCATTTCCCGAAGGACGCACACGGGCTGTATGAGTTTGACGGCTCACCGCTTTATGAATATCAGGGCAGAGACAGGATGGAGAACCGCACATGGGGAACCCGCTGCTTCGATGTCGGGAGAACACAGGTGCAGTCCTTTCTTATCTCAAACGCTCTGTTTTGGTTTGAGAAATATCATATAGACGGGCTGCGCATTGATGCGGTGGCTTCGATGCTGTATCTCGATTACGATAAGGAGCCGGGGGAGTGGAATCCAAACTCGGACGGCTCCAATATAAATATTCAAGCGGTGGATTTTTTCAAAAAATTAAACTCCGCTGTCGATAAATATTTCCCGGAATGTCTTATGATAGCAGAGGAATCAACCTCTTACGCCGATATTACAAACAAACGGGGGCTCGGCTTCGGCTATAAATGGAATATGGGCTGGATGAACGATACTCTTGATTATCTGGCAACCGATCCGTATTTTCGGAGCAGTAAGCACAGCAAGCTCACCTTCTCGTTAATGTACGCTTTTAAGGAGAATTATATTTTGCCCATTTCGCACGACGAGGTTGTGCATGGTAAAAGGTCGCTGCTCGACAAGGTACATGGAGATTATAATCAAAAGTTTGGAACAATACGGACATATCTTGCGTATATGATGACACATCCGGGCAAGAAGCTCCTGTTTATGGGAAGCGAATACGGGCAGTTCCGCGAGTGGGACGAATGGGGCGAGCTGGAGTGGTTTATGCTCGATTACCAGATGCACAGTAAGCTGCGGGACTATGTAAAGGCACTAAATCATTTTTACAGGGACACTCCCGCTCTGTGGGAGAACGATTGCTCGTGGGACGGTTTTGCTTGGATATATGCGGATAGTTCCGACGATAATATATTTGCTTATAAACGAATCGACAAGCTCAGCAGACAGGTTATTATTCTTTTGAATTTCTCTGCAAGGCATTATGAGCATTATCCCGTACCCGTGTCGTCGGGAGGATGGTACAGGACACTTTTAAACAGCGACGACGACATTTTCGGAGGAAATAATAACGGACCGAATAAGGCGATTCGTGCAAAGAAGAACACAAACAACACATATGAAATATCGGTTGACATACCGCCCTTAAGCGCAGTAATTATCTCAAAAGACATAAAAAAGTAAAACATCTCATTTCAGAAAGGACCGTCTCCTATGATAAAGAAAAAGGAAGCTGTGGCAATGCTTTTGGCGGGAGGACAGGGAAGCCGTCTGTATCTGCTTACAGAGCGGCTGGCAAAGCCTGCCGTTCCGTTCGGCGGTAAATACAGGATTATTGATTTTCCGCTTTCAAACTGTATTAATTCGGGAATAGATACGGTAGGGGTGCTTACGCAGTATCAGCCTCTTGCGTTAAACGAATACATAGGGAACGGACAGCCCTGGGACCTTGACAGGACCTTTGGCGGCGTAATGATGCTGCCGCCGTACCAAGCGTCAAAAAGAGCTGACTGGTACAAGGGAACGGCAAACGCAATATATCAGAATATACACTTTATCAGAAAATACGATCCGGACTATGTAGTGATTCTGTCGGGCGACCATATTTATAAGATGGACTATCGCTCTATGCTGGATTTTCATAAAAAAACGGATGCCGACTGCACGATAGCGGTCTTTGAGGTTCCGCTCTCCGAGGCTAACCGATTCGGGATAATGAATACAAACGAAGATATGTCGGTTATTGAATTTGAGGAGAAACCGTCTCAGCCGAAGAGCACGCAGGCATCTATGGGAGTTTATATTTTCAACACGAGGAAGCTGTTTGAATATCTTACCGCAGACGAGGAGGACGCAAGCAGCGAGAAGGATTTCGGCAAAAACATTATCCCCGCAATGCTAAACGCAGGGGAAAGACTCTTTGCATATAAGTTCGACGGCTATTGGAAGGATGTCGGAACCATAGACAGCCTATGGGAGGCGAACATGGACCTGTTGGGCGACCGTCCTATGCTGTCGTTAAGGGACGGCTCAAGGAGAATTTTCTCCCGCAATTATGCCGAGCCGCCGCATTTTGTGGGCAGCAATGCCGTCATCAGCAATTCTCTTATAACAGAGGGCTGTGAGATATACGGAACGGTTATAAATTCCGTACTCTCCGGAGGAGTTCTGGTGGAGCCTAATGCGATTGTTAAGGACAGCGTTATATTCAATGATGTAATAATAAAAAGCGCATCAACCGTCAATTATACCGTTTGTGACAGGGATACCGTTATAGGCGCCGGATCTGTCGTGGGCAAGGAACGGCAGGAGGCCGCCGGAATAACACTTATCGGTACCGAGCTTGTTATAAGGGACGGAACCGTTATACCCGATAATGTAAAGGTAAGCGCAGCCTTTTTAAATGAGCTGTATGAGAAAGGTGGTGTCGGGCAATGAGTGTAGTCGGAATAATTTTTTCAAACATACACGACAAGAACATATCCGAGCTGACAAGAATGCGTACAATGGCTTCCGTCCCATTCGGCTGCCGTTACCGTTTAATCGACTTCACGCTTTCAAATATGGTAAATTCCGGCATTACCCATGTCGGGGTTATAACCCATTATAATTATCAGTCCTTGATGGACCATATCGGAACGGGTAAGGATTGGGACCTTGCAAGACGACAGGGCGGCATACAGATACTTCCGCCGTATATAACCGCATTCGCAAACACGCAGAACTCGCTCTACACCACAAGGCTGGAGGCACTCAAGAGCATAAACGCCTTTATTTCCGGCTGCACCGAGGAATATGTCGTTCTCAGCGATTGTGATTTGATATGCAACATCGACCTTGACGCAATGATTAAGCACCATATAGAGACCGGTGCGGATGCTACCTTTGCGATTAAGAGCAGTTATATTGCCGCCTCCGACAGAAACAGTATCTCAATTATCGAATATAACGAGAATTGCAGGGTTACGGATATAACAGAGCATACCGGCTATGTGGGCGGTTTTAAGGATATAAATCTTAACATATGGGTGATGAGGAGAAAATATCTCGAGGATATTATTCAGGATGCCATCGCACATAATTATACTGATTTTACAAAGGATGTTATAGTAAGAAACCTTTCAGGTGCGGACTTCAGGGTTTATAAGTACGATTGCTATTTTGCCTCGGTAAGCTCGCTTGCGGATTATTATTTCTGCAGCATGGATTTGCTTAACGCAGACACAAGGAGAGCGTTGTTCGGTGTAAACAACCGCTCCATATTCACAAAGGTTCGCAACTCGGCACCCTCCATATACAGCTCTGATGCGCAGGTCAAAAATTCGCTGATTGCGGACGGCTGTGTTATCGAGGGCACGGTCGAGAACTCGATATTGTTCAGAGGAGTAAAGGTCGGAACGGGAACACATATAAAGAACTCGATACTCATGCAGGACACCCTGACCGGAGACAATATCTACCTTAATTGCGTAATAACGGATAAAAATGTTGTTATCCGTGACGGCAGGGTGCTCTCCGGACACGAAACAAGACCGTTTTATATCGAGAAGAATTCCTATATTTAGCACATGACGAATCTACCATAAAAAGGAGAAAAGCGCCATGAAAAAGATACTTTTTGTTGCCAGTGAGGCGGTTCCGTTTGCGGCTTCGGGCGGCTTGGGCGATGTTATCGGCTCACTCCCCGTTGCGTTGAAGGCAAACGACGATAAGCTTGATATCAGAGTGATTATGCCTCTTTACGGCACAATGGACAGCTCCCTGCGGGAACAGCTGTCGTTTGTTACGAGCACACAGGTTTCCCTTTCCTGGAGGAGACAATACTGCGGTGTATATACATACGAGCACAGGGAAGTAACCTATTATTTTATCGACAACGAGTACTATTTTAAACGGAGCTTTTTATACGGCGAGTTTGACGACGCCGAGAGGTTTGCCTTTTTTTGCAAGGCGGTGCTTGAGGTTATGCCGATTATTGATTTTTTCCCTGATATTATGCACTCGCATGATTGGCAAACGGCACTGAGTGTTATTTATCTGCAAAGGAAGTACAGGCAGAAAAAACGCTGGGCGGACATCAAAAGTGTATTCACAATTCACAATATACAGTATCAAGGCATTTACGGCTTTGAGCTGTTGGGTGACATTTTTGACCTTGGAGCCAATGATGAAATTACGCTTGAATATAACGGATGTATCAATCTATTAAAGGGTGCGGTCGTTTGTGCAGACTTGCTGACCACCGTCAGTCCCACCTATGCAAAGGAGATATTGTCTCCGAAATTCTCACACGGGTTGCATTTTGTGCTTGAACAGAATAAGGGCAAATTGTTCGGGATTCTCAATGGCATTGATAAGGAGCATTACAACCCCTCGAGGGATAAGGAGTTGTTTGCAAACTATTCCTTCCGCAGTATCGATAAAAAAGAGGTGGGTAAAGCCGAGCTGCAGAAATTACTCGAACTTCCTCAGAGTGAACGCACACCCGTATTGGCAATAATCTCACGGCTTGTCGAGCATAAGGGGCTTGATTTGGTTACTCTGGCTGCCGAGGACATTTTAAAAGAGGATGTACAGATTGTTATTCTCGGTAAGGGTGATTATTATTTTGAGAGCTTCTTCAGCGGTCTTGCCGAGCGATACCCCGAGAAGGTAAAAACAATACTTGAGTTCAATACGGTGCTTGCAAAAAGGATTTATGCAGGTGCGGATATGCTGTTGATGCCGTCAAAAAGCGAGCCCTGCGGACTTGCACAGATGATAGCGAGCCGTTACGGAACCGTTCCCATAATTCACGAGACGGGCGGACTTTACGACAGTATTAAGGATATTGACACAGAGAGCGGCGGTAACGGCTTCACCTTTTCGATTTACAGCGCATGGGATTTATTATGCTCGGTAAAGAGAGCGGTTTCGCTTTATAAAGATACGGTTGTATGGAATGAATTGGTTAAAAAGATAATGCTTCACGACTTTTCGTGGAAAAAATCCGCTTGCGAATATACGGCTCTATATAATAAACTCAAAGAGGATAAATTTTAAAGATAGATCCTTCAAATATGGTTTTGTGCCTTTATCGCAACAGGAGCGGTAAATACGGTAAATGCCGGAACGACACGATTCCCGCTTCCGGCATTGGCCGGGGAAAGGTAATATAATATATGATAAAAAATAACGGCAAAAACGAGATAAAAGACGCTCTGATAAGCAAATTATCAAGATACTTCGGTGTTTCACCCGAGGAGGCTACCGCCGAGCAGATGTATAAAGCGGTTGTGCTGTCGATCAGAGACCAACTGGCACAGAACTACAAGTCCTTTCAAACCGAAGTTAAAGAAGCGGAGGCTAAAAGGGTATATTACATATGCATGGAATTTTTAATAGGCCGCTCAATGAAAAACAACCTGTTGAACCTGCAATTGGAGAAGCAATACGGCAGGGTAATAGGGGAGCTTGGATTTGAGC
>PGZT01000059.1 GCA_002841455.1 Firmicutes bacterium HGW-Firmicutes-21 | reverse complement strand
TCGCCGTTCAAATTCTTATCAACACCGAGACCTGTTTCGCATTGATTTCCGGAGATATATCTCGCTCCGTTACAGAAGGCTTTGCCGCATATGATAAATGGATGAGTTCCATTCGTGCCGAGGGTGAGCGTGCGTTGGCGTTTGCCCGCTCAAATGGCAAGCGGATAATGATACTGGCGGGGCGACCCTATCATATCGACCCGGAAATAGTTCACGGTATAGATAAGCTCGCCTCCTCGCTTGGCTTTGTTGTTGTTAGTGAGGACAGCGTTTATCACCTTGCAGAGCCTCAGAGGGTGCGTGTACTCAATCAATGGACATATCATGCTCGATTATACAGGGTGGCAAAATATTCCGCTATACACGACGATACGACTCTTGTGCAGCTTGTCTCCTTCGGTTGCGGACTTGATGCGATTACAACCGATGAAGTGCGTGAGATTCTTGAGAAAAACGGGAAACTGTATACCCAGATAAAAATTGACGAAATAACCAATCTCGGTGCCGTTAAGATAAGGCTGAGGAGTCTGCTCGGAGCACTTGAGGGAAGGGGGAAGTGTTATAAAAGCAACAAATGATACCGTCATTTTTACGGAGGAGATGAAGAAGGATTATACCATTCTTGTGCCGACAATGCTCCCGATGCACTTTAAGATGTTTATAAATATACTGCATTCATATGATTACAAAGCGGAGCTGCTCGAAACGAGCGGTAAGCATATTACGGAATGCGGCTTGAAATATGTACATAACGACACCTGCTATCCTGCAATTCTTGTAATCGGTCAGCTCATAAACGCTCTGCAAAGCGGAAAATACAACCCCGAAAAAACAGCGGTTTTGCTTATGCAGACGGGCGGCGGCTGTCGTGCCTCAAATTATATTTCACTATTACGCAAGGCTCTCTCCAAAGCGGGATATGGTCATGTTCCGGTTATATCGTTTAACTTAGTCGGAATAGATAAGCACCCCGGGTTCAAGCTGTCACTGCCTATGCTCTATAAAATGCTGTATGCTGTTCTGTACGGCGATCTTTTGATGTCTTTGAGAAATCAATGCAAGCCATACGAGTTGAACAGCGGCGAAAGCGATGAAACAGCCGAGAAATGGACAAAGCTGCTTACCGAGGACATGAGTGGGGTTGATGCTCTCCGTTATAAAAAAATAAAGCAAAAGTATGCTGCGATTGTTCGTGATTTTGCGTCTATACCGCTCTCCGACAGAAAAAAGGTCAGAGTAGGCATTGTCGGTGAGATATTCGTCAAGTTTTCTCCGCTCGGCAACAACAACCTCGAGGAATTCCTTATTTCGGAGGGAACAGAGGTTGTTATGCCGGGGTTGCTTGAGTTCTGTTTTTACAGCATTTACGATAATATTATGGATAACGATTTATACGGCATAAATAAAATAAAGGCGTATGTTAGTAAGTTCCTATATAAATTTCTGCTTAAAAAGCAAAGAGATATTATTGAAACCATAAAATCTGCAAGCGATTTTACACCGCCGACCTCGTTCGACAAGGTTTTGAGGCTTGTGGATGGTTATATAGGATTGGGCGTAAAAATGGGGGAGGGTTGGTTATTGACAGCCGAAATGCTTGAGCTGGTGGAGCAGGGTGTAAAAAACATCATTTGCGCACAACCGTTTGGCTGTCTGCCAAACCATATCGTCGGAAAAGGCATGATGAAGCCGATAAAGGAAAAGCATCCCGATGTAAATATCGTCGCTATCGATTACGACCCGGGAGCGACGCAAATCAATCAGGAGAACCGAATAAAACTAATGCTTGCGAATGCGGCGGAGGTATCATAATCAAGGTCGGTGTTACATATCATTATTCAAATAATAGTGGAAGGTAAATAACAGGCATAATGAACTTTTATGAATTAGTTTTTTTATCCGTGGCTCTGTCAATGGACGCTTTTGCGGTTTCGGTATGCAAGGGCTTTTCCGTCAGAGGATTAAATACAGGTAAAACGATTACAGTGGGGTTGTATTTCGGTGTTTTTCAAGCTCTAATGCCCCTAACGGGGTATTTGCTTGCAAGTATTTTCAGCGAGCAGATACAAGCGTTTGACCATTGGATTGCTTTTGTCTTATTGGTCGGTATAGGAATGAAAATGCTTATCGACGCACTAAGGAACGATTTATCCTGTCCCGTTGAAAACAGCGGCTCGGTTAGATTTCTGGTAATGCTGCCGCTTGCGGTTGCGACAAGCATAGATGCGTTGGCAGCCGGAGTTACTCTATCTTTTTTACAGGTAAATATTCTGGGAGCGGTGCTTTTAATAGGAGCAATAACCTTCTGTCTATCAATAATCGGCGTTAAAATCGGTCATGCCTTCGGTATGAAATATCAAAAGAGAGCAGAGATAACAGGCGGAGTTATTTTAATTTTACTTGGAGCAAAAATACTGCTTGACCATCTCGAGCTATGGTAAAAGCATATGAAAATACTTGCATACGGTGAGATACTCTGGGACATTTTCGGCGATAAAAGGGAGATAGGCGGCGCTCCATTTAATTTCTCCGCTCATATGGCAAGGCTGGGAGCCGATTGTTACATATTTTCTGCGCTCGGCAGGGACAAGCTCGGTGACGAAGCGATTGATAAGGTGCGTCAATTCAATATATCATCAGATTATATAAGCTTCCTTTCCAAACCGACCGGCTGCTGTAATATTTATTTTGAAGGAGAAACTCCTCGTTACGAGCTTACTCCCGATGTTGCGTATGACTATATCCCTTTTTTGCATATTAAGGAAAGCTACGACGCTTTTTATATGGGAACACTTGCGCAAAGGAGCGAAGTATCGGCGTTTACTCTATCGGAAATTCTTAAGGAAGTCAAGGTCGGTGAGGTATTCCTTGATATAAACATACGACAGAGCTTTTATACCCACGAAATTATAAACAACAGCTTAAAAAGCACAAGTATTTTGAAGTTCAGCAGGGAAGAGAGTAAAGTGTTCTCGGCCCTTGGAATAGCCGATGATAATAATATCGACGCTTTATGCAGTTCCCTTGCGAGTAAATACCCGTTGAAAATAATACTGGTAACGCTCGACAAGGACGGAGCATTGCTCTTTGATTGCTCGAGGAAGAGCATTATACATTCACACAAGCCCATGAGTAGCGTTGTATCAGCCGTCGGTGCGGGGGACAGCTTCTCCGCTTGCTTCCTGTACAATTACCTTAACGGAGCAGAGCTGCAAACAGCCTTAGACCGTGCGGTTACCTTAAGCGACTATGTTGTTACAAGGCTCGGCGCTATACCCGAATACGAGCAGGATTTACTTGAACAAATAAAATAAAAAATGTCCCGATATACGAAAAGGTACTTCGTTTATCGGGACAGCGTTATTTTAATCTGGAAATATGCTTATAATTTCTAAAGAAGAACTCGGGCCTTCCCCAGCCGTTGGGGGAGCAGATATTGCCATGACCGTCATCCCATCCGTCGCAGACGGGGCAGCCTCCGTCATCGAGCAGCTTTGTTGCCGTAACGATATCATTTATATTCTGTTTAAAAAGGGTACCCATTTTGTCTCCGTCGCCGTTTGTTACCGTGAAATTGGAATAATCAGCAAGGGTTCCGCCCGCTTGAGAGACGCGTATGCCGCATTTACCGCAGTGCCAGACCCCTGACATAATGCGTACTATCTCATAAACGGGCAGGATAACATCGGCACGAAAAACAACACCGTATCTCTCCTCAAGCAAAGAGTTCAGAAGCATACAATCACCCGTGATGCTCTCGCCCGTTAGGATTTTATAACAATCGGATTCCCGTTCCGCCGCAGTATGACAGAGGTAATCCTCGCCGTACCTTAAATTCTCTTTTATTACAAACATAACTTCCGACTCTTTTATCTGTTCATATCAAACGAAACGGTAAAGCTGTCGTCAAGGGTGTCAACCCAGACCTTTACGACCGCATAATCGACACCCATGCTGCAATCGGGCCAAAGACTGCGGTTCTGCGTTCTGTCGTCTGTCCACGGATGTTGGCTTCCGCCTTCGAACAACATTGCGTTTTCTATGGTTATATTCTTCATATACAATCCCTCGTCGGTATTGTACAGCGTTATCTCAATAAAATCGTTCTCACTGGGGTTTCCGCTTGTGTCAAGCTTAACATCCCCCGGATAGTCAAGCGCAAAATTCTGTAAATAAGAGGTATTACTGCCGTCCGCAAGTGAATATGCGGACTCAAACTCGATACTGTCAACAATCCTCTCGTCATTAAGGTCGTATATGGTAACCATAGCCCTGCCGTCCTGTGTAGACGAATCTAATGTAAGCCTGTAATCGTGATTGGGGTTAAGTATTATATTAGATTCATACCAATTAACCTGATTCTCATCCTTTTTGGTATATAAGTTGTAGAATAGATGCCAGCCGCCGTTCTTTCCGGTATAACAGAAGCCCGTATCAAGGCAGTTTACCCAGTTACCGTTCTCGTCATAAATATCTATACCGAGGAACAGATAGGCATTTACATGCTTACCGTCGCTCTTTCTGATATTGTTGAGCTTTATATCGCTGATTAATACATCAATCGATGCCTTGTTGTACCCCTTTTTAGAGTAAATCGCATATGCAGGACCGTCGTTGTCCCCCATTTTTCCGCTTCCGTTATCATATGTAAGGTTTGTCATATCGGGTGTACCCATGTCTTTGTCCTCCTCGCTTATTGTGTTAGATACTTCTGTATTTTCAGAAGCATCTATAGATATTTCATCCTTACTTTCCGTAACGCTCTCACCGCACCCTGTGAGTATGATGCTAAGGAACAATAAAAAACAAACAATTAATTTCATAGAACCGTTTCCTTCCCTTGATTTTGCCTTGTTTTTTCATACTATAACATAAATTGTACGATTTTTCAACAACGAGGCGTTAAAAACGCTTTCATTTTAAATATAGAAATGGTATAATGCAAAAAACAAATAATTTTACAATCAGGTGTATATATGAAATTTATAATTGCAATAGATTCTTATAAAGGCAGCTTGACGAGCATACAGGCCTGCGGTGCCGCCAAGCAAGCGATTTTGTCTGTCTTTCGGGATGCCGAAATTATAACCGTACCGATTGCCGACGGAGGAGAAGGGACGGCAACAGCCTTTTACCACGCCTTTGGCGGCAGAATGGAGAAGGTTACGGTTACATCACCGGATTTTACAAATATAAGTGCTTCTTATGCAATACTCCCCGATAATACGGCGGTTATCGAGATGGCGGAAGCATCGGGGTTAACCCTTGTAAGGGGAGAGAAGAACGCAGGAGAAGCGACCTCTCTCGGTACGGGCGAGCTTATTCGGGATGCGCTCGGTAAGGGATGCAGAAGCTTTATAATCGGTCTTGGCGGCAGTGCAACAAACGACGGCGGAGCAGGTGCTTTAGCTGCGCTCGGTGTGAAATTTTTGGATAAGCAGGGTAACCCTATAAAACCCAACGGAAACGGACTCTGCAAGCTTTATACAATCGATACGGACGGATTAGTGCCCGAGCTTGCCGAGAGTGTCTTTACAATCGCATGCGATGTTGAAAACACCTTATGCGGCGAAAACGGAGCATCCCATATATACGGAGAGCAAAAGGGAGCAAGCGGGAACGATATTATAAGGCTGGATGATAATCTGTATCATTATGCCAAATCGGTTGAAAAAACAACCGGACGGGACATACTCGGCATAAAGGGCGGCGGTGCGGCAGGCGGAATGTGTGCCGGGTTAATGGGATTCTTAAACGCAGAAACCCAAAGCGGAATAAAGCTGCTGCTCGAACGAATAAAATTTAAAGAGCTGATTACCGACGCCGACTATATCTTCAGCGGTGAGGGCAAAGCTGACGCTCAAACAGCAAACGGAAAGGTTATCATCGGAATAGCCGATTATACAAAACAGGCAGGTAAACCGCTGATAGTAGTTGCCGGTCAGCTTGCGGACGGTTATGAGTGTATTTTTGAAAAGGGCGTGACGGCGGCTTTTTCCACAACACATTATGCAGAGCCGTTTGAGCAAATAAAGCACCGTGCGGAAAAGGATCTGTCCGATACGGTAAAAAACATTTGCAGGATTATTAGAGCGGTTGGCAAAATTTAATTATTGTATTGTAATTGAGAACATTTTATGTTATAACCATAATAGAAATAGAACTGGGAGGTATTTACATGTATTGTCATAATTGCGGTAAAGAGCTTGGTAACGATGATAATTTTTGCAATAATTGCGGAGAAAAAGCTATACAACCGGAGACATTTATACCCACTTCCGAGGATGATGAAGCGGAAGAGATAACCCCAATACAGGAAAATGAACCGTTACCGATAATCGAACCCGAAATAATACCCGAGGAAGCAGAGCCGGACGAGGTTGTTGCCGACGAGGAAACTTTGTCTGATGACACAATCTCGGATGTTAGTATTTTATCAAACGAGACGGAACACTCGGAGGACAGCGTTGCCGACGGGCAGACACCGCCTGTTATGGATGAAGTCGAAGAACATAACGAGACAATACAGGGGGAATATACCGAGTCGCCTCCGATTATTTTCGTGAATGATGCAGAACAAGCCGAGGAGCCTGATTTAATTATAACAGAGAACGAAGCACGAAAAGAACAGCGTACACCCCGTTCAAGTAGTGTTAAAATAACCACTACCGTATGCTCTGTCTTTTTATCCCTACTTATCGGTATAATGCTGATTGCACTTGTCGGACAGGTTATTATAAGAACAGGACTGACCGAGCAGAGAATTACGGCGGCTCTGAGGAGCATTGATTATAATAACGATAAAATCAAGGGTGTTTTGGATATAAATGCTTTATCCGAGAAATATGATACCGAGATACCCGAGAATGCGACCATAGCAGAGATTATTTACTATTGTATAGACCAGGACGAGTTTATTAACCCCATATCAAAGGACGAGGTTGCTCGTCTTATCGAGCGGTTGAATTTTGAAAAATTCATTGCTGAAAGAGCCGTAAAAGCTGTTGATGTTCTACGCCGGGGAAGTGACGAACAGATTGTTTCACCAAAAGAGATAATTGATTTTTTAAGAGAAGACAAAAACAAAGCGATAATTGAAAAGACTATCGGCATTAGGATTCTCGAAATCGATTTTGCATATATGGAGAAACAGCTTGAGGAGAAGAATCAAGGGTGTTTCAATGTTTTTTCAGAGAATGGTTTTTACGACAGGCACGATAAAGCAGGGTATAAATTTGCAAGGTTTATTTTTACCGATTGGTTTATGCTTATTCTATGTGTAATGATTGTTGTTGTTGCGATTGCGATAGGTTTTATCAAAAAAAGATTCAGTTCGTCGTTATTGTATACCGGTGTATCGTTTGTGGTTGTAGGTGTGCCCTTGCTCCTCGTCTGTCTGCTATATAAGGTCATACTCAGAGCTTCGGACAGCATCCCTGCGGAGTTTATAATAAATATAACCTCCCCGATTATAAGCGTTCTGACCGTTATATTCGCAGTAACAGCTGCTTCCGGTGCGGTACTTATAATAACCGGTATTATAGTAAGAGCTTTTTCTAAAAGAAGAAACCGATATAATCCCGCAAAACAATATTAATTAATTTCGGCTCTATGTCAATAGTTGGGGTAAAGAAAACCTAAAATAAATCTACATGATCCGGAGTGGTGTTAAACTGCTCC
>PGZT01000085.1 GCA_002841455.1 Firmicutes bacterium HGW-Firmicutes-21 | reverse complement strand
GGAGCAGTTTAACACCACTCCGGATCATGTAGATTTATTTTAGGTTTTCTTTACCCCAACTATTGACATAGAGCCATAAATATATATGGTTAATATTAATAAATATAGGGTTTAAATGTAATCAATATGTTAAATGTAGAAAATATCGACCAAAACTATTGAAAAAATGTAAAATTTAATGTAAAATATAGATAAAGGGAGGCTTGAACATTATGACAACCTTTGAATTGATCTACGAGCAAGTAAAGAGCATACCTCGCGGAAAGGTTGCCACTTATGGACAGATAGCACTTCTTGCAGGGAACTACCGATGGTCGCAGGTAGTCGGTTACGCATTACATGTAAACCCCGACCCCGAGAGTATTCCATGCCACAGAGTGGTAAAGAAGGACGGAAGTCTTAGTGCCGCATTTCTGTTCGGAGGTATTAAGCGTCAACGGGAGCTGTTGGAAGGAGAAGGTGTAATTTTTCTGGATGACGGCAAGGTCAACATGGAAAAAAGCAGGATGCTCTGACAAAATGCGTTTTGCTATAATACGACAACAGTAAATGACGGGCTTGCAGCCCGTCATTTCAGGTTATTCGGTTCTTTTTTATTTTAGATGGCTTGCTTTTCGTTTAATAAAAATACCGATAATCATAATCACGGAAGCAAGTGCTATAATTGAATAGGCTACGACAGAAAAGTCGTCTCCCGTTACGGGCGGTGCGTTTTCGGTGATGTCATTTGTTAAATCATTCGTTTCCGCTTGGGTCTCATTACCGTTGCCGCCGTCGA
This sequence comes from Firmicutes bacterium HGW-Firmicutes-21, assembly GCA_002841455.1. Lineage (GTDB taxonomy): Bacteria > Bacillota > Clostridia > Oscillospirales > CAG-382 > UBA1049. Next base: position 573 of record PGZT01000085.1, on the reverse strand, counting down.
CTCCGAAAACACTTATTTCGTCAAGGAAAACCCATCCGGCGGTTTTCGGGTTGCCCTGCTCGTCCTCAAAGGTTCCTTTATGCTCGATTTCAATCATAATATACTGTCCGGAAACCGGTCCGTCTGCGGTTACTCTTGTTTTAAGCGACTGGGAGATTCCTGCGGTCGTGGGTTCGTCAATCGTCTTAGTACCGATAGGAGTATATACGCCGTTGCGTGTATCGGACACATAGAATGTAACCGAGGAGGGAGCGTAAATACCGATGGAGGTTTCATTAAGATAGCTGATCTCAAAGCCCATAAGATCGTCCATTATGCTATCTAAATCGAGTATTATCACAAAATTACCGTTTTCGTCCACCGCGCTTTGATTGAGTCCCACATATTCGTCGCTTTTGTAATAATATGCGGTTTCCCCGGTTGTAACGGGGGCGGCATACACTCCGTTGGTAAGCTTATATGCCGCATTATCCGGATAACCCTCGCTTACGGGAGTAATAAACTGATAGGTTTTACCCAAGGAAACCGCGGTCTGCTGTGCATTGGCGGGAATAGCGGATAAACAGATAAAAA
>PGZT01000058.1 GCA_002841455.1 Firmicutes bacterium HGW-Firmicutes-21 | reverse complement strand
CATTGTCGGAGAGCATGAGCTAAGCTCTGATATGAACTATACCGAGATTATCCAAAAGCTTACCCTAAAGCATACCACTCGCTTTCAGGTGCGTATTGTCATTCCGGAGGGCTTAACCGTTGACCAGATAATAGATATTTTCCTTGAGAACGGAATGGGTACAAAGGAGGGTTTTGTGGAAGCTATAAACAACTACCCCTATAAGCACGAATTTGTGAAGCAGCTCGAGGAGCTCGGCTACCCCGAGGACAGAAAATACCGCCTTGAGGGTTATCTGTATCCCGACACCTATGATTTTTATATAGACGCCAAGGAATACTTGATTATAAATACTCTTTTAAACAATTTCAACAGAAAATTCTGGTCGGGATATAAAAGTGAATATCAGGATATATGCGAGGAGCTGGGTATGACCTTTGACGACATTATAACCCTTGCGTCAATGATTGAAGCGGAGGGAAACAACGCTCTCGATTTTGAGTATATCTCATATGTCTTCCATAACAGAATAAAAAATTCGACTAAGTATCCGGAGTTTCAGTTCCTGCAATCGGATGCGACAATACAATATGTGCTTGACGCGAGAAGAGAGGACCTGACCGTCGATGACCTGAAGCTCGACAATCCGTATAACACCTATGTCTACAAGGGACTTCCACCCGGTGCGATATGCAACCCCGGTTATGACGCTATTTCGGCGGCGTTGTACCCGTCCGCTCCTGTCGACGACAATGATAAAACAATAAACGCTTTTTATTTCGTTTCCAATAAAGTAGGCAAAACCTATTATTCCACAACCCTTTTAGGACATAACAACAACAAGGAGAAGGTAAGGAAGGATAACGCAGCTATTGATGCCGGAACCTATTATAACTGATAGCTGTTATAATAAAACAGCGAATTCCAACGAAACGGAGTGTCTGACACCTATTGAAAACTCCCGAGATTTTATCCCCCGCCGGTAACCTTGAGAAACTAATATATGCGGTTAATTACGGTGCGGATGCTGTTTATTGTGCTCTTGACCGTTTCGGAATGCGTACCGCCGCCGATAATTTTACTCCCGATGAGCTGATTACGGGTATTGATTACGCACATTCGCACAGAGTAAAGCTGTATTTAACCCTCAACACAATGCCTAAGGACAGGGAGCTTTCGCTCTTACCGGAATATCTTAATATCGCCGATAAGCTGAAGGTGGATGCGTATATTATTTCCGACCCCGGTGTTATGGAATATGTCCATAAATATATTCATAACCCCGTTATACACCTATCGACTCAGGCAAACACGCTAAACACCGCCGCCTGCCGTTTTTGGTATAACAACGGAGTTAAGCGCATTGTGCTCGCAAGGGAGCTGTCTCTCGACGAGATAAGTATTATTCGAAGCAATACCCCCGCAGAGCTTGAGCTTGAGTGTTTTATTCACGGTGCGATGTGCGTTTCCTACTCGGGACGCTGCTTGCTCTCTAATTATTATGTAAACCGAAACGCAAATAACGGTTCCTGTACACAGCCCTGCCGATGGAAATATCATCTGCACGAGGAGAAGCGGAGCGCCGATGTTATAGAAGCGGAGCAAAACCCCGAGGGAACCTATATATTCTCCTCAAAAGACACCTGTATGATAGAGCATATCCCCGAGCTTGTCTCTTCCGGAATAGACAGCTTAAAGATTGAAGGCAGAGTAAAAAGCGCATACTACACGGCGGTAATAACAAACGCTTACCGAATGGCGTTGACGGATTATGTAAACAACCCCGACAAGTACACCTTTAACACTAAATACAGGGACGAGGTGGAGAGCGTAAGCCACAGAGAATATGCGACGGGATATTTTTTCTCCACTCCGAGTGAAAACGCCAATATTGTCAGGAATAACGAATATATAAAGGACAAGGCTTTTTTATGCACGGTAAGCGAATATAACGGGGAAAGAGCCCTTGCCAAATGTATTCAACGCAACAAGCTCTCGGTCGGCGACAGAGCCAACATACTCTCTCCGGGAAGCACCGGACGGGATATTGTCATAGGCAGGCTTTTCGATACGGATATGAACCCGATTGAATCTGCTCCGCACGCTAAGATGGAGTTCTATTTGGAGGTCGATTCCGCAAAGAGCGGCGACATAATCAGAGGGATATAATATATAGTGAATAACCTGATAAAAAGCAGAATTATTATAATAGCGGGGCATTACGGCAGCGGAAAGACCAACATTGCTGTTAATCTTGCGGAGGCTGTTGCGGCAGACGGCAAGCGGGTGTGTATTGTTGACCTCGATATCGTTAATCCGTATTTTCGGAGTGCCGACAATGTTAAGGAGCTAAGCACCCTTGGCGTAAGAACCATAATACCCGAATTTGCAAACACCAATGTAGATATACCCTCTCTGCCGAAGGAATATTATTCGATATTTATAACCGACGAATACAGCATTGTGGATGTCGGAGGAGATGCGGACGGTGCGGTTGCCCTGTCGGCGGATTACGACAAATACCAAAAGAGCGGTTATATTATGTACTATGTTTTCAACTGCTACCGCCCTATGACAGCTACTCCGGAGAGCGCTCTTGAGCTGCTGCGACAGATTGAGAATACCTCGCATCTGACCTTTTCCGGGATAATAAACAACTCCAACCTCGGAACCGAAACCACCGCCGCTCTTGTGGAGGCTTCGTTTGGTAAAGCCGACAGGCTGTCCGAGATAAGCGGGCTGCCCGTTGTGGCGACAACCGCATTGGATACATTGGATGTTTTAAATACCGTTCCTATAAAAAACAGGACCAAGCAACTTTTCTGAAAATTAATTTACATAAAGGATAAGAGAAAAATGAACAAAGTAACCTTCAAAATCGATTTATGTAAGGGCTGCGGACTCTGTGTTAATGCCTGCCCTAAAAAAATCGTTCTGCTTGATGATAAGCAGATAAACGCAAAGGGCTACCACCCGGCATGCGTTCTCGAAATGGAAAAATGCATCGGCTGCGCTATGTGTGCAACAATGTGCCCCGATCTTGTAATTATCGTAGAAAAGGGGGATAAATAAATGTCTGAGAAGGTTCTGATGAAGGGAAACGAAGCGATTGCAGAGGCTACAATCCGTGCGGGCTGCAAGCTTTTCTTCGGTTACCCGATAACACCGCAAAACGAGATACCCGAATATATGGCAAAGAATATGCCTAAGATAGGCGGACTCTGTCTTCAGGCGGAGAGCGAGGTAGCGGCTATAAATATGGTGCTCGGCGCCGCCGCTGCGGGAGCGAGAGTTATAACCTCCTCCTCCAGCCCCGGAATAAGCCTAAAGGGCGAGGGAATATCCTATATCGTAGGCTCCGACCTTCCCTGCGTTATCGTAAATGTTCAGAGAGGCGGCCCCGGCTTGGGCGGTATTCAGCCTGCGCAGAGCGATTATAATCAGGCTACAAAGGCTCTCGGTCACGGAGATATGCATATAATAGTTCTTGCACCCTCGTCGGTGCAGGAGATGGCTACTCTTACCGGAGAAGCGTTTGATTTAGCCGATATTTACCGTATGCCTGTAATGCTCCTTGCCGACGGCGCACTCGGACAAATGATGGAGCCTGTCGATTTGGAAGCAAAGGAGAAAAGGACTCTACCCCCTAAGGATTGGGCATGCACGGGGCATGGCGGCAAAAGACCGTATAATGTGGTAAACTCCCTTTATATACAACCCGATGTTTTGGAAAAAACAATTATAGAACGGTTCAAAAAGTATGATGAGATAAAGCAAAAAGAGGTTAAGTACGAGGAATATCTGACCGACGACGCAGAGATTATCCTCGTTTCCTACGGTATTACCGCCCGTATCGCAAAAACGGCGGTGAAGCACGCAAGAACGATGGGTATAAAGGCGGGTCTGTTCAGACCTGTAACGCTGTTCCCGTTCCCGAGCGAGCAGCTTGACCGCCTCGCAGATAAAACAAGCGTAAAAACCTTTTTGTCCGTCGAGATGAATATGGGTCAGATGATAAATGATATAAAGGTTGCGATTAACTGCAAAAAAGATGTGTATCACTTCGGCAGAACGGGCGGAGTTATCCCCACTCCCGACGAGATACTTGAAAATATCAAAAAGTATGCAGCAGTAGGGGGTAAAATATAATGGTAGTATTTAAGAAGCCGCACGCATTAACCGAGACACCCTTTCACTACTGTCCGGGCTGTACACACGGAATAATTCACCGTCTTGTTGCGGAAGCGCTTGAAGCTCTCGGTCTTGAGGGCAGCACTATCGGCGTTGCTCCTGTCGGCTGTTCTGTTTTCGCTTATAATTACTTCAACTGCGATATGATACAGGCACCTCACGGAAGAGCACCCGCTGTCGCAACAGGTGTTAAGCGAGCCGACCCCACAAAAACGGTATTCACCTATCAAGGCGACGGCGACCTCGCCGCAATCGGAACAGCCGAGACAATTCATGTCGGCGCAAGAGCGGAAAACATAACGATAATCTTTGTTAACAACGCCATATACGGAATGACCGGCGGACAGATGGCACCGACCACACTCATAGGACAGGTTACCACAACCACTCCCTACGGCAGAAAAAACGATGTGCAGGGCAGCCCGATAAGGGTCTGCGAGATGCTCTCCACTCTTGACGGAGTCGCTTATGCGGAGCGTGTTTCGGTCGACAGCGTTAAGAATGTACTGTCCGCAAAAAAAGCGATAAAAAAGGCGTTTGAGATACAAAGCAAAGGGCTTGGGCTGACGATTGTCGAAGTGCTGTCCACCTGTCCCACCAACTGGGGATTATCCCCCGTTAAATCGCTTGATTGGGTGCGTGAAGCTATGATGCCCTATTATCCGTTAGGAGTCTACAAGGATGTTACCAAGGAGGGCGAACAGAAATGAGCGGAATTCTTTTAGCCGGTTTCGGCGGTCAGGGCATACTTTTTGCAGGGAAGCAGCTTGCGCTTGCAGGTATGAAATCGGGCAAGCAGGTCAGCTGGCTGCCCTCCTACGGTCCCGAGATGCGTGGCGGAACAGCCAACTGCTCGGTGAACATTGAGGATGAGCCTATCGGCTCGCCTGTGGTCTCCAAGCCCGATATACTCGTCGCAATGAACCTGCCCTCGTTCCAAAAATTTGAGGACAAGGTGGTAAGCGGCGGAATTATTATACTCGACAGCTCGCTTGTCGGGATAAAAACAAAACGGGATGATGTAAATATAAAATACATACCGGCTACCCGTCTTGCGGATGAAAACAATCTTGGCGGATTGGCGAATGTTATAATGCTCGGACAGCTCCTAAAGGCATATAATCTTTTCGATTATGCCTATTTCGGAGAATGTCTGATGGCGGCTGCACCCAAATCCAAGCCGCAGCTCGGTGAGCTTAATGTAAAGGCTCTGAAAATCGGCTATGAATACGAGGGATAATATATTCACAAGCGGAATAATTGTGGCGGCAGGCAGCGGAACCCGTATGGGTACGGTTGCCAAACCGCTTATAAAGCTCTGTGGTAAAACGGTTTTTGAATATGTTTTAGAAGCGTTTATTACATCCTCCGTAGATGAAATTATTATTGTTTGTAAGGATAAAACAATGTTTACGCCGCTTATTCCTTCGGGAACGGATAAACCGGTAATTTTCGCCGACGGGGGAAAGACCCGTGCCATATCGGTATATAACGGTGTTGCTCAGACAAAAAAAGGCGACGGATTTGTCTGCATACACGACTGTGCGCGGCCCTTTGTAACCCCCGAGATAATAAACGCCGTAATTAATGCGGCAAGGGAGAGCGGAGCGGCGACAGCCTCTCATCCCGTTACGGATACTGTAAAATATGTAAACCCCGATGCCAAAACCATATATACTCCGGAGCGGAGGTATCTGTTTTCGGTGCAGACCCCGCAGGTGTTTTCCAAAAAAATATATACTGTGGCATTTGCTCTCTCTCAAAAACAGGGGCTAACCGCAACCGACGAGACGACAATGGCCGAAAATGCGGGCTTTGCCGTAACCTATGTAGAAACACCTAAGACAAACATTAAGCTGACCGACCCTGAGGACATAAAAACAGCTAAAGCAATACTTTTTTTGCAATCCAAAGGAGAGATCTGACGATGAACAGCATAAGAATCGGGCATGGTTATGATGTTCACCGACTTGTTGCCGGCAGAGAGCTTGTTCTCGGCGGAGTTATAATCCCGCACGAAACAGGGCTGGACGGTCATTCGGATGCGGATGTGCTTTTACACGCAATTTGCGACGCTGCTTTAGGAGCGGCGGCACTGCGGGACATCGGGCATCATTTCCCCGACACGGACAGCGGTTTAAAGGATATTTCCTCCCTTGTTTTATTGGAGAAGGTAAAAAGTATCATAGAGCAGAAAAACTATAGGATAAGCAATATAGACGCAACAATAATAGCACAGCGACCAAGGCTCGCCCCTTATATTCCGGATATGATAAAAAATATTGCATCTGTACTCGGTTTGCCGGACGACATGGTTAATGTCAAGGCGACAACCGAGGAGGGACTGGGCTTTACCGGAGCAAGGCAGGGTATTGCCGCACACGCCGTTGTGCTTATATACAAATAGGAGATAATTTTAAAGATAAATCCTTCGATTTAGGAATGGTAAAAAATATGTCAAAGCATAAAATAAAAGGAAATGTTGTTACCCCGATGCGTGTCATACGGGACGGCGAGGTCTGCTATCAAACCGACGGGAGCTTCAGCCGCATAACCTATGTGGGTACGCAGAAGATGGATGACGGCGATTATATCGTTTACGACTGCTCGGGCAGCTTTGTTGCTCCGGGTTTTATCGATATACATGTGCACGGCGGTGGCGGTCATGATTTTATGGACGGCACTGTCGATGCTTTTTTGGGAGCGGCACGGCTCCATGCCATGCACGGAACAGCCACACTGCTCCCCACCACGCTTTCCTGCCCCGACGAGGAGCTTTTTGAGGTATTTGCGGTCTTTGATAAAGCGAAAAACGCCGAGAATGACGGCGCATATCTTGCCGGACTCCACCTTGAGGGACCGTATTTCTCCGCAGAGCAGAAGGGCGCACAGGACGAGAGCTACCTTAAATTGGCAACAACAGAGCATTATAACAGGATAATCCAGTCTGGCGGCGATAGAATACTCCGCTGGACAGCCGCTCCCGAGCTTGAGGGCGGTATGGAGCTGGGTTCGGAATTGAAGAAAAGGGGCATACTTGCTTCAATCGGTCATTCCGATGCTCTTTACGAGCAAGCAATAGAGGCATACGAAAACGGCTACACCCTGCTTACCCATTTTTACAGCGGTATGAGCGGACTTGTGCGGAGGGACGGACTGCGTTATCCGGGGCTTATCGAGAGCGGATATATGCTTGAGGATTTTGATGTCGAGATTATCGCAGACGGCTGTCATCTGCCCGCTTCCCTATTAAAGCATGTATACAGGATGAAGGGTGCGGGAAGGGTTGCCTTGGTAACCGATGCCATGAGAGGTGCGGGACAAACCGAGGGAGAGACCATACTCGGCTCACTCAGGAACGGCGTCACCGTTTACATAGAGGACGGAGTCGCAAAGCTCAGTGACCGTAAAGCGTTCGGCGGCAGCATAGCAACGGCAGACAGACTTGTGCGGAATATGATTAACCTTGCCTCCGTTGACATTTGCGACGCTGTTCGTATGATAACAATGACACCGGCTCGGATGGTCGGGTTAAAAACCAAGGGTGTACTCGCCGCAGGATTCGACGCCGATTTTACCGTTTTCGGTGATAATGTTGAGATAGATATGACCGTTTCAAACGGCAGAATTATTTATAAGAGGAAATAAAGTTTGAAAGATAAATCTTTCAAATACGGTTTTGTACCTTGGATACAAAAGATGTATCCATTTGTATTGCATACAAAACGGCACAATCGTGAAACGCAGCCTTTAGGTGCGTTTC
>PGZT01000057.1 GCA_002841455.1 Firmicutes bacterium HGW-Firmicutes-21 | reverse complement strand
CCGCCTGCAAGCGATAAACCCGTTGTATCTCTTTTATAATATATTCGTAAACCGCATTAAGTCCGCTTATTCTGAGTATGTCGCCGGGGCTCTCGGTTCCGTCGGTTAGCTTTTGACCCTTCTCGACCTGAGCACCGTCGTCTACGATTACCTTGGTAAGAATCGGAACCGATGTTCCCTTCTCCTCGCCGGTCTCGTCGTCGGTGACGATAATCTGCTTAAGCTTTTTAGCCTCTTCTATGCGTACCTTTCCGTTGAAATCGGAGAGTACGGCTGTTCTCTTAGGCTTCCTTGCTTCAAAAATCTCCTCGACTCTGGGAAGACCCTGCGTAATATCACCGCCCGCAACACCGCCGCTGTGGAATGTTCTCATTGTAAGCTGAGTACCCGGCTCGCCGATTGACTGCGCCGCAATGATACCGACCGCCTCGCCTATGCTTACGGGGAGTCCCGAAGCCAAATCGGAGCCGTAGCAATGCACGCATGCGCCGTGCTTTGCCTTGCAGTTTATTACGGAACGGATATGCACCTGTTCGATGCCCGCCTCTAAAATTCTTGCTATTTGATTCTCGTCAATCATGGTGTCGTTGGGAACGATAACCTCGCCGGTTTTTGGATTAGTTACATCGCCGATAACATATCTGCCGATCAAACGATCCTCAAACGGCTCGATAACCTCTTCCTTGCCTCCGGGAAGCTTGTCGACAATCTTACGCATCCAGAGTCCTCTGTCATCGTGGCAGTTGTATTCACGGATAATAACATCCTGCGAAACATCGACCAGACGGCGGGTGAGGTAACCCGAGTCCGCCGTACGAAGAGCGGTATCGGCGAGTCCTTTTCTTGCGCCTCTCGCCGCAGTAAAGTACTCAAGTATCTTCATACCCTCGCGGAAGTTTGCCTTAATCGGTATCTCAATGGTTTTACCTGTGGCGGAAGCCATAAGTCCGCGCATTCCGGCGAGCTGTCTTATCTGCTTAATCGAGCCTCTCGCACCGGATACCGCCATCATATTAATGGGGTTGTACTTATCGAGGTTGTTCTGAAGCGCATTGGTGACGCTCTTGGTACATTCGTCCCATACGGCAACAACTCTTGCGGAACGCTCCTCGTCGGACAACAGTCCTTTTTTATAGAAATCGGTTATAGTGTCTACCTTTTTATCCGCTTCCGCCAACAGCTGCTCTTTCTCGGGCGGAATGGTCATATCGTAAACGGATATAGTAATTGCGCTCCTTGTGGAATACTTAAAGCCCTGCTCCTTCATTTTATCAAGAACCTCGCAGGTGAGTGCGTTACCGTGATATTTAATGCACTTGTCAACAATGACGGATAGCTCATCCTTGGATGCCACAAAGTCGATTTCGAGCTTGAACATATTCTCGGGCTTGCTTCTGTCAACGAAGCCGAGGTCCTGCGGTATCGGCTGATTGAATATCAGCCTTCCGAGCGTTGTCGTGGTGATGCCGCTCTTTAGCTCGCCGTTTATCTCCTTTGTTACCCGTACATTTATTCTTGCGTGCAGGCTGATAAGCCCGTTCTCGTGCGCCATAACAGCTTCCTCAAAATTACGGAAGCTCTTGCCCTCGCCCTTTTCACCCTCTTTATCAAGCGTAAGGTAATAGGAGCCGAGCACCATATCCTGCGAAGGAACGGTAACGGCACGACCGTTTACCGGCTTAAGGAGGTTGTTAGCCGACAGCATGAGAAACCTTGCCTCCGCCTGTGCCTCTGCGGAAAGCGGAATATGAACAGGCATCTGGTCGCCGTCAAAGTCGGCGTTGAAAGCCGTACAAACCAACGGATGCAGCTTTATTGCCCTGCCCTCGACCAGAACCGGCTCGAACGCCTGTATGGAAAGACGGTGCAGCGTGGGCGCACGGTTAAGCAGAACGGGATGCTCCTTAATAACCGAGTCGAGTGCGTCCCAAACCTCGGCATTTGCTCTGTCAACCCGCTTCTTTGCATCCTTTATGTTGGTGGATTTTCCCGTTGCGACAAGCGTCTTCATAACAAAGGGCTTGAACAGCTCAAGTGCCATTTCCTTGGGAAGACCGCATTGATATATCTTCAGTTCCGGACCGACAACGATAACCGAACGACCCGAATAATCGACTCGTTTTCCGAGAAGGTTCTGTCTGAACCGTCCCTGCTTACCCCGCAGCATCTCTGACAGGGATTTTAGCGGACGGTTATTGGGACCGGTAACCGGTCTTCCTCTCCTGCCGTTGTCGATAAGAGCATCAACCGCCTCCTGAAGCATACGCTTCTCGTTGCGGATGATTATATCGGGAGCCTCAAGCTCCATAAGGCGTTTAAGCCTGTTGTTTCTGTTTATAACCCTGCGGTATAGGTCGTTAAGGTCACTGGTGGCAAATCTGCCGCCGTCCAGCTGAACCATCGGTCTTATTTCGGGAGGTATAATCGGCAGTGCCTCTAAAATCATCCATTCCGGTCGGTTACCCGACAGTCTGAACGCCTCCACGACCTCAAGCCGTTTTATAGCACGGATTTTACGCTGTCCCTGTGAGGTCAGCAAATCCTTTTTAAGCTCCTCCGCTTCCTTCTCGAGATCGATCTCCGCAAGCAGTTTCTGTATAGCTTCCGCACCCATTCCGGCAGAAAAATCGTCCTCGTACTTCTCACGGTAATCCCTGTACTGCTGTTCGGTCAGGAGCTGATATTTGGAGAGCTGTGTATCCTCGCCCGGATCGATAACTATATACTGCGCAAAGTACAGAACCTTCTCCAATAGCTTTGGCGACAGGTTCAGCAGCAGCCCCATTCTGGACGGGATTGCCCTGAAATACCATATATGGGAAACAGGTGCGGCAAGCTCCACATGACCCATACGCTCACGCCTTACCTTGTTTGTCGTTATTTCAACTCCGCACTTCTCGCAAATCTTGCCCTTATAACGCACTCCGCGCTTATATTTTCCGCAATGACATTCCCAATCCTTTGTCGGACCGAATATCTTCTCACAGAACAAGCCGTCCCGCTCGGGCTTAAGGGTGCGATAATTTATGGTTTCCGGCTTTTTTACCTCGCCATATGACCAGGATCGTATCATTTCGGAAGATGCAAGACCTATCTGTATGGATTCAAATTCCATATTTTCCATCATAAATTTATCTCCCTTTCTTTATTCATCATCGATTGTGCCGTCATCGTCGGAGCCGCCGTCGACGATAACCTCGTCATATTGGTAAACATCGTCGTCAAAAACCTCGTCGTCCTCGTCACCGTCGGCGGCTACCACGCCCTCCTCGTCATCAAGCATCATATCCTCCGGATGCTCGATAATATTGGCTCCGAGCTCGCTCTCCGAGAATTTCTTCTCGTCCTCGCTCTCGTCCTCGCCGTAATCCTTAAGCGTAATCTCTTTATCGTTTCTATCTCTGACACGGACATCAAGTCCCAGCGACTGAAGCTCCTTGACCAAAACCTTGAAGGATGCCGGCACGCCCGGTGTGGGAATATTTTGTCCCTTGACTATAGCCTCATAGGTCTTGACACGACCTTTAATATCATCCGATTTTACGGTTAAAATCTCCTGTAAGGTATATGCGGCACCGTAAGCATACAACGCCCAGACCTCCATCTCTCCGAAGCGCTGACCGCCGAACTGCGCCTTGCCTCCGAGCGGCTGCTGTGTAACCAAGGAGTAAGGACCCGTTGAACGTGCATGAATCTTGTCGTCAACCAGATGATGCAGCTTTAAGAAATACATATAGCCTACGGTTACCTGATTATCAAAAGCCTCGCCTGTTCTGCCGTCGTACAACACCGTTTTTCCGTCAGGGGAAATATCCGCCATTTTAAGGCATTCCTGAATATCTCTCTCGTTTGCGCCGTCAAACACCGGCGTCATAACCTTCCAGCCTAATTTCTTCGCCGCCATACCCAAGTGGACCTCAAGAACCTGTCCGATATTCATACGGGAGGGAACGCCCAGAGGATTAAGCACGATATCAAGCGGTGTTCCGTCCGGTAAAAAGGGCATATCCTCGGAGGGAAGTATGCGGGAGATAACACCCTTGTTTCCATGGCGTCCCGCCATTTTGTCTCCGACAGAAATCTTTCGTTTTTGTGCTATAAATACCCTTACGACCTTAATGACTCCGGGCTGGAGAACATCGCAATCGTCACGGGAGAATACTTTTACATCCACCACAATTCCGCTTTCGCCGTGCGGCAGCTTCAAGGAGGTGTCTCTTACCTCTCTTGCCTTTTCACCGAAAATGGCTCTGAGCAGCCTTTCCTCGGCGGTCAGCTCGGTTTCGCCCTTCGGAGTTACCTTGCCGACAAGGATATCCCCGGCACGAACCTCCGCTCCTATACGGACAACTCCCTCGCTGTCAAGGTCTCTGAGAACATCATCGCCTACATTGGGAATGTCTCTTGTGATTTCCTCGGCACCGAGCTTGGTATCGCGGGATTCACAATAATACTCCTCAATATGTATTGAGGTGTATATGTCATCTCTTACAAGGCGCTCGTTAATCAGAATCGCATCCTCGTAATTGTAACCTTCCCAGGTCATAAAGCCTACTAAAATGTTCTTTCCGAGCGCAACCTCGCCGTGGTCTGTCGCCGGACCGTCGGCGATTACATCGCCCTTTTCGATTCTTTGACCCTTGACCACCAGCGGTCTTTGATTTATACAGGTTCCCTGATTGGAACGCTTGAATTTTATCAGCTTATAAGTCTCGCTTCTGCCGCTGTCGGTATGAACGACCACCTCGCTCGAGGTTACCGATTCAACCGTCCCGCCGTTTGCGCAGAGTACAAGAACGCCCGAATCATAAGCGGCTTTGTATTCCATGCCCGTTGCGACTATCGGAGATTCGTTTATCATAAGCGGAACAGCCTGCTTCTGCATGTTCGAGCCCATCAGCGCACGGGTGTTATCGTCATTCTCCAAAAAGGGTATCATTGCGGTAGCAACCGAAACCACCATTTTTGCCGAAACATCCATAAGGTCGATTTTATTTGCCTCAAACTCCATGACCTCGTCCCTGTGACGACCTACAACCTTGCGGTTTACGAAATGTCCGTTTTCGTCGATTTCCTCATTGGCTGTGGCAACGATATATTCATCCTCCGCATCTGCGGTCAGATAAATAACCTCATCGGTAACGACACCGTTTTTAACCACGCGATAGGGAGCCTCGATAAAACCGAAGCTGTTTACTCTCGCATAGGTTGCGAGATAGGATATAAGACCGATGTTGGGACCCTCCGGAGTCTCAATCGGGCACATTCTACCGTAATGGGTGTAATGTATGTCACGCACCTCAAAGGAGGCTCTGTCTCTCGATAAGCCGCCGGGGCCGAGTGCGGAAAGACGGCGTTTGTGAGTAAGCTCGCTAAGCGGATTGGTTTGATCCATAAACTGCGAGAGCGGCGACGAGCCGAAGAAATCTCTTATAGCAGAAACTATAGGGCGTATATTTATCAATGACTGAGGGGTTACCGTGTCAATGTCCTGTGTTGTCATCTTCTCCTTGACAATCTTATCCATACGGGAAAAACCGATTCTAAGCTGGTTGTAGAGAAGCTCTCCGACTGACCGAAGACGGCGGTTGCTGAGGTGGTCTATATCGTCGTTCTTGCCTATTCCGTAGGAAAGGCATATTAAATAGTTTACCGACGCAAATATATCGTCAACCGATATATGGTTCGGAATCAGCTCGTCCCTTCTCAGCATAAAGGCGTTTTTCAGCTCATTTACATCAGTAAGTCCGACCTTGCTTATAATATCAAGCAACGGGTCAATGCTTACATATTCGTTAAGACCCATTTCCTCATTGGAAAATCCGCAGATAACGGAGGCATCCACCATCTTATTGGTGAAAACCTTAATCTCCTTCTCCGTTTCCTCCGTGCTGCCTTTTACAAACACCTCGTATATACCGGCTTTTTCAATCGCCTCGGCATCAACTCTCATAAGCTTGTAGCCTGCTTCGAAAACAACCTCGCCTGTAATGGGATTAACCGCGGGACGGGTTAGTGTCTGCCCGACAATACGCTTTGACAGTGCTAACTTCTTATTGAATTTATATCTTCCGACCGGTGACAGGTCGTATCTTCTGGAATCGAAAAACAAGTTGTTCAGGAGAACCTGTGCGCTCTCCACAATGGGCGGATCTCCGGGACGGAGCTTTCTGTATATCTCCTTTAACGCCTCGTGGGTCGGGTTGGACATCGTGCCCTCGCTGATATTCTTTTCAGCCTCGGCAATCGTTATATCCTTTTCAAAGGTTGCCTTAAGCAAGGGCTCATCGCCGAATCTGCTTATGATATCCTCGTTATTGGTTAACCCAAAAGCGCGTAAAAGCACCGTAATGGGCATTTTACGGTTCTTGTCTATTCTTACATAAAAAACATCGGAGGAATCGGTCTCATATTCCAGCCATGCACCCCTGTAGGGGATGACCGTAGCGGAGAACAGATGCTTGCCTGTTTTGTCGTCTATCTGATTATAATAAATACCGGGGGAACGAACTATCTGCGAAACAATTACCCGTTCCGCACCGTTGATTATAAAGGTACCGCTGTCGGTCATTGTCGGGAAATCACCCATGTAGATCTCCTGCTCCTTAACCTCACCTGTTACCTTGTTGGTTAATCGAACAGTAACCTTAAACGGGGTTGCATAGTTTACATCTCTCTCCTTACACTCCGCAACCGCATACTTTGGCGTGTCGCTGAGCGAATAACCGATAAACTCGATAATAAGGTTTCCCGAATAATCGGTCATTGGGGAAATGTCGGCAAGTACCTCCTTGATGTCCCTTTCGATAAGCTCTCTGAAGGACTTCTTTTGTACTTCAATCAGATTGGGCATTTTCAGCACTTCTTCGTTTTGTGAAAAGGACATTCGCACGACCTTACCAAGCTGCTGTTCCTTTAGCATATCAACCAATCACTCCATTCAATTTTTAACAAATGCTATATTTATACTTGTAATAATATTTGGACAAACGCACTGTTCTTCTAAAAAAGATACAAAAAAGATACATATATCTTAATTAAAATTTACTATTTTTGCCGCTTTTTCTAAAAAATGCCGAATCTTCGGGCAATATAGTGCAGTTTATTATCTTATCACATTAATATACCCTTGTCAATGCTTTTTTGCAAATATTTTTTACAAAATTTTAGCCGGAGCATTTCGCTCCGGCTTCGTAGATACTGATTCTATGCTTTTACTATCGGTCTCAGAACCTGATACCCAAGTCCCTCGGGGTAATGCCTTTGATAATCCTGGCACGCTTCCTCGTTCCATTTGTAGCCTTTGGTTGATGGGTCAAAATTCCACGCAAGTGACTCTACTTTACTCATAACAGTGTCGTTATCCCTAAGATAATCAAACGGCGGATGATAAAAAACCAGGTAGTAGCTTTCGGGAATCTCCCTTATCTCAAAGCCTTCAGGGATTTCGCCGCTATAATCAAGCGGTACACCAAGTCCATAAAAATAGCTCCTTATACCGTTCCTCCATATCCAGCCGGCAGTATGTGCGGTTACAACGGGATGGCAAAGGTGATTCATGCTCTCAACTATCCCCGTCACCTTATCACAATCGTGTCCTGCCCACATTTCCCCGTATCCCGTTGCATTATTATCATATATTCCTATATATTTATGTGCGGGAATATATTCGATGCGAAACCTTGATGTTGTTATCTCATTCATTATTCGCTCTCCTTTTTGATGATATTCACAGGGGAACACAACCTCTTTTTTATTGAACAGCGGCAGCGGACACGGATTTTTACGGTACATATACGGTGTACATCCGTATGCGGAGGTAAAAGCTCTTGTCAACGCTACCTGTGATGAATATCCGTTTTTGATTGCAATATCGAGTATTCGCTCCTTTGTGTCCCTTATTTCTAAAGTTGCTCTGCAGAGCCGTCGCCCCGCCATATAACTCTTAAGAGTCATACCGACAATTTCATGAAAACGAGTTGAACAATAAAAGGGTGAATAACCTATCTGCTTTGACATGTCCAAAAGAGATGGGTTTTCGGTAATATTATCCTCAATCCAATCAATCATTTTCTGGATAGCTTCATTCCATTCATACATTTTGTTCCCTCCATTATTCCAAGGATACCATAATAAACAAGTAAATTCTTGATATAAGTTGCGATGTTTTTTATAATTGCCATTGTTAAAATTCCAGCTTGAGGTTCAGAACCGCTATCAATATAAAAGCGACCAAGTTCTAACTCAGTCGCTCCGTACGGCTTTGTAATTTTAGGCTCTATAATAAATGTTGGGGTGGCGATAGAGCTTTACAGAAAAAGAAAAAAAGTAGAGCATAAACCAAAGAAA